>JAKPKE010000153.1 GCA_029553855.1 Bacillota bacterium | reverse complement strand
GAAGAATCTGATAGTATTACTAATCAGAAGAAGGTATTAAAAGATTTTATTGAAGATAATCCAGAGTTTTCAAGTGTATATGATATTTATTGTGATGATGGATATACTGGAACGAACTTTGACAGACCGGCATTTCAAAAGATGATACATAATATGGAAAGTAAATTGATAAACTGTATCATTTGCAAGGACTTGAGCAGATTCGGAAGAGATTATATTTCTGTAGGTGATTATTTAGAAAAGGTATTCCCTAAGAATAACATAAGATTTGTTTCAGTAAATGATAATTATGATAGTGCAGATGCAAACAATAGGGGTAATAGTTTTGCAATACCTATTAAATCAGTTATTAATGATAAGTATGCAGAAGATATTTCAATAAAGGTAAGAAGTGCTTTTGATGCTAAAAGAAGAAACGGTGAATTTATAGGGGCTTTTGCTCCGTATGGGTACAAGAAGGATGAACAGGATAAAAATAAATTAGTGATTGATGAAAATGTATCATGGGTAATTAAAAAAATCTATTCATTACTTATTGAAGGATATACAAAGATTGAAATAACAAGAAAGCTTAATAATGAGAATATTCCATGTCCAACAGAATATAAGATGCAACAGGGACTTAATTATTGTAATAGCAATAAAATTGAAGCAACTAAATACTGGACTTATAGCACTGTTCATAGTATTTTGAAGAATGAAGTGTTTATTGGAAATCTGATACAGAAAAAAGCACAGGTTATAAGTTACAAAGTTAAGCAGAAAATCAAAGTCGAAGAAAGTAAGCAGATAAGAAAAGATTGCACTCATGAGCCTATAATTGATATTGAAACATGGGAGAAGGTACAAGACATATTAAGCAGGGATACTAAGGCAATGAAAACTAATGAAGTAGTAAATCTATTCGCAGGGTATTTGCGGTGTGGTGATTGTGGAAGGGCATTACATCGAAATTCTAGCAAATACACTAATAAAGATGGAAATATTGTAAATTGGCATAGTTATATTTGCGGAAGTTATGCAGTTTATAGGAATTGCACAAGACATACTATTAAAGAAGATGATATTTATAATATAGTGCTTAATGATATAAGGAAAAATGCAAAACTTGCTTTAGTTACTGAGGAAATTGTTGAAATACTAAATGCAAAGCAGGACAACAGAAACAAGCGAAAAAGGCTAAATGTTGAATTAGATAAACTAGAAAAAGAATCTCAAAGGGTATATCAATTAAAAAAGTCAGTATATGAGGATTGGAAAGCAGGAGATATTTCAAGGGAGGATTATATTGCTTACAAAGAGGACTATGAGAATCAGCAAAAACAACTGGAACAAAAGATTGAGACAATGAGGGAAGAACGGAACAAGGAACAGGAGAAAATTGATAATCATAATGTATGGTTGATGAAATTTAAGAAGTATGCTGAAATTGAAGAATTAGACAGAGACATCATTGTTGATTTAGTGGATTGTGTAATTGTATTTGAAAAAGATAAAGATAAAATGGTTGAAATCAAGTATAAATATGAAGATGAATTTATCAAGTTAATTCAAGAGTTGCCGGATAGTGAAAATATTGCGTGTATAAATGATTGCTCGGTGGGGAGCAGATTATACGGAGGATCTGCTTGGGATACTTAAAAAATACAATGTAAAGACCACTTTTTTTTTAGTAGGTTTTTGGGTGGATAAATACCCGGAAATGGTGAGAAAAATTGACGAGGAGGGCCATGAGATAGGCAATCATTCATCAAAACATCCTCATATGTCCCAGCTTTCAAAAGAGCAGATAGAAGAAGAATTATCACAGACTTCAGATAAAATTGAAGCAATTACAAATAAGAAGGTGACCCTTTTTCGTCCCCCTTTCGGAGATTATAACAACAAGCTTGTAATAACCGCAAGGGAAATGGGGATACAAGTAATACAATGGGATGTGGATTCACTTGATTATAAGGATTACGGAAAGGATGCCATAGTAAAAAGAGTGCTTTCAAAGGTAAAAAACGGTTCTATAGTGCTTTTTCATAATAATGCAACTTATACAAAGGATGCACTTACGGTAGTACTTGAGAATCTGCAAAACGAAGGATACAAGATAGTGCCTGTTTCAGAATTGATATATAAGGGAAATTACTATATTGACCACACAGGAATGCAGAAACTGCTTAGATAAGGATGATATTTAGCAGTCCGTACTGCACAATACAGACCTCCTTAATATAATATGTTAAGGGGGTGTTATTATGGGAGACAGTGTTTTAAAACAGATTCGCAAGACATTATTTTTCGGTTTGCTTTTTTCGGGAGCATCATCATTGTCGAAGGTGTTGAATGAAACTGAAGATGAAATAGAGGATATTGTCAAATATGTCGATGAGAAAATCAAGTCCCGGGAAGTATTGAGCGATAAATTTTTTAAGAACGGCTATAATAGACGTGATAATCAATAAGAATAGTTGTTTTCTATAGCGCATACATAAAATAGCAGCAGTATGCCAATCATACAATAATAATCCCGAAATGTATGCGCATGCAATTACCAGAGTATTTTTGTATAATACATAGGAGTTGGCAAGATGAACGTTGAAAGCCCGGAAGGATTAGGTGTAACAGCAGACCTGCAAAAAGTAAGGCCGGGAATGATATTTGTCGATTTGTCCTATAGAAGGAACAAAAGACGAATATATGAAGCTTATGATAAAGGAGCTTCGCTGATATTTACTCCCCATGATATAACTGATCCCGATCTTCCGGTAATAAATGTCGGGAATCATCGGGATACGCTTTACAAGATGTTTGACAGACTTTTCGGGAACCGGGGAAAAATGCCCAAGCTTATAGGGGTATTTGGAGAAAGCGATAAAAGCGTTCTGATTGAGTTGATTCAGAGTATATTTTACAGAGCGGATGATGAAATATTGACAGATGTTATTCCGATAAGTGTTAACACAAATGCGGGCAATATTTCCTGCTTTGATATGAATTTTGACTGTGCAATCCTTGCTGATAGGAGTACTTCGGAAGGCAATAATAGCCGGCCTGTCCCGGATATGGCTTTTGAACTGTCAAAGAAAAAAAATATAATCATCAATAATGATGAATACAGTGGAATTAAAGCTGCAGAGGACTTGGCAGGGGTGAGATCCATTACTTACGGATTGAATAAAAAGGCTGTGGTAACCGCGTCCAGTATAGACGTTAATGAGATTACGTGTTTTAATTATTGCGTGCAAAAAAGTTTTTATACCAGAAAGGGTGAAAGGATAGAGCCTTTTGAGATTCCAATTCGTTTGAATGCCATGGGAAGCCATAATGTGTATAATGCATTGGCTGCAATAACCTGCGGTTTGTATTATGACAAAGATATCGGAAGCTTAAAGAATTCAATAGAAAGGTACAAAGCTTCGTCCAGACATTTTCAGAAAATTTATGATGGTGAATACGTTATTATCGATAATTACTGCAGTTCGATTTATGATTATACTGCAGTCTTTGATTCTATACAGATATTGAGTTATGAAAATCTCATACTTATTATTTCTGTTTCACAGAGTGCGAATCCGGCCCTTCATGGGGAAAAAGCCAGATTGATAACCGAATGGGCAAGAATTCTGAAGTGCAAGGAAGTAATCCTTACCAGCTGCATGGACGGTGACTCTCATATAGGTGAGCTTCCGCTGAAAAGCATGAGAATCTATAAAAGGATATTCAAAGAAAACGATGTTACTTTCAGATACTATCATTTATTGCATCATGCAATTGATAAAAGCTTGCTATTACTCGAAAAACATGACCTGCTTGTAATGCTTGGGGGGGATGAAATGAATGCTGCACAAAGAATACTATGTAATCGGCTCGGACTGATTAATAATAAATAGAATTAAATTTCAAAGGCTCCTGCTGAAAGAACCTTTTGCATTTTGCCTATATCGTAACATAAGGGTTTGATAAAAATAATTCATATTATTTATATCATATGAATATGTATACTGTAGGTTAAACCTGAAATACGCAAGAACGGGGAAAGGAGCGGGGCCTATGACTGATAAGGTCATTGAGAGCAACAATGTTACCGTATATGGGACGGTAACTTCCAAGCCGGAATTCAGCCATGAAATGTATGGTGAAGGTTTTTATACGGTATACCTGGAGGTACCCAGGCTGAGTGATATTTTTGATATTCTTCCGATAACAATTTCAGAAAGATTGGTTCTGGGACTGAATATTGATGTAGACTCAAAGCTGCTGGTTGAGGGGCAGCTAAGATCATATAATAAATACCACGAAGGAAACAATAAGCTTATACTGACTGTATTTGCCAGAAATCTAAAAACAATGGCACAGGAAATCAAGAATCCAAACCAGATTTATCTGGATGGTTATATATGCAAAAAGCCTGTGTACAGAACAACACCGTTTGGTCGTGAGATTACCGATATGCT
Organism: Bacillota bacterium; assembly: GCA_029553855.1. Taxonomy (GTDB): domain Bacteria; phylum Bacillota; class Clostridia; order Lutisporales; family Lutisporaceae; genus BRH-c25. Next base: position 9,329 of record JAKPKE010000153.1, on the reverse strand, counting down.
GCTGGCAGTAAACAGGCCTTATAATAAGTCTGATTACATACCGTGCATTGCTTGGGGAAGAAATGCAAGATACTCTGAGAATTTGGAGGTTGGGGACAGAATAAGGATATGGGGAAGAATCCAAAGTCGCAATTATCAAAAGAAAGTATCAGAAGAAGAATTTATCACAAGAACGGCATATGAGGTATCAATTTCTAAAATGGAGCTATGTGATGCAGAAGTCGACATAGACTGTGAAAATGAAGAGCAGAGAGAATAAAAAAGCAACTGGGTTGCTTTTTTATTTATATTTAAAATACTTCGTTTTAAGGTTATAATTGTTAATATAGGATAATAAACGAAGAGGAGGTGTTTGTTTTGAGGCTTAAGAAAGGGCTGATTCAGGTATATACAGGAGACGGAAAGGGAAAAACAACTGCAGCTTTGGGGCAAGGGCTGAGATCCTGCGGCAGGGGATTGAAAGTATATATGGTTCAATTCTTAAAGGGTAGCGATACCGGAGAACTCCATAGCGTAGAGAAGCTGAATCCTTTATTTAAAATATTCAGGTTTGAAAAGGAAAGGGGCTTTTTCTGGACTCTTTCCGAACAGGAAAAGAAAGAGTTGAAGGAAGATATAGACAGAGGCTTTGCGTTTATTGAAGGGGTTGTTGCAAATAACGAATGTGACGTTCTGATAATTGATGAATTGTTAGGTGTACTTGGCAATAAGCTTATAAAAATCGATCAGGTATTAAAGCTTCTAAAAACAAAGCCCGAGAGCATGGAGATAATTATTACCGGAAGAAACGCTCCGAAGGAAATAATAGATGCCGCAGATTTAGTAACCGAGATGAGGGAGATAAAGCACTACTTTAAAAGCGGAATACCGGCCAGAGAAGGCATTGAATCATAATCATATAGCTGCAGAGGTGGAATAAAATGACTGTTATTAAAAGACTGAATGCCAATAAATATAGATATGCCCTTATGTTATTAATGATAATAACGGGTAGTGCCATAGGAGGAATATCCTTCAATGTGTTTCTGATACCGCACAAGCTTTTGAGCGGCGGCGTCAGCGGTATTGCACTTATACTGAACTATATTTTTGGCTTCAACCCAGGGGTGCTGATATTTGTTTTTAATATTCCTATATTTATAGCCGGATATAGGTTTGTAGACAAGGAGTTTATTCTTTTAAGCCTGATTGGAATGACTGCATTTTCCGTATCAATAGATTCATTCTCATTCTTAAGAAATATCGTTTATATTGACGATGTTCTTTTGTCCTGTTTGTATGGAGGGGTATTGAACGGAATAGGCATGGGGATTGTATTCAGGAATCGGGCTTCGCAGGGTGGAATAGACATTGTTGCTGTAATTATAAAGAAGTATTTTTCTATTAACCTGGGAAGAACTTCACTGATAATAAATTTTATTATTGTAACTATTGCATCGTTATTCTACGGGCTCAACCTTGCAATGTATACACTGGTTTCAATGTATGTGGCATCAACTGTTCTGGATAAGGTGCAACAGGGCTTTGGAAGCAGTAAATCAATAATGATAATCACAGATAATGAACAGGAAGTTGCGGATACGATACTTCAAAAATTAGGCAGGGGAGTAACATATCTGGAAGGCGAGGGAGCATACACCGGGAATAGGAAAAGAGTTATTTACTGTATAGTGGCCCCATGGCAGCTGGCCAGACTGAAACAGATAGTTCATGATTTGGACAGAGAGGCTTTTATGGCGGTAAGCGATACCGCAGAGGTATTGGGTCATGGTTTCGGGAACAGGGGAATTTAACAGTCACTAGTCGCTAGTCACTAGCCGCTAGATTGAGCAGGGCTTCGCAGGCTTTGCCGTAATCTAAGGACTAGAGACCAGGGTCTAGTGACTAATTTTTTACAGATCAAACTCTTTTGCAATGGCTTCGATGGCCTTGCGCTGATCATTGGGATTGATTATATAAGAAATTTTGATTTCTGAGGTTGTTACTATGCTAACAGGAATATCGTTATCCGCCAGAAGGTTAAACACCTTGGCAGCAACCCCTGATTGGGTGTTCATACCCAAGCCTACTACTGAAAGCTTTGTAATGTCTTCAAAAGCATCATAGCTAAAAGTAAATATCTTATCCTTAAAGGTGTCCAATACCTTCAAAGCATGGTACAGATCCGCCTTGGGAAGGGTAAAGGATATGCTGACGAGCCTGTTTACCGGAAAGGTCTGACTTATCATGTCGATATTGATATCTTTGTTTGCAATGCTTTGAAATATGTCTGCAATTACCCTGATATCATGGGGTATACCGTTCAAAGTGATTATTGCCTGGTCGTTGTTAACCGCCAAACCGGTTATTGCCGGATTTTCCATTGTATTGTCAATCTCCTTTATGAGGCTGCCTGGGATATCACCCGTATTCAGGGCTAAAAGCACAGGAACCTTGTATTTTTCTGCGAGTTCTATAGACCTGGGATGCATAACGCCTGCCCCTGAACTCGCCATTTCCAACATTTCATCATAGCTGATAAAATCAAGCTTTCTGGCCCTTGGGTAAAGCCTTGGATCAATGGTATAAATACCGTCAACATCGGTATATATTTCACACTGGGCCTGCAGCTTTGCGGCAAGCGCGACTGCTGTCGTGTCAGAGCCGCCTCTGCCCAGCGTAGTGATCTCATTATCTTCATTTACTCCCTGAAAACCTGCTACTATTACAACTTTACCATTACGATGATCTTTGTGGATTTTTTCATCATTTATATCTGTTATTCTTGATTTTGTATGGGACCCCTCCGTTTTAATGCCTAATTGGTGTCCTGCATAAGATACTGCTTCAATACCCAGACTATTAAGCGCAATTGACAGGAGAGACATAGAAACCTGTTCGCCGGTTGCCATCAAAACATCGAGTTCGCGTTTGTGAGGATCGATGGTTATATCATAAGCCATACGGACAAGGTTATCAGTAGTCTTTCCCATAGCCGATACTACAACTACAATGTCATTTCCGCTCTTTTTTCTTTTAGCTATTTGTTCTGCAATTTTCTTTATCTTTTCAATTGACTCAACGGAGGTACCCCCGTACTTTTGTACAATAACGGCCATTTATATTCACATCCTAACCACGTATATATTTCAATGAGCTGCTAAGCTGCCAATCCATTAAATAGAATCTTCAAGCATATTTTTCATGTTGTACAGCCCATTGGGTTTCAATACGGTATAACGGGCAGCCCTTATTGTACCCCGGCCAAGGATATCACGGGAGAGGGAAGTGTGTCTTATTTCAATGATTTCGTCCTTACCCGCAAAAAATATTGTATGGTCACCGGCTATGGTTCCTCCTCTTATCGATGAAATTCCTATTTCATTGGATTTCCTTTTTTCTTTTATTTTTGACCTGTCGTAAATTAGCTCAAAAGAATTGTTAATCTGATTCTTTAATTCCTTTCCTATCATGATGGCAGTACCGCTGGGAGCATCCTTTTTTTCATTATGGTGCTTCTCAAGTATTTCAATATCATATTCGGGACCGAGGGCAGAGGCAGCTTTTAATGCCAGATCCATCAGCACAGTCACGCCGAAGCTCATATTAGCAGAAACAAATACTGGAATCGAAGCTGATGCTTGTCTCAGCATTTCCTGGTTATTCTCAGACAGCCCTGTAGTGCCGACTACCAAAGCAATTTGGTGCTTTACACAGTATTCTACGACATCGGGAAGAGCCTCCGGATTTGAAAAGTCCAGTACAACGTCAGCCTCAACCGCAGCAACTTCCTTGAAATTTCGAAATACAGGATAGCTATTCTGACGCTTTGAAGGGTCTCTTGTTACTCCGGCCGTAATACATATATCATCATATTCCTTAACAAGTTTTGTAATTACCTGCCCCATTTTTCCGTTACAGCCATTCATAAGTACTTTAATCAAGTATTTCTACCCCCTTATTTCAAATCCATAGTTTATCAGTTCATTTTTCAGGCGTTTCAAATTATTATCCGTCATGTCGACAAGGGGAAGCCTCAAGTTTCCTACATTGTGTCCAAGAAGGTTCATAGCCGTCTTGACAGGTATAGGGTTAACTTCACAGAATAGGGCATCGTTAAGAGGTTTGATGCCAAGCTGAAGCTCCATCGCAGTCTTTACATCACCTTGCAGATAGCTTACTACCATGTCATGCATCACCTTGGGTGCAATATTCGCTATTACAGATATGACCCCAATGCCGCCAACCGAGAGTAACGGAACAACCTGATCATCATTTCCTGAGTACATGCTGAAGTTCTCATCACAGAACATTCCTATTTCAACGACCTGGCTTATGTTTCCGCTTGCTTCCTTTACAGCTGCAATATTTCTGTGCTTTGAAAGAGTCTTAAGAGTATCGGCATTGACATTAAGTCCGGTTCTGCCCGGGACATTGTATATTATTACAGGAATGTTGATAGAGTCGGCTATTGCCGTATAATGAGCAATAAGTCCCTTTTGTGTTGTTTTGTTGTAATAAGGAGTAACGCAAAGTACCCCATCACAGCCAACTTCCTCGGCATATTGCGAGAGAGCAATGGAATGCCGGGTATCGTTGCTGCCTGTTCCGGCAATAACCGGAATTCTTCCGGAAATCTTCTCCACCGTATATTTGTATGCTTCCCTTTTTTCCCCGTCCGACATGGTTGGAGCTTCACCGGTGGTACCGCATATTATTATTGCATCGGTTCCATTGTCTACATGCCAATCCAGAAGCTTACCCAGTTTTTCAAAATCAACCCCTTTGCTATTAAAAGGAGTTACTATTGCTACTCCGGAGCCTTTAAATATTGCCATTTCAAAACCTCCTAAATAATTATTTTACTTTTATGCTTTTCTGATCAATAACTCGGCAATCTGTACAGCATTTGTGGCGGCACCTTTTCTTACATTATCCGAAACCACCCATAGGTTAATTCCATACTTTACCGAGTAATCCCTTCTTATTCTTCCCACAAAAACTTCATCTTTGCCTTCGGCATTTACTGCAAGGGGATAAACGCTATTTGCAGGGTCATCCTGAAGTACTATTCCGGGGCTGCAATTCAAAAGTTTCTTAAGTTCATCGATTTCAAAGTCCTTCTTAAACTCCAGGTTAATTGATTCTGAATGCCCGTAGTATACCGGTACCCTAACGGTTGTAGCTGTAATTTTCAGTTTTTGGTCACCAAGGATTTTCTTTGTCTCCTCTATCATTTTAATTTCCTCTTTTGTGTAACCATTTTCAAGGAATACGTCTATATGGGGCAGGCAATTATAGGCTATAGGGTGGGGATATGTCTTAGGACCGTTGCCCGCTATGCCTTCTTTCAGATCGACAACTCCTTTTACCCCGGTTCCTGACACAGCCTGATAAGTCGAGAATACTATTCTTTTTATTTGATATTTGTCGTGAAGCGGTTTGAGAGCAACTACTGCCTGAATAGTTGAACAGTTTGGGTTTGCAATAATGCCGCAGTTACTATTTACTGCTTCGGGATTTACTTCAGGTACAATCAAAGGGACATCACCATTCATTCTGAAAGTGCTGCTGTTGTCTATTACAGTAATGCCTTTTGAAGCTGCAATCGGAGAATATCTCTTACTGGTTTCACCTCCTGCGGAAAAAAGGGCAATGTCGATATGCCTTTCAAAGGAGCCGTCGTTTAACTCTTCAACAATATAATCCCTGTTATTGAATTTTATTTTGCTGCCTGCTGATTTAGCACTGGCAAAAGCATAAAGGTTTTTAATTGGGAAATTTCTTTCTTCCAATACCTTGAGAATCATGCTGCCTACCATGCCGGTCACTCCAACCACTGCTACATCATATTTGTTCATTGAATCTCCCTCCTATACAAAATCTGTTTAAGCACTGCTGAAATATATTTTTTCAAAACGTGCTGCAAAATAATAAATGCCAGCCCTTTCTCAAAAGCTGACATGAAATATATATCCATTCAGAATAGACTGAATAAACACACTTACTCATGCATAGCTCTCCACCGGAGGCTGTGCATGGCTCCCCGGTGACAGTCCATAAACTGTTTGCGTATGGACCAGGTCAGAACATAGTGGTGTATTTCTGCCTTCGGCGCTTTCACCTTTGTAGATATTCAGGTACCACAACCTTTTGAAAAACATCCATACTATTTGAAAGCGCGCCTCTATATCAGAATAGGAACTTTTTTTAAATTAGAATAATACTACCATAGGGCAAAATAAGTGTCAACAACTAATATTTGCCTTATCCCATATGTTATCAAACATATAGTATTTATAATTATGATTTTGGAAGGATAAATATTTGAAATGAGGAATTAAATAATATACAATAATATATATGCAGAGCTTGTAGATTTATAATGTTGTAATCACCGCACTAAAATCAAAACGGGGGTGAAAACATGTATAAAGGTATTAAATTGGCTTTTTTTTCTATACTGTTAATAATGATGTCCGCAGCTGCAGTATTTGCAGATAGTACCAACATTGGCTGGAAGGGCTACGGGCTGTATAATCTTAACTCATCTGAGGTTAGTATTTCTGAAGAAATCACTAATATATCAATAAACGGAGGTAATGTAGCCGCCGTATATGAATATACAATCAAATGCAATTCAGACAAAAGTATTACCGTAAATTTCGGCTATCCGGATAACGGGGTATATAAATTTGCTGTTCACGATGGAAGCAAATTTTTGAGTTATAAGACAAGAAATACTTCATACGTTAAAAATACCTACAAGGCAGAAAATCTTCAGGTGCCCGGGGACCTATGGTATTTATTCAACATGGCATTTGCACCGGACCAAACTCGAACTATAAGAGTAACTATTGAAGCAAAAATGAGTAAAGATAATAATGATATATATCCCTTGAGCTTTTTTCATGATAGAAACTATCCTTATGCGATATCGGGCAAAAATGTAAGATTTGAATTGGAGCTTGCTGATTTTAGACCATATAACATAATTGAGCTTGTTGGAATTAATCAGGAGGAAATATCAGATAAAGGGATTATTGGACTTTCCTATGATAATGGGTATGGAAGGGGTATTTCGATTAAGTACCAGCCCATCGATAAAATGATTTTAGACAAGCTCAGCGCCAGCGTATATAAAAAGCCGAAAGCAATAGTCCGGAATTTTAATAACGGCAATTATAATGAAACATTGACACTCTGCAATGAATACATTAATGCACCTTCAGACAGTAATCTAAGCATTGAACAGGTAAAATATATCGAAGCTGAGTGTTTCAGACTATTGGGCAATAATGAGGAATACCTGAATGCTTTGGATAGGCTGGACATAACCAAACTTTATCCAAGCAGGATAAGATATAAGATACTGATTGACAAAATAGAGGCGTGTAATACCATTGGAGATAACGAAGGTATTGATATGGTGCTTAAACAGCTTATACCGGAAATCCAGCAAGGCTATCCATATCTATATTCTTGGCTGAATCAGAATGGATACAAGCTTAAGGAGGCAGAACAAGGGCAGCCAGGTGTAATACCAAGGACCGATAATCCGGTTAAGACATCTAAAGGCTTTGATATTCTTGGGGCCTTGATAGCGTTCCTTACCACGATGAGAGAAAGCCGGTGGACATATATAGTATTAAGCTTTCTGGCCGGTTTTCTTATAGGAAGAGCTACAAAAAGGAAAAAAAGGAGAAGATCAGTTTATCTGTTCAGAGATTGATTCTGTATAGCTTACATAATAGTATTGAATAGTATTATCAAAAAGCTGCATAATATTGCTATATATGAATGGCGGAAAATGTTTCGTGCCATTTGAATTCAATGTAATTTGTCTGGCACGAAATATATATAGGAGTGATATTATGAAAGCTGATAAAGTAAAGAAGAGAAGATTTATTCTCACCCCCGGTGATGCAATGAAATACGAAATAGCCAACGAGCTTGGCCTTGGAGAAAAGCTTTCAAAAGTAGGCTGGGGAGGGCTGACAGCAGAAGAAACCGGAAGAATTGGGGGGCTGATAACCAGTAAGAAGAAGGGTCAGCTGCCTAAAAGCGATTCAACTGATAGACAGCATTGCTAAATCAATAAACAGCCGCTATATGCGGCTGTTGTTGTTAAATTCATTTTTGGAAGGATTAATTGCATGGATATTTATGAAAAGGCTGCACAGATAATTAAAAAAAGCAAAACAGCAGTGGTATTGACCGGCGCAGGCATATCTACAGAAAGCGGAATTCCAGATTTCAGAAGCCCGGGCAGCGGCCTTTGGGAAAAAGTAAACCCGATGGAGGCTTTGTCATCTGAGGTGCTTTATAATTCTCCCAAGAAATTCTACAACTTAGGCTTTAAGATAATTACTTCCATGAAGGATGCTGCCCCCAACAAGGCTCATTATATTATTGCAAAAATGGAAGAACTGGGTCTCATAGATCTTGTTGTTACTCAAAACATTGATAGTCTCCACTATAAGGCAGGGAGCAAAAATGTATATGAAGTCCACGGAACTACAAGAACATGCAGCTGTGTTAAATGCGGAAGGAAATTTGATACAGCAGACGTAGAGAAAAAAGTGCTGGAAGGGGAAATTCCTCCAATGTGCAGATGCGGAGGAATAATAAGACCCGATGTTGTTCTTTTTGGAGACATGCTTCCGGAATGCTTCTTTGAGAGCATAAAGAAAGTGGAGGCAGCCGAACTACTTATCGTAGTCGGCTCCAGTCTGTCCGTATCTCCCGTCAATTATCTGGCGGACATATGCAAAAGGCTTATCATAATTAATATTGGGGAAACCTTTTATGATAGTAAAAGTGATATAATATTAAGGGAAAACATTTCTGTTGCTTTGGAGCATGTAATGAAATATATCATCAGTGGAGATGATTCCCGCTGTCAATCTCCACTGATGATATAGCCTCCGGCGGATGCACACGATTTCGTAAGGAAATTTATCTCACTACGTGAGATACGAAATCGGCGCACAAGTACGCTGGTGGCGCACTTGAATGTAAACTGATAAAAGAATAAGCGTTTCAGAAAAAGCAACAATATATATGTCACATAGTATGGCAAAGATTTTTAAAGGAATCTTGTGCATTAAATTGATAAATGTAAGAAATGTAAAAATTTAAGTTTTGACTTTGTATCATCTGTAAGTTATACTATGTGATGTCGCAAGTTTTAGCGGGGGCATAGCTCAGCTGGGAGAGCATCTGCCTTACAAGCAGAGGGTCATAGGTTCGAGCCCTATTGTCCCCACCAACTTATTTCCACAGGAAATAAGACCGACATTCCTTGATTTAAAGCGTAGCATTTGCGGAGCGACTTAGATCTGCGAAGC
>JAKPKE010000115.1 GCA_029553855.1 Bacillota bacterium | reverse complement strand
TTCTGTGGACTGTGTATAATAGTTATTGGGAGGGGATATTATGCCGATTAATCCAGACACTCATGCAAGCGTTTCTGTGAATATGCCTAAAGAGTTGTATGAGCAGTTGAAGGTACTGGCAAAGAAGAATCACAGAAGCGTGTCTGCTGAAATATGCCGATTGGTTGAGAAGGAGTTGGAAGCTGCCAAGGAATAGGCAGCTTTTACTTCCAACTTTCTTTTAGTGCCCTTATTTCATCCGGCGGTAAGGTTTCTATATTCATTTCCTTACATTCCCTTACCACTTCATCCAACAGTACCGACATTTCCTTTTGATCGTATACTGAGCTGCCATAATAGCTTATTACTTTTTTATATCCTGGTAACTTACTATCTTCCATTACCTCCGCAAACCACCCTAATCCCTTACTGTTCCATACCTCAATCCACCGTTCAACAGCTTCATTTTTTATAGGTACTATCTCAAATTGCCCTACATCACGAATGAATTTTTGATATACTAATTCTTTTGTACTATGTATTACTTCTGCTATCTTTTGGCATAGCGCCCAGAGGTAACTATTGCTGTCTAGGCTCCTTTTCTTTTTGGCTTTGGATATTTCTATTGCCAGAAGTTTTCCGTTGGCTACAATCGCTTTTAAATCGCTTACATCTTGCTTTTGGGTAAGGGTAAAAGTAAGTTTCTGATTTCCTGATTCGGTATATGATATTTCTATGTTGCTTGATAGTGCTTTCACTTTTACCCCTCCTTACAAATAGTTCCTACCTATCAACTGCATAAACATTTCGTGTCCATACTTTTCCTCAAACAACCTTTGATGTTTTTGCTTGTATCGCAATGTCATTTCTTTATTGAAATGTATTCCCTTCTTTTCTTTGCTGTTTCCTCTGTGGCAGGTAGGGCATAAATCCTCTACCATACCATATTTTTCAGATATTTTACGATTAGGACCACCGAATACATGATGCTTTTCTATGCAATAGCAGGAGCCACATTCAGCACATTGTCTTACTTCCACGGTAATCCGTCCTTTAGTGCATCAGCATCCTTTCTAAATTCCTCTACAACCTTGCATATTTCGTCATAGTCCTTCTTCTGCACTTCTGTTGACTTGTTATAGCCGAATTGTTTAAGTACGGTTGTACATATATCTGCACTACCGCCGGAAATTGCATATATTCTTCCCGCCTGTGCTTTACTGATTATCTCGCCATTGTTTGTCGGAGATTTTGGCGGCGCATCTGTTTTGCTCCCTTCTTTGCCTGTAGTTGCGTCTAGTGCGTCATGCTCAACTATTTCAAAAGCATTCATGTATAAATATCTTCTGAGATAGCTTTGTGTTGCGCCTAGGTTCTGCACGTTGTGGCAACCTTTAAGGCTTGCGTCTGACATTGGAGAAGTAAATACTATAGTGTCCTCTGGCTTGTCCGTATCTATGATAGTTAAAGTTGCGAGTTCATTCGTGAAGCTGATATTGCTTGTTAGGTTCTTACCTAGCATTAACTCGTTTATCTTTGGTAGAAAATCGCCTAATTCGTAGTAGTCGTATTTAGCAAAATCATTCTTCCCTGACTTCTTTATATTCATTTGCTGTAGTTCTACCCTACAGGCTTGGAGTTTCGCATATATGTTCATCCTCTCCCCCTCCTTTTTCAAATATCTCTAATTCTCCACGCTTAAACTTGTCCAATAATCCGGCATATCTTTGTTCCATATGTTCCTCGATTTCTCGCTGTTTTGCCCTTAATTCCCTTTGCTGTTTGATATTGAGGTAGTATGCTATTAGCAAGCCTGTTTCTGATAATTCAGTAAGAGTTGCCATACATACTTTCCTCCCTTGCCTTTTCTAATTGCAATTCTAGCCTGTATACTTCTTGTTCAAGCCTTTTTATTTCTGCTTTTCTTGTATCATCGAAAAATGTTCCATCTGCTATGTCTAATGCTTTTTCAATCCCTTTGTGGTCTAACCCTACATTGATAATTTGCGGAATATCATTGTCATAGTGTGGCATTATTATGATTAAAGCCTTGGTCTTGCCTGATCGTAATATTTCTCCATCTACATCGATTTTTACATGGGGCTCCTGTTCTCCGGCTTCTCTATCTTCGTTGTTTAGTATGTATTCATATTTTTCAACTTCTTGATCGTCTATCTCTATGTATTCCACTATTCTTCCCCCTCGTATTCAGCTATAAGGTCTCTTATTTCGTCTGCTATGTCTGTTTCTTCTTCAAGGATAACTGCCTGTATATCTTCAATGAGACCTTTTAGCCTATCTATTTTCTTGTAGAGTTCATGTGTTTTACTGTATGACATTTGACTACCCCCTTGTCATTTGTTATACTTGACTTGACAATTTCTATTTGCCCCCTTTGTAGGGGCTTCTTTTATAGTTCAATCTGCTGTATTTCTTCTTTCAACTCCTTCTCTACCCTCATGTTCAGTACAATGCCTGCAAGGTTTTTGCCCTCATACACCTTCAATATTGCTTTTTCTCCTTCCGGCGTTATGGTATATGTAACATTCTCGAATATATCTATGTATGCTTTGTTGTATGTGTAATAGTGATTATTGGCTTCAAATATTGTTGCTACCGATTTATCATATCTATCTGTCTGTATCATGTACTTTGTACGCCTTGCCGGGATTTCTCCGGGCCGTTGCAATATCTCTGCGAGGTCTGCTGTTTCCAGTGCCTTTAGCGTTTTTCCTGCTTGTATTGCGCCAACTCTGAAAAGTCTTGATAGCACCTTATTATTGCCATAGTCACATTCTGCCATCATATAACCGTTGCAGTATTGGAAACTATTTTCTTTTATGTTGACTATGTTTCTCCCGCCTACCGTAATAAGCTTGCATAATGCTACTTGATTAATCATTTTCCACCCCTCCTATAAACATCCATGTA
>JAKPKE010000090.1 GCA_029553855.1 Bacillota bacterium | reverse complement strand
GGCGTACAATACACAATTCCCGTAGTGACGGGAAGTGTTGTTGCATCGGAAAACGGGTATATATATATCTGTACCGACAACAACTTATCCATTTTCAAAAGCAACGGAGAGTTTTTACGCTCTTATCTTCTTTCCTATACCGATACAAAGATTGCCTATTCCGATACGCATGTAGTGGTATATGATAAAGGTGCCACATCGTACACCGTTTTTTGTGAAGGTAAGAAGGTAGATGAATATACGGCAAAAACCGCCATAACATATGTATTCGCATTTGATGAATATATGTTTTTACTTTGCGAAGGCTTACAAGGATACCTCGGAGCGGTATACTGTTCGATATATCAGACAAACCTCATAATACCCGACGGATACAAGAACGATATACAATATTCCGAAAGATATCCCGTTTATCTTGACATGTTTGATGATAAGGAGCAGTTTGCGGTTGTTTCCTGTGTCCCCGATGATATGTCAAAAACACATATAGAAGTATTTGAAATAGGGAAACCCACTCCGATAGCAGGTATCACATTGGACGGGTTCCTGCCCAAAACGGTATGTTTACAAGACGGAAGATTTCTTGTGGCCAATGATACCGATGTTTTGCTGATAGATAAAGTAATGGAAAAGACCTCGGTTTTTAAAGATCAACAGATTGTTTATATCAAAGGATATGAAAACCAAGCATACGGATATGGTATAATAGACGGTGAAGACAGGATATTTAAGATAGGTTCCGACGGCACATTGGCATGGAAAAAAGCATTACAAGAGGATGTTCAGGGATTTTCGGTTTTCGAGAATAAACTGGTAATCTGGAAAGCACAGACCTTGAGCATGTTTACGCTTAAGGGAAATGATTTCCATTCAGTGGAAACCGATTCGCTTATACAACAGGTAATAGCGATAGGCAGTCACAGACTTGCCATATTAACGTCAAGGAATGTGATTGTTTATAAGTATTAGATAACTGTGGATTGATGATTTATATGAAGTGTGGGAGAATATATAGAGAAGGAGATAAATGATGAATGTAGCAGACTATATCTTAATATTAATAATAATTGTTTCCATGATTTTGGGAGGAATAAGGGGAATCATCATGTCGGCATATGGATTGCTGACTACCATCTTAAGTATTTTTCTCTCCTTTAAATTCGCTCAGCCCATCAGAGATTTATTGGTGGGAACCAGTTTCTATAACAACATACATGAAAAGATTGAGCATATGGCGGAAGCATTGGTACCCAATCTGGATTCGGTAGAAGAAGCGATTATCGCTACCGTCAATTCTTTGCCGTTTCCCGATGATATAAAGATTTGGCTTATAGAGAGAATAGATTTTTCTCAAACCACCACAAAAGCGGA
>JAKPKE010000073.1 GCA_029553855.1 Bacillota bacterium | reverse complement strand
TTGTTGATCTTCGTCAAAATAGATATTACTGCCCGCGTTTATGGCACTAGTGATGATCTCTTCGGCCGGTATGCCTTGCGTGGCTAAAAATGCATCGACCTTGGGTATGGCTGTTCTTAGGTCGGAATACACAGCCTGGAGGCTATTCCCACGAATGTTGACTGAAAAGCTCCACACGGAAATGTCCGATTCTACCGGTTCCTTTGCGCTTCCCGTGACGCTGATTGTATCCTGCGCCCCGCGCACCTGCACAAAACCATTAACAACAATGATAGCCATCACGACTAGTGCGACTGCCAAAAGGGCAGAAGCCCAAAACACTTGATGAAATTTCTTATCCATAATCTTCTACCCCTTCTTTAAGCAGAACCTTACAGCAATCTCAGTTGCCAACAGATTATTGGCTTTAGAATACCATTCTTAGGCAATTTCCTATATCCACTTCAAAATATAAAACTATTTTTATTTTATCCCTATTCTTCTGCATCCTGCAATTAGCTAGATTGACAATCTTAATCTTCAATATTGTTGACATATATGAAATGCTGTTGTATAATCCGCAATAAGTATTGATAAATGATAAAGAGAGGTAATTGTCTAAATATAGCTAATTACTTGCATAGTAAATAATTTTGAGTAAGGCTATTTGTGTTGATGTCATATAGACGTTTCTATGTTTTGCAATTGGCAAGATCCATACAGCGAGAGAAGACATAAGGAGGTGAGGATAAGCATTTTTGTAAAGCTTTGATAAGCGGGATCTATTTTGGATCTCGATATTGATGAGGAGGCAGATAGATGAAAAGTAAAATGAAGACAATAGCAACTATATTGCTAATGTTAGTTCTATGCTTGGGAATCGTAGGGGCGGCTCCTAAAAAAATCGTGATAGGAATCACGATGCAAGGAAATCAGAGCGGTTTTATACAGTATATAACCGCTGGTATGTGGGAGTGGCAGAAGAACAATGCGCCAGATGTAACCTTAAAGGTTGTCTTTGCGGATGATGATGCAACGAAGCAGCTG
>JAKPKE010000069.1 GCA_029553855.1 Bacillota bacterium | reverse complement strand
TCATTTTGTTAATTTTGAAAATTATGTAATTCTGTTAAAATAAATAATATCTTTGCAAAGTGAAATTTAAAACCAATGAGTCTCGTCTACAATAGTAATAAGTTTCAATATGCTGTGTCGCAATCCCTCCCCTTTGGGGAGCTTAGGAGGGGCTTTCCTTTCAATGCCTTTAACTGTATGAAAGCCTATTCCTATAATGGCGAACGTTATGGTTATTATGGCTACGATGCTTCGGGAGAACGAACCTATAAATATGACATATTCAGTGCCGGTTCATGGACAAACCAAACCGGAGGGATGAATGTATCGCTGCAAATAGACAAGATGATGCTCTATCCCAACGGCTATTTGAATATGAATCAAAACGGGGAATATACCAAACATTATTACGCCGATGCGTTACGCATAGCGAGTAAAATTGGCAACGGATTTAGCCAAGATCTTTGCACGGAAGCTAATCAGATAGGCAATAAGTTAGATTCAACTTATTTAGATGAAAGAGGAGACAGGCAATACGTTGAAATGAAAGAAGAACTAAGCGAACTCATCCATGGGAACCAAGTGATAGATGTACTTCCCATACCCTATCCCGATACAAATTTATGCAATTTATCCGGAAGCGGAATAGAAACAGCTCTTTTCTTCTACCACCCCGATCATTTGGGAAGTACCGGCATGGTAACCAATAATAGTTCCAATATCACCCAGGGAATGCTTTATGCACCTTTCGGAGAAATCATAAGTGATTATAACCCCACTTTCCATGATTCACCTATGCCCAATTATGCCTTCAACGCCAAGGAATTGGATGAAGAAAATAATATGTACTATTACAGTGCAAGGTACTATGCACCGCCGACTTTTATAAGCCGTGACCCGATGTTTGAGAAATATCCTAGCATTAGTCCTTATACCTATTGTGCGAATAATCCTTTGAAATACGTGGATCAGACGGGAGAAAAAGTTGTTATTACTGGTGATGCAGCAGAAGAAGCTGTAGGTTCTTTATCAACGAAGAATATTAC
>JAKPKE010000068.1 GCA_029553855.1 Bacillota bacterium | reverse complement strand
GTGCGACAGCCGTTCATCCCATCAAACTGCCAGCAAAGCTACCATATGTACTATCTGCTGTTTCCCACGCTCGCCCAAAGGCAGAGCTTTATCGAGCGCCTGAAAGAGCGGGATATCTTAAGCGTATTTCATTACCTGCCGCTGCACCTTTCGGACATGGGCTTGCGCTTTGGCGGGAAAGCCGGAGACTGCCCGGTCACCGAACGCGTCAGCGACCAGCTCGTGCGCCTGCCATTCTTCTACAACCTGACAGACGCGGAGCAAGACCGGGTCATTGAAGTGGTGCTCAGCCAGGCGGTCTGAGCCGTGCACAAGCTTCAGCCGCTGGTCATGAATCCGCGCTCCGGGCAAAGCGGATGCTGTGCCCGACCCTAGTGCCGGCATGCTGATAAACTCAGGTTTTGGATGTGGGCTGCCCTCTCTAAATATTTAAATCAAAATGCCGCTGATAAAGCGGCAATGAATAAATGAAAAGTCTCAAGGGCTTTGACCTGCCTCCGACCGAAGGGTCCCAGATACCGAAACCACAAACGCCATACATTAGTCGAAGATCGGAGATAATTAACTGCAAACCTGTCAGATTTGAATTCTCCCATATGAGCATAAAGAAAAACCAGAACCTTAACGGTTCATCGTTTCTACAATAATGATTTCATTTATAATTATTATGAAGAGGTAATAAGAAAGATCAGTTTTTAATCATCCAAGATTTGCGCTTGCAAAATATGATTTCATAGATACTAATATATTTGGAAAACTAGGTGAGGTCGCTGTGAAAAGAAATGCGTATTATTGGATACGATGGTTATTAACAGTTCCATTAAGCATCATTGCGGCTATATTAATTGGAAATTTACTCGCATATGTATGGACTGCAATAATTACTACAATATTTTATACTCTCTTTCCTTTTGGTAATAAAATCGACATGAGCATTTGGTTATATAATGCTATTCGCTCGCTATTACAAGGTTTTTGGTTTGTGTTATTTATGGAAATTATTGCCCCTGAGCATAAAAAGATAGTTACCATCATAGCATTTTGCATCTTGTTGATATTAATGGCATTTACTGCTGGTACCATGTTTGGAATATCTACAATGGGGTTTTATGCGACAACCACTTCAGATTATTGGGTTTCTTTCGGTGCATCACTTATAGGAGGAGGAATAGTATTTATTCTTTCCTTACTTTCACCGAAAGAAAACAAAGACCTAGGCCAAATTTAAAACTGTAGTCTATACCAAGACTGAAATCTAGACTTTGAAATTAACGATTTATACTACTCAAAATCAGCAATTCTTCATTTTTTCTAGCATTTATTAAATGAAAGGTCTCACGGGCTTTGACTGATCTCCGACCGAAGGGAATGGGATACCCTCTCCAAATACTTAAATCAAAATGCCGCTGATTAAGCGGCAATAATTAAATGAAAAGTCTCTTGGCAATGACCTACTCTCCCAGGGGGCTACCCCCCAAGTACCATCAGCGC
>JAKPKE010000065.1 GCA_029553855.1 Bacillota bacterium | reverse complement strand
CCGGAGTAAGCGCGTTGGTGGATTCTGACGCTTCCGGCGACGGAGTAGCCGTTGCGGCGGGAGCGCCGCAGGCCGCTAGTCCCAGCGCCAACAGCAACGCCAGCAATACGAATAGTGTCTGTTTCATTAAGAAACCTCCTTATATGCTTTTTATCAAGAGTCTTTGAACCATCTCTTCTGTATAAACCGCATTTCTATTAAACTGCTTGGCTTCAACTAAACCCTTTTCTGAAAAATATACTGATATTATTTCCTGAGCCTGCTCAATTCTGTTTTTCAAAATGTCTTCTTTTATTTCCATATACTCTTGATTATCTTTTTGCTTATGAAATGCTATAAACTGCCCCACATCATTGCTAAAGTAACCTAATATAAACTCTCTCTGTTGTGATTTTATAATAGAACCCTCTTTTACGTACTCATTGTAGCTACTCCAATAATAGTCCTCAAGTGACTTAACCATTTTTGCCTTAATTGGATTATTATGTATATATCTAATTGCTTGGAGCAAATATTTATCATCAATTATTGCTTCACTTTTATATCGGTCTTGAAATACATGTCCTATTCTATCTCGTTTTCCATTGAAGTTCATGGCATATCTTATATTTATACTTTTAATAGCTTTTGATAAATCTGACGGAACGGCTTTAATAACAATGTGTACGTGGTTATCCATGAAGCAATATGCAGCAATATCAATTAGTTGATTCTCTTCCTGTCTTTTTAGTGATTCCAGAAAAAACCTCTTTTGTTCATCTGCAACAAAGATGTTTTCCCTATTGTTTCCCCGCATCATTACATGGTAATATTCCGTTGGGCTTTGAGTTCTGGCTTGTCTAGGCATAATTTCACCCCCCAAAAAGGATTGTACCATATTATTCCATGCAAGTAAAGAAAAGCAAAAAGAACCGTCCCCACTGCTTAAAGAAATAAGCCGGGAGAATTCTTACTCCCGGCATCCTTTTAATTATCTTAGTGTCCAAGATATGCCTTTACAATGCTGTCGTCTTTGCTAAGCGCATCCGCCTTGCCTTCCATCACTATTTCACCTGTCTCCAGCACATATCCCCTGTGTGCAAGCTTGAGGGCAGCCTTTGCGTTTTGCTCTACAAGAAGGACCGTAGTCCCTTCCCCATTAATCCTTTTTATTATATCCATTATTCCCTGGACTATTATTGGAGCAAGCCCCATAGAAGGCTCATCCAGGAGAAGTACCTTCGGTTCGGTCATCAGCGCACGCCCTATGGCAAGCATCTGCTGTTCCCCGCCTGAGAGAAGTCCCCCCATTTGTTTGTACCGGTCCGCCAGTACCGGGAACAGTTCAAATACCTTATCCATCCTTCTTTTTCTTTCGACATCATCCTTTAATGTAAAGGATCCCATCTCAAGATTTTCCGTAACGGTTAGTTCCTTAAAAATCCTACGTCCTTCAGGAACATGTATTACGCCCATTTCGACGATTGAATGAGGCGGAGCATTTGTAATATCTTTGCCGTAAAACTCCACCTTACCGCCGCATGCCGGCACCAGACTGGATATTGTTTTAAGGGTTGTGCTCTTGCCCGCGCCATTGGAGCCGAGTAGCGTCACTATTTCACCTTCATATACATCCAGGCTGATACCCTTTAGCGCATAAATCTGTCCATATCGGGTTTCAAGGTTTTTCAAAGAAAGGACTACTTCACTCATATGGCGTCTTCCTCCTCTTTCCCAAGGTATGCTTCGATTACCCTGGGGTTATTCTGTACTTCCTGGACGGTTCCCTCTGCAATTTTTGTGCCGTAGTCTATTACGAATATTTTCTCCGAAACCTTCATAACAAGCCCCATGTCATGCTCAATCAGAAATACGGTTATTTTTCTCTCATCCCGAATACGCCTTATAAGCTCTACGAGCTGCATTTTTTCATCGTAGTTAAGCCCTGCGGCAGGCTCGTCAAGCAGCAGGAGCTTGGGTTGCGTCGCCAGTGCTCTTGCCCATTCCACCCTTCTTTGGTCCCCATAAGGCAGGTTTTTTGCCACCATATCCTTTTTATCCAGAATGCCGATAAATTCCATGCATTCCGTTGCTACTTCCCTGATCCTTTTTTCTTCGGCTCTCTGGCCCGGAGACCGCATGACGGCTCCCGCCAAACCCGAGGAAGTACGGCAATGCATGCCGGACATTATGTTCTCCATTACTGTCAGGTTCTTGAACAAACGAAGGTTCTGAAAGGTTCTTGCCATCCCAAGTATGGTAATTTTGTGGGGTTTCAGTCTCATAACGCTTTGGTCCTGGAACAGTATATCCCCCTCCTGAGCTTTATAGAAACCGGTCAGGCAGTTAAAAAGCGATGTTTTCCCAGCCCCATTAGGCCCAATAAGGCTTTCTATGGAACCCTCCTCGATACCGAAACTGACTTTGTTAACCGCCGTAAGTCCTCCGAACCTTAATGTTAAATCCTTAATATCTAAAATCACCTTAAATCACCCCGTCCGTTTCAAATTTTACCCTTCGCTGAGTATCCGCCACTGCGTTCCGGCCACAGTCCCTGGGGACGGTAAATCATTAATACCAGCAACAGCAAACCGAAGATCAGCATCCTGTACTGGCCGATCCCTCTGAAAATCTCAGGGAAAATAACCATAGCAAACGCTCCAAGTATTACACCGGGAATCTTCCCCATTCCCCCAAGCACCACTGCCAGCAGAATCATAACCGACTGGGTAAATAAAAAGGAATCGGGTGAAATAGCCGTCATTTTAACCGCCATGAAAGAGCCTGCCAGTGCCCCGAAAACAGACCCTATTACAAATGCAAACAGACGTATTGCAACCACATTGATACCCATAGCCTCTGCGGCATCCTCATCCTCCCGGATGCACTTCCATGCTCTTCCAATCCTGGAATCCTGCAGCCTATACGAAACAAATATTGCCAGGATAGCCAGCAGTAAAAATGCGTAATAGAAATGGTTTATCTTATATAGAGTCATGCCAAATATAGAAGGCCTGCTTATTCCTACTAACCCGGTGGCGCGTCCGGTTATTTCCAAATTTCTTGCCGCCAGTCTGGTCATCTCGCCAAATCCTAATGTAACTATGGCAAGATAATCACTTCTCAGCTTTAATGTGGGCGTGCCTATTGCCAGCCCCGCTATTACCGCCATCAGAACACTGACCGGGAGTGTAAGCCAAAAATTTACTCCATAGTGCAGGATTAGTATCCCGGTAGTATAGGCCCCAACGGCAAAAAAAGCGGCATAACCAAGGCTCAAAAGCCCGGCAAATCCTACTATTATGTTAAGGCCAAGGCACATAACCACATAAAACCATACGTTGGTCATTACTTCCATAAAGTACATGCTTGTCCTCATAGGCAAATAAAGCAGCACAGCTACGGCGGCAGCTAATACAATAAAACGTATCTTTTTATTGTCAAACAACTCATATAACCTGTCAATAAGCTGAACTAAAGGATTTTTTTGTTTGGTAGCTGTCTGAGCGGCTGCAGTCTGTATGTCAACCTGGTTTTCCTTCATAGCCTCTACATCCTCTCACTTTCTTTTTTACCTAAAAGCCCCGTTGGCTTGAATATCAGAATAATAATCAGTATTGAAAAGGAAAATACATCCTTCCACTCCGAGCCTATAAAAGGGATCTGCGTCCCGAAGGATTCCAAAAGACCCAGCAGCAGACCTCCCAGCATTGCACCGGGAATTATTCCTATTCCGCCAATAACTGCTGAAGTAAAAGCTTTTATGCCGATTACAAAACCCATAAAAAAGTGCAAACTTCCGTAATACACCCCTGCCATTGTTCCCGCAGAAGCAGCCAGCGCCGTACCTACGAAAAATGTAAGGGCAATAATTTTGTTACAGTTAACTCCCATAAGACGACAGCAGTCAAGGTCCATTGATATCGCTCTCATCGCCTTTCCATACATCGTCCTTGTTATAAAAAGGTGAAGGACCAGCATAAGTGCAATCGCTGCCACTATCAAAATAGCCTGGGTATGGGTAATAAAGATACTGCCTATCGATATCCCCTGAAAACCCAATCCGGTTTTGTATGCCCTATACTCACCCCCGGTGATAACCATTACCGAGTTATAAAGAATCATTGAAACACCCAGTGCGGTAATTAGAAGTGAAAGTCGCGGCGCATTCCGCAGAGGCTTATATGCAACTCTTTCGATAATAACACCTAAGAGTCCCACAACTATCATGGTAATCAGCATGGAAACAACTATTCCTGCCCAACCATTACCTAAAAAGGTTTTCCCGAAAAATGTCAACAAAGTTAAGCTGCAAAACCCCCCCACCATATAGACATCCGCATGGGCAAAGTTTAGCAGCTTGACAATACCGTAAACCATTGAATAGCCCAGAGCAACCAGCCCGTAAAACGACCCCAGAAGCAAGCCGTTAACAATCTGCTGAACGACTATTTCTTGTAATGACATAAGCTCACCCTTTCGTAAATTGGAGGTACGCACAGGACGGGGGCCAAATGCCCCCGTCTTGTGTTAATAGGTTTATTCTACCAGAACCCATTTGCCTCCTTCGCCTTTTATGGTAATGAAGTTACTTTCCTCGAGTACGTTTTGCGGTGTAAAGGTGACTGTGCCGGAAAGGGTCTGGAATTTATCCGTCGCTGACAGTGCATTTTTAATTGCATCCGGATCGATGCTTCCGGCTCTTTTTATAGCATCCACCAGAAGATAGGTCCCGTCATAGGCAAGTCCCGCATAGGGGCCCGGCTCCTGGTTGTGTTTCGCATGGTATGCGGAAATGAACTGTTTGGCTGCCGGCAGGAAATCAACAACCGGAGGCGATGTGCAATATACGCCTTCGCCGGCCGCTCCTGCAATCTCCAGAAGCTGTACCGAGCTGGAACCGTCAGCAACCGTTATCTCACCGGTATATCCTCCCTGACGAAGCTGCTTTATAAGCAGAGCTCCGTCTGCATGGTAAGCCGTCCAATAGACTCCTTCTGCTCCGGAGGACTTTATCTTGGTAACCAGTGACGAGAAGTCCTGTTCTCCTTTATTGACTACGTCATATGCCACAACTGAATGGCCTCTTTTTTCCCATTCTACCTTTGTCAGCTGTGCCAGGTTCTCGGAGAAACCGTCTCCCTGGTGCACTAAGGCCAGTTTGTTAACTTTGAGGTTTTCAAAGCAGTTAGCCGCAGCATCTGCCTGGTGATAGCCGGGGCTGTTTATCATAAATGCCCAGCCTGGGTTTTCATCAATTAACTGTGTGGAGTTTGCCGCCAGAATTACAAAGGGTTTCTTGGCATCCCCGTAAATCTTCAATGCAGGTATGGTTGCCCCGGAGCAATAGCCTCCAAGTACAGCCACGACTTCCGACGATACTAGTTTACTTGCTGCTGCAGTACACATTTGCGGATCGCAGCCGTCATCCCCCAAGGTGAATTTCAGCTCCTTGCCCAAGACTCCTCCTGCCGCGTTTATTTCTTCTGCGGCAATTTTGATTGCATTCTCCATATCCTTGCCATATGTAGCCTCTGACCCTGTGACAGGCACCATGATTCCTAAGAGAATTTCGCCGTCAAACTTCGGTGCCTCGGATGCTCCCTTGTTCTCCTCACCGCCGCTCGGTGGTGCGGCAGGCTGAGAACAGCCAACAACCCCTGACGCTATTAATACAACTACAAATGCCAAGATCCAAAGTCTTTTTGCCATCAATTCTTCCTCCCTATCATTATATATTTTATCCCGTTAGCCATTTAAGTTCTGCAATAAGACCATCGGGTTCAAGCACATAATAGTAAAATGTTATTTGTCATAATAAGGGTAGATAAAACACGGCATTACTAAAGTTATCGCCCAGGATGAAATATTTTCCAGAATGTATAATACGAATAAAATACCTTAAAAGGTATTTCAATTGTTGTTATTTTAGACGCCCATGCCCTGGGGCTATAGGTTCGAACCGGGATAACGGGCAAAAATAAAGAGCTTCCTCCTAAAAATTATAGATTCAGTTAATTGAATATATTTCAAATATTCTGTATATACTTGCATAAAAGTATATCACCATTTTTTAATATTGTAAAGAATATTTTATGGACGGCAACTATGGGACTATGGGAAACTGTGGCAACTGTGTGGCAGTAAATAGGTAATGTAAAAAATTAATTGCCCTTCCCGGTTAACCGGAAAAGGCAATTAATAGTTTTATTGCGGATTGTACAGTCCTGTGCTCTCCATATACTTGAAGACACTCTCCCCGTGCTGCTGTTCCTCCTTCTGTATATGGTTCAGGGCTTGGCGGATGTTTGAGTCCCTAAATTCAAATATTGCCGAATCGTATGTGCCTGAAACATATTTTTCAGTCATAAGTATGTCATTGCACAATTCTCCGTCACTCTTGCACCCGCTTCCTGTCTTTACAGGCTGTTGGCCTTGCGTGCCCTGCTGCTGGCCTTGATTTGCATCAGGCACCTGGCCGTTTATTATTCCGTTGACAGTATTGAGATGCTGCTGCTCCTGCTGCGCAATAGTATTGAACAGTTGCTTTAACTGGGAGTCTTTTGCCTTGTTTGCATATTCATTATATTTCTTTACGCATACCTCCTCATGGGTCTTCTGATCCTGCAGCAACCCCTTTTCCTTTTGTGTCAAATTATTCAAAAAATCACCTCCGTCTTTAGTATCTAATATTGTGATAAAAATATACCCGAAACCTAATTGTCCTTATTATGATGTATTGGATTTGGCCAAAGCCTCGGCCATCCTTTCCTGCCGCCGGCAGCAACCGTAACGATTACATCATAATTCTGGGTTGAGCCATTCTCGGCAGTGACCGAATAAACCACCTTCTCCGTAAAACTGTTTATAGTAACTCCGCTTTCCTGCAAGATGCCGTTTACCATAACAATGCTGTTATCGGAGCTTTTGAATACCGCTGCCAGTTTTGTCACGTCAGTACCAAAAGGAACTGTTACATTGATGCTTTTAGCAGTTTCATCAATTACTCCTGAGGCCTTGGGTATGACAAACCCGAATTCCTTTATCAGCATTTCGCTACTTTTTATAACTGTTACAGTTACTTTATAAACCCGTGAAGAGCCATCGGGTGCCACAACTCTGTATTCCACAGGATTGCTGAAATCTTTGGCTTCCCCTGACTCCGGCTTCACTATAGTATAGGGGGTAACACTAATATAGGGCACCAGAGCTTTCAGATCAGTACCGTAAGGAACCTGTAAAACTATCTCATTTTTACCCTGATTTATTTCCCCTACTACCTCAGGATCCAGCCCCTTAAATGAAAACCTTTCTATTTCTTTTTTATATTTGCTTGCCTCAACGCTTGCTTTCACAGTATACCGCGCTCTTGAACCATTTTCTGCAATAACGGTATAGATAACATCCCCGGAAAAATCATTTATCGTTTCTTCGCTTTCTTGTTCTTTATCCCCTATCATAACCACGGCTTTAGCCGAACACTTGAAGGAAGCCTTAATACCGGTCAAGTCTGTCCCATAGGGCACGGTCACACTTATAATTCGGGACTCGTTATCAATTTCCACACTATCCTTAATGCTAATCCCCGGAAAGGAGAAATGCGTAATAAAATTCTCAGGACTTTGATCCTTTTCCACAGTAACAATATAAGTTCTCTTCTCTCCGTTTTGGGCAGTGACGGTAAACTTTACAGGTTCGCTAAAATCCATCTCTGCACCAGCCTCCGGCGTTACCGAAGCGTCCTCCGACAGAATCAATACTGGCACTAGTTTTTCAACATCAGTGTAATATGGTACTTTCATGAATACTGTATTCTTACTTCCCTCAGAAATATTAGTCTCATAAACTTTTATGCCTTCGAATTTAAAGGATATTATATAGTTTTCGGAATTCTGAGGCAAACTTGCATTGATTGTGTAATTTCGGGTCGAACCGTCTTCGGCGGTAACCTTATAAACTACAGTCCCGGTAAAATCCTGCTCAACTCCCGACCCTGGGGTAATATCGGCATAAGGAGATACTTCGATTATTGGCACCAGCTTCTTCAGGTTCGTGCCTTTCGGCAAAGTCAGAATTATTTTATTATTGTTGTTATCAATTTTTGCATTGCTTTCAATGCCTTTTATCCTGAAGCTTATTATCTCCTTTGAATGAGATAACGGAGATATTATCTCCGGCACAATTCCATAAAACTTGTATTCAATTCCGTCGACTGTAATTTTGTATCTGACACCTTTAAGCAGCGGCTTTTTTGAAGCTAATTTATGAACATTGTCGCTTATACGAATCGAATTACCATCCTTAATGTCCTCTCCAACTCTTTCACCGTCAGTTCCAAGCTCATAAAGGGAGTTTACTTTATATATTCTGCTGCTTTTGCTCACCTTCAAAGTATAAGCATCCAGTATTTCTACTCCCTGTATATAATCGCTGCTCATTATGTTGGAGCCTTCAAAATCAACTTCCGAATCTTTAATATCAAGTTTGTTCCCAGCAATATCCGCCGCTGCCGACTGCGGCATAAGGGTATAAATGTATTCATCGCTCATTTGGTCCTTTGTAAATATGTTTACCCTGGTCCTGTCCTTGGAATCTATCTCCACCCGCTCGATTGCAATTGTCCTAAGTTTGCCCCTATCGTCATCATAGGTTATTTTGTAGCTGCCTGAGAGCCCCATGGCCTCACTGAATACTATCTGAATCTTGTTGCGGGTTATGGCCTCAATGTATTCTATATATGGTCTTTCGTCATCCTCTATAAAAGATTCGAGTGTTGTGCTGCCGGAATTTCCATAGTCATCATCTTCATCGTATACGCCCAAACCAATATAATCGGATACCATGGCTGTAAAATTGAATCTGAACTCCTTATCAGCGGGTATATTTTTGGAAGCTTCATAATCTATGGTGCTGTATGCTTCGTTGTTTTCCTCCTCATCAGGGTTAAGCACTGCATTCCACTCTATGCTTACATTGCCGGGATTCTTGATACCTGATACCCCATTTCCTTTCAGCAATACAGGCTCTGTAAATACTACCCGGAACCTCCTTATGTCCATCTGCTCCCAATCCTCTACTTCCGGCGGGTCATTCTCTATATCTGTACCATAGAAATCCAGGTTTCTATCAAATTCATAGGCATTATCCCTTAGATCCCATATCCCTGTCAGCCTTATTACTTCATATTCTTCGTTTTTCATCGGCTTGGATGCCTTCATGACAACTACGGTGCCATCGTCAAGCACACTGCCTACCTGCTCGAAATCAGGACCGGATGTTTTCATCTTTGCATTTTTTGCATATACCTCTTTATCGAAATGTATCCAAACCTCTTCTTCGTTAACGGCCTCGATATATTCGACCTCAGGCGGGTCGTTATCATACAGGCTGCCGCTGTATAGGACGCTTACCTTTACATTGGACAGTGCATTTCCCGATAAGTCTTTGATATTATTCAACAGTATTGTATGGCTTTTGCTGGAGGCCAGTGAGCTTACCGTCAGTCTGACCGTCCTGTCATCCCCCTGCAGTACCGCTTCAGTAGTCAATGCTAATCCGTCTATTCTATAATTAGCAGTATTTTCTGCGGATTCCTCATCCACTATGTTGTCGAATCTAATATCTATTGTCCTGCTGTCTATACATTCAACAAAGGTTATATACGGCGGGGTCCTGTCGGCAGCCAATCCCTTGAATCTATATGTTTTATGGCCTGAAACCTTCATTTCGTTTCCGAATTCGTCAGCTACATCCCTTATTGTCAGAGTATATGACTCAGATTTCTCCATTTCACTGGTAATAAGGACTACTGTCCTTCCTTTTGCCGAATAAAGGTCATCCGGATTCTTAATTCTTATTTCTTTGATTTCAAGGTCCTCATCAATTTCATAGTTGTCGAAATCACATGCCGATTGTACATCAAGAGCGTTGGCATCCTTGAATTCTATTTCCACCATCGTATTTGTGACTGCCTGAGGATTCCGGGCAATTGTCGGAGCTGTCCTGTCCATTGCCTTCCCTCTGAATTCCCTCTTGATATCTCTGGTAATTATGTTACCGAGCACCGAATCATCCGAAATATTTGCTGCTATCAGTGTATATGCCCTGCCGGGCTCCTGGCTCTCTGTAATAAGTTCAACTGAGTCCCATAATCCGTCATTGTCCCTGTCTTTTACTATTGCAGATTCAATCTGCAGGCTTCCGCCGCTATAAGTTATTCTATAGTTACTTTCATCCTGGGCGGTAGTTTTATTTAATCCGTTGCTGTCGGAAAACTCCAGCAGCAGCTTAATGTTGTTCAAAACCGTCAGTTTGTTAAGCTTTGGGGGAGTCGTATCTTTTTTCCCCGTAAACCTCTTTGTAATCAGTTTTGTTTTTACCCCATCGCCATTTTTGATATTATGGATTTTCAGTTCATAGGAACGTCCCGCCTGAATACCGTAAGTACTAAGCCTTATTTTGGTGTTGGTGCTGTCAAGCTCAGCCGATTTAATCTCTACTCCGAGTATTGAATATGAATCTGTATCCTGGGCTGCTTCGTTGTCAAGCACCCGGTCAAAGCAAAGCTCTACCAAATCGGTATCCTTGCACTCTAGACTGATGAGCCTTGGTGCATCGCTGTCTTTTTTCAAGCCTCTGAAATAATAGCTTTTATCATTAAAAATCAGTTTATAATCAGTGTTTTCCTTCATTGCCGAGGTATCAATTATTATAGAATTTGCATTCTTTACGACAACGCCCTTTATTTCCAAGGCCCTGATTTCATATAAATCCTCGTCTGCAGCATCGGAATCATCTACAGATTCTTCAAATACCACCTCAACCTTGCTGTTTGAAACAGCTCCTACCGATTTTATCTTCGCCTCCAGACCCTTGGAGTATAATCCTGCAGATATCGCCTCCATTCTGTCAATAACACCGGCATTCACCAGATGCTCTATGAGTTTCTTTCCTGTGCCCTTCATCTTTGTTTTCAATGCCTCCACAGTTGCTATGGCAAGGCTTTCTACAGTAAAGACCTTTGCACCGGTCACTTTATACAAACCTTTATTCTCTGCGAATTCGAGCACTGAATCCCATGAAAAATCGCCGTCCCCATCGATCTTCTGTCTGTAGCCCAGGCTTTCTAAAAGCACTTTATAATATGCTTTTGAATCAATGAGGCTGTAGGGCATAAAATTGACTCCATCGCCAATCCATCCCAGCCCCGGATGATCCTTCAGATAACTCAGCACATTCCTGCCTTCTTTCCATGCAACAGCATGAGCATCCTTGAAATTGTTTCCTCCGGTATAGTGTAATGCATCCTGTTCCAGTCCCTTAAGCCTTAAGAACATAATTGCTGCCTGCAGCCTGCTTGGGCGTGTTTCAAGATAATCCTCATCTACAACCCCCGTTTCCCCCTTAAGCATTCCCAAGTCTCTGCAAATACGCCCCTCATAACAAATGTCGCCGCCGGCAAAAAGCTGTACCGGCATTATTGCGCCCAGTACAAGTGCAAGAAAAGTAAGTATGGAAATAAACCTTTTCAACATGAAACGTACCTCCCTGATTTAGTATTATTACTTACCTACTAATTAAGTATGAAACCATTCCTGCAAAATGTACTGCTGTGACGTTTTGTAACATACTCTTAAAGAGTCTGTAACATCTATATGTTTCGTGTCAAACAAATTGCATTGAATTCAAATGGCACGAAACATTTTCCGCTATTTATATGTCGTGAGAAAATTCATATTCAATAGTGCAAAATTAGACGCATCAACTATTTTTATAATGATAAATGTTTTCACGACATATATATCCAAATTTTTTTATTGTTTTTATTGAAAATTTAATGTACAATTTTATTATAAAAATAATATTTGGTAGAGTAGGCATGCATGCGTAAAGTGTTGGTTGTACGGGAAGTTGACGCCAGACGAAAAGCCCTTCCGGGCTTGCGGTATGTGTGCTGCATTCCGCTGCCACTTAAGAGCCATCCCTCTTTAAGTGGTCTATTTGCCATTTATTGAGAGGAGGTGATTGTATGAGTAATACAAAGACAATTGCTTTTGTCGGATTGCTCATATCAATGGAAATCATTTTTACACGTTTTCTGGCTTTACAGACCCCAATAATCAGGATAGGCTTCGGGTTTATACCCATTGCTTTTTCAGGGATAATGTTCGGTCCGGTTATAGGCGGACTGACTGCAGCTATTGCCGATATCCTGGGTATGCTGATTTTTCCCAAGTATGCGTATTTCCCCGGATTTACGTTAAGTGCATTTTTGACCGGTGCCGTTTACGGATTATTTCTGCACAAAAAGAAAAAACCGGTTACATTATCCAACATAATAAAAAGTGTACTTTTGATTACTATTTTTGTGGATCTCGGGCTGACTACACTTTGGGTGTACATGACCACGGGGAAAGCTGCGGCTGCACTCCTGATACCAAGGATTTCAAAGAGTGCTATCATGCTGCCTATACAAATAGTGTCAATAAATGTGCTGTGGAAATACATAGGCAGTCATATTAACAAGTCTGACTATGTAAAGGAATAACTGCAAAAGGCCCGGGGTTATTTAAACCCCAGGCCTTTTGCAATTGCATCCCATACGACAGCCTTTTCCTGCCCGTACTTCCAGGATGCTATACCCGCAAGACCGTAATTATTTACTAATTCGGCCTTAAGCTTTATCGATTTTTCGTCCTCCAGCCAGATTTTATAAGTTGCATTGCCCTTCTTAAAGGTAGCATAATACTGCCCGCTGACGGCGTCCCATGTTTTTGCAGCCTTATTCTCGCTGATAGTGCGCTCTGCTTCGTCCATGGAAATAGCATTGGAGGTAACGACAGGCTTGCTGCTGCCGCTCACATATTCTTCCTTCCATAGTCGTGTATAGAAAGGAACTCCCAGCAGCAACTTCTCTTTCGGTACTTCCGCAAGTACTCTCTTCAAGCTTTGTTCAACCCAGGAAAGCTGTGCTACAGACCCGCTTACAGGACTGCCTCCCCAATGCTGGTCATAGGTCATTAGCGCCACATAATCCACTGTCTTTGAAAGTGCCGCCCTGTCGAAGCTTTCAGACCAGTTTGAGTTAACGGCAATTATACTTACATCTGCCGATAGGACCAGGCTATTTGCTTTAGCCTGTTTTGAAAGCTCTTTCATAAACTGGGTAAATGCGTTCTTATCTTTTATATACATGTTTTCAAAATCGATGTTTATTCCATCAAGCCTATATTTCTTTGCACGACTTATAAGATTATTTATAAATCTTGCTCTTGCACTTGCATTGCTGAGAAACTTGTTTGTCAAATCAGAATTAAACTGATTGTCTGTCAGGGCCCAGACCTTATATCCATTTTTATGAGCCCAGTTGACATAGCTTATGCTCCCCCTGTCATTCAAATCACCTTTTTCATTTGCCAGGGTAAACCACGTAGGGGATATTACATTAAGCCCATTAATTTTTTTTACATTTGACATGTCTGGCGTATTGCTCCAGATATAATGCCATGTAAGGTTTATTTTATTCCCTGAATCAGAATTATTGCTGAATTCCGGAATACTGTTGTACACCACCCAATGATCTCCCATATCCTTTAGATGAAATGTTTTTCTGATTGTATATCTTGCTCCGTTATCCAGCACCAACTCGTAGGACGCCTCAACTCCGGCCAGATATCTGGATTTGCTTGTGACAGTGAAGCTCTCCTTATCCATATATTTTCTGCCTATAAAGCCCTTTGAATACTGCGTATTAAGCTGTTTGGACCTTTTTATATTAAGCCCGGCTTCTTTTCCCGCTGAAAGGGAGATAGGTTTACTGAGGCTCAAATCGCCTCCGCTTAAGGAACTTAATATGCTTTTTTCATAATCGGCTGCAAAAGATGTCAAAGCAGCATCATCTGTTTCTCTTGAAGCCTCTCTGACTTTCAGAACTCTCCCTATTACCGCCGCAGCCTGCGCTCTTGTAGCCTTTCCTTTAGGGTCAAAGGTTCCATCTGGAAGTCCTGTTATTATACCTAATGCAGTTACTATGTCAATGCTTTCATTATATCTGTAATACTGGGGTATGTCTTTGAGGTTGAGCTTTTGCCCCGTAATGTCGGCAGTATGTACCGCTTTTGCTGTGATAACCGCCATTTCCTCCCTTGTTATATCCCTGTAAGGATAAAAGTAATACCCACTAAAAATAGAAAGCAACCCATTTTCTTTAGCTGCTGTAATATATTTATGACTCCAATGCTTGTCCGTTACATCACTATAGTTTTTACTGAACTCTTCGTTTGTAGGAAGACCTATTGCTCTTACAAGCATAGCTACATATTCTTCCCTGGATATGCTCCTGTCGGGCTGAATCGTTCCATCGCCATAGCCTTTAATTATGTCCATGTAGCTTAATTCCAGTATTTCATCCCTGGCCCAGTATTTGACTATGTCTTTAAAGTTATATGAGTTATCCTCCAAATACAACAATTCATTTTTTGCTATTTGCTTGTCCACCAAAGGCGCATCATAATGTGCACCCTCTGCTTCAGCAGCGAAAATAGGCAGATAAATGCCAAGTATAAATATCAGCAACATTAATATCATTATATACTTCGCACTTTTTCTAATCATTACACCACGCTCCTCGTAACAATTATACCATTTATGTAAACTTGAATTGTTACAGAAGCGTTTCAAAAAAAATGCATTTTATGTTAAAAAAGGAGGCATCGCCCTCTACTTATCCGGTAGTTTTGCGACCCTCCGTTTTTGAAACTTCCGTATTTATTTAAAATAGCCGGTCCTCTTGACAGCTGTTATTATTACGAAGGCTATTGCCACGCTTGCTGCAAACTGTACAGCGTTGCCCCATATACTAAATAACGGCTGCTTGATGTTCCAGATTATTATTGCCTCCGCAGCATAGTAACCGAATATCATCCATACACCCGCCAAAAGCATTCCCGCCGCATTCTTCAATGCGCTTCCGCCTCTTGAGCCTCCCATGTATGACATGCTGCCTGCGATCATGCCCATTACTGCTTTTATAACAAAGGTATACGGCGCCCATACCGAAAAGCCTGAAAGTATGTCAAACATGGTCATTCCTATTGCTCCGGATATTGCTGCATATTTCCTTCCGAAAATTACAGCCGTAAGAAATATCATACTATCTCCCAAGTGAATGACCCCGCCGTTTCCATAAGGAATATGAATTGCCCAGGCCGCCGCAAAGGTCAGCGCGGATAAAAGGCTAATCTGTACCATATTTCTTATATCAAATCTAATAGTGCTGAAATTTGAATTTTTTGTTTCCATTTATCAATGCCCCCATAAATCAGTAATCCCGGTATTATTTCTGTAATTTAATTATATAGGATCTGATAATGGGAACAATATGAAACCTGCATTTTGTTGTGCATTTTCATCAAATTTTGTTTAATTGTATCGATACATTTTTGTTATACTATTTCCTGGTCGCTTTTTTCACTCTTCTTTTCAGGTGTTTTTACATAATCAATATAATCAAGGCCTGCAATACCCAAATGTGTTGCAACCTGCTCCATGGTGTATAAAGTAATAATATCCGTCATTTGAAGCTTTAAAAACTGCTCTTCTATTGGTGTAAGCAATGATGAAAGCTGCTGTTTTATTGACAATTCAAGACAGAATGGCTTTCCATAAGCAATGGAAAGCCTGAAAAACAGCAATGGATCTATCTCAATATCGCAGAGCCAATCATTAAAGAACTTATTTAATTCATCATAAATTTCATTAAAAAGTTCTTGTTTGGATTGGCTTTCAATTATGGTGCTCTTGAAATTTTTCGTATGCTTTTTTAAAGGATTAATAAACAATGCAGAAATGATTACAGGGTAAAAATCCTTTGCTTCATAAAGAAGCCTTTTATACTCCTCTGCACTGATAATCCTCTTTCCGTTAATGTATCTCATTAGCGCCTCAATATTCCCGGAAACATAATAATTTAAAAAAATTGTTCTTAATGTGCAAATTACACCATGCAATATAATGCTGTAAATCTCTGAAGGAGTCTTGCTGTCTTCGGCTATTTTCAACTTACCCTTGGGGTTTCCGCTTCTTCTCATATGCATACCTCCAAAAGATTTTCAGGAAATTAAATGCGTACTTTACCTCTTTTTCCTTTATATCTAATTATTTACATTTTTTATTTATCTATTCAGTTTTAATAATACACAAATTGATTAATTTACTAAAAATACGTAAAATATATTTATAATAGTCGCGAGATACGAGTCGCGAGTCGCCAGGTTTGGGCATGGCGCTGGAGCGTGAAAAGGTACGAGGCACGGGATTCGAGACAAGCAGCAAAAATCAAAAATACGGAGGCACAGATGAAAAACGTGGTTAAGGCAAACACTGAACAAATCGAAAGCATGCGAATAAATAAATACATAAGCGAGAAGGGCGTATGCTCCCGAAGGGAAGCTGACGAGCTGATAAACCAGAGAAAAGTCACGATAAACGGCAAAACAGCGGAAATGGGCAGCAAGGTATACCCCGGAGATGTTGTAAAGGTAAAGGGCAAGCCCTTAAAGCCCAAAAGCCCCCCTGTTTACCTGGCCTTCAATAAGCCTCCCGGAATTGTCTGCACTACAGATAAAAAGGAAAAAGACAATATTATCGATTTCATTAATTATCCCAAAAGGATTTTCCCTATAGGAAGACTTGATAAATATTCCGAAGGGCTGATCTTTCTGACCAGCGACGGGGATATCGTAAATAAGATTCTAAGGGCCGAGAATAACCATGAAAAGGAATACATTGTTGCAGTAAACAAACCTGTAACCGAAGATTTTATAAAATCTATGGCAGCAGGCGTAAAAATACTGGGCACTATCACTAAGAAGTGCAAAGCAACACAAATATCTAAATATGCCTTTAAAATAGTCCTTACCGAAGGAATGAACAGACAAATAAGAAGGATGTGTGAAGTATTTGGCTACAAGGTATTGAATCTCAGGCGTGTAAGAATAATGAATGTGACTCTTGGTCCACTTCCCCCGGGAAGATGGAGGTATTTGACAGCCGAAGAACTCAGAATAATAAATAACCTGATATCAAAATCGGTAAAGGCAAAAGAATCGACTTAATAATAAAATAACCCTTGATGCCTTTTAATTGGAACTTTTATTAATACGTGGCAGTCAAAGGTATGTAAAAACAAACAACCTAAGGAGGGGGAAAAATGAAAAAAGTAATATCTGTTATTGCGATGCTGGCAATATTGGCAGGCATCATGTCCACAGGTCCGATATCCGCCTCAGCGGATAATAATATTGAACTTAAAGAGGCATTGGAAATTGCCAAAGCTGCTTTCAATTTTGATACCACGAACTATGATTTCAACAGCAGCTACTCAGAGACGCAGTACGGCAAAAAGCTCTGGTACCTGAACTGGTATTTGAAAACCGGCAGCGGTTCAAGCATCAATATTACTGTAGATGCGGCAAATAAAGAAATAGTAAATATGTACCAATGGGAGAATGCTCCGGCTCCGACAAACATAATACCAAAGCATACAAAGGAAGAAGCCTTGAAGGTGGCGGAAGAACTGGCTTCCAGACTCCACCCCGTTAAATTCAAGGAAGCAAGGCTTATTGACGAATATCGGAACAACCTCTTTCGCCCTTATAACAACGATTTGTATAATTTCAGCTTTATAAGGAAAATAAATGGGATAGACTTTCCGGATAACTTTATCAGGATTGAAGTTGATAAAAACACCCTTAAGGTAAGAAGCTTCAATCTTGACTGGGATACCGTAATACCTATTCCTGACTCCAAAAAAGCAATAAGTACGGAAGCTGCAAAGAAAATATATGAGGAAGAATTAGGTATAGAGCTTGCGTATCAGCTTATATACCCGGACATGAATAAGGATCCGGAACTTATACTTGTGTACAATCAAAAATACTCCGACAGGCCGATTGATGCAATTACCGGTGAAATAGTGACTCAGCCTTATTACAATGCAATGAAGGAAATGGCCGCCGGAGGCGGAGGCTTTTATGATCAAGCCGGCTATGTGCCCACACCTCAGGAACAGAAGGTTATCGACAACGCCGAAAAATATATAAGCAGAGAAAAGGCTGTAGAAATACTTAAAAAGTATGTGCCTGTTGACAGCAGCTATAAAATGAATGATTCCAGCTTGTACGGCGGTCAAAAAATGGAGGACGCTGCCTGGAGCTTCAGCTGGAGCTTTAACGATAAAGAAAAGAACACCTACAGCTATATATATGGTACGGTGGACGCCGTTACCGGCGAAGTCAAAAGCTTCAGCATTTCAAGCAGCGAAAATGAATTCAAATCCAACGGTGTTCCAAAGTATACAAAAGAGCAATGCAGGAAAATAGCTGAAGATTTCCTTAAAAATATACAACCGGCCAAATTCAGTACCTCCGAATATAGGGAGCAGAATTATGAGATTTATGGAGACCCCAAAAACATACCAAGTTATAGTATGAACTACATCAGGAGAGAAAACGGAATCTCCGTTCCTTTTAATAATCTCAGTGCAACTGTAAGCACTTATACCGGCAAAGTGACAAGCTTTTATATGAATTGGCAGAACCTGGATTTCCCTGAAGCAAAGGGCATAATAAGTATGAGCGACGCATACGGAAAACTTTATAAAAAACATGATCTTGCTCTCAAATATGCAAGAATGCATAATTATGAGAGATTTAACGAAAGTACTGTTATAAAACTTATTTACATGCTTGATGACTATTACGGGATGATTGATGCGAAAAGCGGACAGTTTATAGACTACAACGGAAATCCCGTAAAAGATGATAATAAGATTACATTTACAGATATAGACGGACACAAGTATGAAAATGATATTAAGCTGTTGGCGGAGCTGGGTATCATTGACTCCGACGAAAGCAAATTTGATCCGGATTCAAAAATATCCCAGAAGTATTTTGTCAAGCTGCTGATGAAAGCAACCCAGCCGGATTATTATCCGATACCTTATGCCGCAAGCGACAGCGAATATGACAGATACTATGATATGGCCATAATGCAGAATATACTGGCTAAAAAGGACAAGAATCCCGAAGCCAGTGTCACAAGAATGGAAGCCTCAAAAATGACGATAAAAGCCCTGGGCGTCGGTTTCGTTGCAGATCTAGGCAGTATATTCAATCTTAACTTTAGCGATGCTTCAAATATTACTTCAGAAAACAAAGGGTATGCGGCAATTGCAACCGCCCTGGGCATTGTCGATGTGACAGACGGCAGCTTCGGACCAAACCACGAGCTTACAAAGGCCGAGGCAGCTAATTTGCTTATAGGTTATCTGAAGGTGGAAAAAACGCCAAAAGACTCACAGGTACTTGAAATTCAGGCAGTAATGCCAATAGCGAAATAGAAACAACCAAAAATTATCAGCCGGCTATAGCCGGCTGATTTTTTGATACCAGTGATTTCTTAGATTACGAGTCCTCCGTCCACAGATAGCACAGCTCCGGTAATGAAGCTTGCTTCGTCTGATGCAAGGAACAAATATGCATTTGCTATATCTATAGGCATTCCTAACCTCTGCAGGGGTGCTTTTTCTTTCATCATATCAAGCACCTTCTCCGGAACCGCCTCAGTCATTGGAGTCATTATAAATCCGGGAGCAACCGCATTCACCCTTATTCCTTTTCTTCCAAGCTCTTTTGCCCAGGTCTTCGTCATTCCGATGACTCCCCATTTGGCAGCTGCATAATTGGTCTGCCCTATGTTTCCATATATCCCCACAACGGATGATGCATTCAGTATTACACCGCTTCCCTGCTCGGTCATTGTGTCGAGGACAGCCTGCGCACAATTATATACACCCTTTAAGTTGGTATTCAGCACCTTGTCAAATTGTTCTTCCGTCATTTTCTTAAGCATTGCATCGGCCGTTATTCCCGCATTGTTTACAAGTATATCTATTCTGCCCCATGCATTCTTAACTTCGGTTACCATTTCGTCTACGGAAGCCCTGTTACTTACATCGACCTTGAAGCCCAATGCCTCAGCACCGCCAGACTTTATCTCTTCAACTACTTCCTTTATTGCATTTTCCCTTGTGCCGCAGATCACTATCTTTGCCCCCTCCCGGGCAAAAACCTTTGCGGTTTCCAGGCCGATTCCTTTTGTCGAACCGGTTACTATGGCTACCTTACCCTTTAATCTCATAAACTACCTCCTTCTTACATTTCCACAATAAGTGCGGTTCCCATTCCGCCGCCGATACACAGGGTTGCAAGGCCACGCTTCGCATTTCTTCTTTTCATTTCATATAACAGTGTTGTAAGTATCCTTGCACCGCTTGCGCCAACAGGATGGCCAAGGGCTATCGCTCCGCCGTTTACATTGACCTTATTCATATCAAAGCCCAATTCCTTGGCGACTGCAATAGACTGTGCGGCAAAAGCTTCATTAGCCTCAATAATATCCATATCTTCAAGTTTGAGTTTGCCCCTCTCCAGTGCCTTCTTCACTGCAGTAACAGGTCCTATGCCCATAATACCGGGATCCACGCCGGCAGATGCATAACTCACTATTTTGGCAAGGGGTTTCAAGCCTAGCTCCTCCGCCTTTTCAGCCGCCATTACCACCAAGGCTGCCGCACCGTCATTTATACCTGATGCATTACCGGCCGTCACCGTTCCGTCCTTCTTAAAGGCAGGTCTTAGCTTAGCCAGGGCTTCTGCTGTAACCCCTGCCCTCGGAAATTCATCAGCATCAAAAACAATATCCCCTTTCTTTGAAGGGATAACTACCGGTACAATTTCTTCCTTGAATTTGCCTTCTTTTATTGCAGCTTCGGCTTTGTTCTGGCTGGCTGCCGAGAATGCATCCTGCTCTTCTCTGGATATGTTGTATTTTTCCGCCAAATTTTCGGCAGTCACACCCATATGGTAATTGTTAAATATATCAGTGAGGGAGTCAAATATCATTGAATCAACTATTTCTCCATGCCCCATCCTATAACCCGTTCTTGCATTTCTGAGCAGGTAAGGAGCGGCACTCATGTTCTCCGTACCTCCTGCAACAACAATATCACATTCTCCGGATATTATCTGCTGAGCGGCAATCTGTACGGCCCTCAAACCGGAGCCGCATATCATATTGATTGTGTAAGCCGGTTTTTCTACCGGTATCCCTGCTTTTACTGCTGCTTGCCTTGCTACTCCCTGTCCCAGGCCTGCCTGGAGAATGCAGCCCATAATAGTATCATCCACCATTTCAGCACTGATGCCTGCCCTCTTAATGGCTTCTTTAACTACAACAGCCCCAAGATCTACTGCAGATACCCCCGCAAGGCTGCCGTTAAAGTTGCCGATTGCGGTTCTTACGGCGGCTGCTATAACAACTTCTCTCATAGTATTTATAACCTCCTCAATGATTTATTATTATCATAATTGTGTATAGCAACTATTATGCCAAATATTCGAATCATCAGGATACGGAACGATATGGGTCGTAATCTGTGCGGGCGAACACTGTTCACCCCGCACCTCGTACCTATCACCCCATGCCTAATTACCCTTTTCGCCTGAAATTGGGCATTATTATACTTTTTCAAGGGTAAACCAAAATTTAGTTTCCTCATTCTGCATGCTTTCTGCACCATAATTGCTGTCATGGGCCTTCAATATCTCTTTTGCTATTGAAAGCCCCAGCCCGGTTCCTTTACTACCCTTCGAAACCTTATAAAACCTATCCCAGATATATGGAAGTTCTTCTTCCGATATGCCCTCCCCATTATCCGAGATTTCGACTTTGACATTGTTCTTGTCCTCTGCAACTTTTATTCGTATCCAACCTCCCGAAGGAGTATGATTGTAAGCATTATTCACAAAATTATATAGAACCTGTTCTATCTGCGGCTCATCTCCCATAACTGTGATAACCTTATCAGT
Organism: Bacillota bacterium; assembly: GCA_029553855.1. Lineage (GTDB taxonomy): Bacteria > Bacillota > Clostridia > Lutisporales > Lutisporaceae > BRH-c25. The sequence continues at coordinate 34,904 of JAKPKE010000065.1, read as the reverse complement.
CCCCTGCATCTCCATGTCTATTCCTTTCTTCTCCGTCATATATGAGAATTTGCCCGCAATACTGCCTATTGCAGCTGAAATATCAAAGGCCCCAATATTCAATTTAAAGGTATCCGTCTGCATTTGCGACATATTCAAGGTGTCATCAACCATGCTTCTTAATCTGTCAGTCTCCTCCAGTATGATATCCAGCTGCCTGTCCCTTTTCTCTTTTACATCCCCTGTAACATCCCTTATGGTTTCCGCATATCCCTTGATCAGACTGAGGGGGGTTCTGAACTCATGGGATACATTTGCTACAAGGTCTCTCCTCAATTTTTCGATTTTCTGCAGCTGCTCCGAAAGATTCCTTATTGTACCTGCCAGCATTCCAAGCTCGTCCTGGCTCTCCACATCTACTTTTACGGATAAATTGCCCTCCGCCATCCTTGCAGCAGCTTCATTGATTTTTAGCATCGGTTTTGTGAAAGCTTTTGAAAAATAATATGCCAGTATTGAAGATATTAGTACAAGTATAAAGGTTATTATTACCAGCTGCTCTTTTATTATTATCTTTGTCTCTTTGATGGCAGCAAGAGGTGAACTAATGATTAGAACCCCTTTTATCGATTCCGGCTCCCCTATAGGGATTCCGACAAGCAGAATATTGCTGTTGAGCCTGTTGTGCTTTGTCTGCCTGACCACTATGCCGCCTTTGGCTGTTTCACTGAATACCTCCTGCTTATATACTGCCCTGCCCATCATCATAGGCATAAGGGAATACCCGAATACCCTCTCCCCGCTTATGGAGTATGCCTCGACTCCTGCATTATATTTCAGGTTTAGCTCCTCAGCCCCTTTTTCGAGCAGGTCAACGGATCCCCCATCTTCATAAACCTTTGCCAGTGCCAATCCTTCCTGTTTAATATTTCTAACCTGACTGTACAAATAATATCGTTCCAGCATGACAATCTGAGAAAACCAAAGAAGCCCGAGGGTAATCCCAATAAGAAGAAGCATTTGCACCCATAGCCTGACAGATATCTTTTTCATCTCTTATCCCTCCGTCTCGAACCTGTATCCTACGCCCCAGACAGTTACAATGAGGCCCCTATACTCTCCAAGGCTCTCCCTGAGCATTTTTATATGAGTGTCAACCGTCCTGTAATCCCCTCCGAACTCATAGCCCCATACCTGATTTAACAGCTGCTCCCTTGTAAATACCCTGTCCCTGTTTTTTACAAAGAAGCTTATCAGATCAAATTCTTTGGGTGTCATATCTATATTTTTACCGTCTATTGCAACTCTTCTGGAGCTAATATTAACTGAGAGCCCTTTATATTCAAACAGTTCGGCAGAAAAGCCATTGCCTGCGGCATTTCTGCTGCGTTTCAGCACTGCCTTCATTCTGGCAACAAGCTCCTTGGGACTGAAAGGTTTTACAATGTAATCATCGACTCCCAGTTCAAACCCGAAAAGTCTGTCATATTCTTCCCCCCTGGCTGTGAGCATTAACATTGGTATCGAAGAAGTCCTCCTGACCTCTCTGCATACACTCCATCCATCCACCCTGGGAAGCATTACATCCAGCACCATCATATCATATTCAAAGCTTTTAAACTTTTCCAACGCGTCTGCCCCATCTATCGCTTCCGTTACAATAAAGCCCTCATTTTCCAGATATTCCTTTACCATCTCTCTGATTCTGTCTTCATCCTCTACCAAAAGGATTTTTTCCCCTGCCATAGAATCACTCCTCCCGTTCCCCTGCATATTTATACGGGTAATTCGTAAATCACCCATGCACCTCGTTATAGCAATATTATTACATATATTATCGATTAAAGTAACTGTTTAACTCTCACCTGTTCAATTTTCATAAATCCATCACAATTTCATCATTATACCAACAAACCTGATGTGTAAAATAAAATTAGAGCTCAATCAATATAGAAATAAGAAATTTTCAGGAGAGGAGGTGTATGAAATGAAAAAAGCTATATTGGCAATTGTTTTGACCTTTGCATTGGTGCTCTCTTCATTTTCAGTTTTTGCCGGTACCGATCAGAGTATATTATCAAAGGTTACCGGATTAAGCGACAATGAAATATCAGAGCTTCGAAACCAGAAGGTCGGATACGGCCGGCTCATTCCTGCATCAGTACTTGCCGACAGACTTGATATGGATATTAAAGATGTATTGGCACAAAGGCAGGCAGGTAAATCATATTACCAGATTGCAGAGGAAGAGGGAATAAAGGCTGAGGATTACAAAAATGACCTTATTGAAAAGAAAAACGCATATATCGATGAACAAGTAAAAGCCGGCAGACTTACGGAAGAACAGGGCAAGCTTATTAAAGAAAGATTAAAAAGCAATATCGAAGACTGCAACGGTCAGGTTCCCGGCATGGGAAGAATGAACGGTGGCTGCGGAATGGGCGGCTTCGGAAGGGGCAACAGAGCATTCGGCAGAAACTTTTAATAGCACCGGATATGAGACCGCTCCTAAATAAAGTATAGGTATAGAGATTGCGCACTCTCTATACCTGTATTCTTGTTATAAGGATTTAGGATTGTTTAGGCGGCCCATTATTTTCTTGTTCGCATACTGCATTGATGTTTATTATCACCACGTTGTTTAGTATAAATATAAACTTAACCTTTTTCGGGCAGCAGCATTCCTCTTCGCCATGGCATCCGCTGTCAACTTCTCTTGAGCTTATCAAATCCCTTACCGCCTCCATATTACCGGTAAGAGCTTTTGCTGCTTCGGCCGACAGTAATTCAGGCATCTTTACATATTCCATAAAGTCACCTCCTTTCTTTTACAGGATGGAGGATGTGAACCGGTTTGTCCTCTTCCATTAGCATTATATGACTTGTACATTCTGTTGCTACTGATTGTAAAAAATACTCCTGCCGTCTTTCCCCTAATGCTCTCCGTATTCCTTAAACAAGACCGAATATTCCAATTCCTTCTTTTTGGAGGCTAATTGCACTTCTGCTTCAATAATCTCTTTTTTACATCGTGCAACCAGCTTTCTGTTAAATATCTGTCTGGGTATCAGTCTCAGTATATTTCTAATTACACTTACTCTTGCTTCAAGCACTGCTATATCAAGCTTTAATTGGCTCTGTTCCTTCAGAAGTTCCCCCCAGCTTTTGTTTCCTTGTTTTTGGCCGTTGCCGACTATTTTTATATGCAAGTCTTCAATCTGTTCTTCTGCTTTTTTTGAGCTGTAGACTTTATCGCTCTCATCTGCATTTTCATCTATACCGATAGTTACATTGCATAATACCAGCTTTATATTTGCCGGATTATTGCCGCAATCTATAGTACAGTTCTTTCCTGCTATTACCCCCTCACCAGACTGATGGTCTGTGATTATTTTAAACATCTCCGGGTTTTCAGCTATCACTTCTGCAAACTTGGGAGTAATAAGCTCAGGCATAACAACTTGTTCCATGTTTTCCATCACCTCACTTTCCGACCATGATACGCACAATAAAGTGTAGGTACAATTGCTTGAACATTATATACCTATTCATTTAATACAGTCTTTACGCCGTACGGTGATCCTCTTCACAGACTGAATTGATGTTGATTACTACAGCACTGTTCAATACAAATATGCATTTGACTTTTTTCTGGCAGCACATATCAATATCTCTCATGTTTTTTTGCGGTACGCACTCTTTTTCTTTCTTTTTACCCGGTTTATTATCTGATTTAAAAAACCCTTTCCGTGATGCAGTAATTTCTTCTTTAGGGCTGGACTCGTCCTTAATTACATATACATTACCTGCTAAAGCCTTAGCTAACTCCGGGGTCAGCATTTCCGGAATCCTTACGCTATCCTTCATAGGCTCACCTCCTTCCTTCTTAAATAATAGAATTCGTACAGGTTTATCATCTTTCAATAGCATTATATGACTTGTACATTCTGTTGCTACAACCAGAAAACAAAAGCGGCTTCGCCGCATTTGAAGCTCATGTGCCTTTTCCCAAGAATGAGGAAATAATGGCACGGGCACTTAAATACTATAAAATAACACGACTGGGCATCATGTTTACCCAGTCGTGTATTTAATGCTGTATATCTTTTATTGGTTTTACCTGTCCAGTAGGCTCCTTTTTACATTAATGCTGTTCAGGGAACAATTCCCTCTAAATACTCAAGAAAAATGTCCACTATTTGAGGATCAAACTGGGTGCCTGCATTTCTCCTTAATTCTTCTTTTGCTTCTGCCGGAGAAACAGCTTTTCGATAGGGCCTGTCCTGAGTCATGGCATCATAAGCGTCCGCCACTGCCAAAATCCTGGATAACAAGGGAATCGCCTCTCCGGCCAAACCCTTGGGGTAGCCTTTGCCATCCCATCTTTCATGGTGGGCTAAAATATAATCTGCTATATTTGACAGTTCGGGGACAGTCTGGGCAATCCGGCAACCGGTTTCAGGATGCTTTTTTATTATAAGCATCTCGGCTTCTGTTAACTTGCCGGGTTTATTCAATATTTGATCATCAATTGCAATTTTACCTATGTCATGAAGCATTGCTAGAACTTCTAATTCGTCTATATTAAAGGAAGGTAAATCCATTATTCTGCCTATTTCCCTGCAAAAATGCCCCAATCTTTCGCCATGCTCTTCTGTTTCGTAGCTTTTTTCAAATAGAGTGTTTTTAATAGAAGATAAGATAGTACTCCGATAGCTTTTTGCGCCTAAAAGTTTACTTTTATACATATTATCCTCTGCTTTTTTAAGGATTTCCTGCCATTTTTCACTCTTGTCAGTCTTGCTGGAACAACCAAGGGAGATGCTTAGTTTAGTACCTGTGACCTCTTTATCGCAAAAAATCTTTTTTATTCTATCACAGATTTTCTGTCCTATGTCTTCCGGGGTTTTAGGGAGCAAGACAACGAATTCATCCCCGCCCCAGCGGGATATTACATCTGAACCCCTGCAGGAAACGCTGATTGTTTCAGCCATCTTGACCAAAGCCTGATCTCCTGCCTGATGCCCAAAAACATCATTAATCAGCTTGAGACCATCCAAATCCCCGATTATAAATGTTAAGGGCAATTGGCTTTCCGTATCCAGCCTTTTTAATTCCTCCTCAAAAAAAGTTCTGTTATAAAGTCCAGTTAAAGAGTCCCTATAGCTTAAGAACTTGATTTGAGCCTCTTTTTCTTTAGCCTCCGATACGTCCCGAAACACTAAAACAACTCCTAATATCTCCCCCTGCTGGTTTTTAATAGGAGCTGCGCTGTCTACAATAGGCTTTTCCTTGCCGTCCTTAGCCCTTAAAACAGTGTGGTTAGCCAAACCTACAATGTTACCGCTTTTTAAAACCATATCCACCGGATTCTCACAGGGCTTCCCGGTAGCTTCACTGTAAATATCAAATACGGTGGTTAGAAGCATGCCTTTAGCCTCATCCTGTTTCCAGCCGGTAAGGTTCTCAGTTACCTGATTAATCATTTCTATTCTGCCCCGCCTGTCAGTAGTTATTACCCCATCCCCTATGGAATACAGTGTCACTCTTAGCTTTTCTTTTTCCGCAAATAATTCTTTTTCTGCTTCAATCTTTTCTGTAACATCACTATAAACTGCTACAATCTCCCCGGTTGGGAGTTTAAAAATAGTATTTTTGAACCAGCGGTGCTCCTCACCTTCCTTATAGACCCTGGCTGGGTAATATGCAGTCCTGCCTGTTTTCCATACTTGTTGAAAAATATTGATAATGCCAAATTCATCAACTCCGGGCCGGACCTCCCCTAAAGGTTTACCAATGACATTCTCCTCGCGCCATCCTTCAATTCTAAGACTGGCAGGATTCACACTCTGAATAATATAGTCGCTGCTTGATGCGCCATCTCCTTTTACCTGATAAATGATGATAGCAAGGGGAGAATAATCAAAGATACTTTGGCTGAAAACCTTATTAACCTCCGATAAATCCTGCATTCCCCGGGGCTTCATTTTTGCTTTCTCGAATTTGGTTGCGTCATGAAATAAAACAATCAAATAACCGGAAAAAGGTACGAAAGCAGAAACGAGATACCAATGGCCGTTAATCTCCAGCATTTCATCGAATTCCCTGCTGTATTCCGTTAATATTAAATCTGCGAAAGCATTGTACCATTTTCCCCGAGTTTTCTCTGATTTAAATAGCCATTCCGACATGTTTTTACCAATTATCTTTGACTTTTCAGGATTAAAGTTTTTTTCAAAGGCAGAATTGTACTCTAATAATTTGTAATCAATAGGCAAGCCTTGAGCATTAAAAATTACTTCATAAAAAGAAAAAGCTAAAGGGGCTTTTTCGATGAACTGATCTTGAATGTTTTTAATCACCGCATTCACTCCTTTTGGATTCTCTTCGTTATTCGTTATATTCGCCATTTACCTGCTTTGTCCTGCATAAAAAACCATTTTTCTGTATAAAAGTGTTTTTTAAGTGCAGAAACGCGCACACAAAAAACAGGGTTTTGCCCCTGAAATCAGGTGCCAATACCCTGTTTTGATGTTTATGAAAAGCAGAAAGAACCGTCCCTATTGCTTTTTCTTATCCTTTATCGAGGCCTGGGCGGCAGCAAGTCTTGCTATAGGCACCCTGAAGGGTGAGCAGGACACATAGCTGAGTCCTACCCTGTGGCAGAATTCCACTGATTCCGGATCTCCACCATGCTCTCCGCAGATACCGAGCTTGATGTCCGGTCTTGACTTTCTTCCAAGCTCTACTGCCATTTCTACTAATTTCCCTACGCCCTTCTGGTCAAGAGTCTGGAAGGGATCACGCTCAAATATGCCTTTACTGATATATTCATTAATAAACTTTCCTGCATCGTCCCTTGAGAAGCCATAAGCCATCTGGGTAAGGTCATTTGTGCCGAAGGAGAAGAATTCCGCCGTTTCTGCAATTTCATCAGCTGTTATGGCGCCTCTCGGTACTTCTATCATTGTGCCGTACAGATAATTCAATTCTATGCCTGAATCTGCAATAACCTGGTCAGCCACCTTCCTTACTACCTTCTCAATATAGGTAAGCTCTTTTATTTCTCCTACAAGAGGTATCATTATTTCAGGATGAACATCTATTCCTTTATTTTTCTTAACCTTTACAGCAGCTTCTATTATTGCCCTTGCCTGCATTTCGGCCAATTCAGGATAAGATATCGCAAGACGGCAGCCCCTGTGTCCAAGCATCGGATTGAACTCATGAAGGCCTTCCACCCTTGCCTTCAGCTTTTCAAATTCAACTCCCATAGTTTTTGAAAGGGCCTTTATCTCATCATCGACCTGAGGCAGGAACTCGTGCAGCGGCGGGTCTAAAAGCCTTATTGTAACCGGTCTTTCTTCCATTGCTTCAAATATCCCGACAAAGTCCTCTCTCTGCATTGGAAGCAGCTTTGCCAATGCAACCTTTCTCTCTTCTACTGTTTCCGATATAATCATTTCTCTTACCGCAGCTATTCTATCCTCGCTGAAGAACATGTGCTCCGTACGGCAAAGCCCTATCCCTTCTGCGCCGAATTTCACAGCCTGCTCTGCATCTTTCGGTGTGTCTGCGTTTGCTCTGACCTTCATCCTCCTTGCTTCGTCGGCCCATGACATGAGCGTTCCGAAGTATCCTGACAATTCAGGCTCCTTTGTAGGGATGACTCCTTCATAAACGCAGCCGGTACCGCCATTCAGGGATATAAAGTCACCCTCCTTGTATACCTTGCCCCCGGCTGTGAATTGCTTCGTCTCTTCATTGACCTTTATCTCTTCGCATCCGGCGACGCAGCATTTTCCCATTCCTCTTGCAACAACAGCCGCATGGGAAGTCATTCCTCCCCTTGCTGTAAGAATTCCTTTAGATTCTGCCATTCCTTCAATATCTTCCGGTGATGTCTCAAGTCTTACAAGTATTACCTTTTCACCATTTTTTGAAGCGCTTACTGCTTCTGCAGCTGTGAAGTATGCTCTGCCTGAGGCAGCTCCAGGAGAAGCGGGGAGACCTTTGGCTATCGGTGAAGCCTTTTTCAGCACATCCGGATCAAAAGTTGGGTGAAGAAGCTGGTCAAGCTGTGCAGGATCTACTCTCAGCACTGCTTCCTCTTTGGTTATCTTGCCTTCCTCAACAAGTTCAACAGCAACTCTCAGTGCTGCAGCAGCCGTCCTCTTGCCGTTTCTTGTCTGAAGCATGAAAAGCTTGCCCTTTTCGATGGTAAATTCTATATCCTGCATATCTTTGTAGTGATCTTCCAACAGGTTGGCAACGCCGATGAACTGATCGTAAACTTCCTGATTTATTTCCCCTAGCTTTTCTATGGTCTGGGGTGTTCTTATACCCGCTACGACGTCCTCCCCCTGCGCATTCATAAGAAACTCTCCGAATATTTTTCTTTCTCCCGTTGCGGGGTTTCTAGTGAAAGCAACACCCGTTCCGCAGTCGTTCCCCATATTTCCAAACACCATTGACTGTACATTGACTGCAGTACCAAGGTTTCCCGGTATGTTGTTCATTGATCTGTATATTATTGCCCTTTCATTGTTCCAGGATCTGAATACCGCCGTTACCGCAAGAAGAAGCTGATTCTCCGGATTCTGCGGGAAATCCTCACCCTTTTCATTCCTGTAGATATCCTTGAACTTCTCCACTACTTTCCTCAGATCGGAAGCCGTAAGGTCGGTATCATATTTTGCATTTTTTTCTTCTTTTATTTCATCAAGCACTTTTTCAAATTTCGGCTTCGGTATTTCCATGACAACATCGCCGAACATCTGAATGAATCTCCTGTAGCTGTCCATTGCAAATCTTTCATTTCCGGTAATATTCTTTACGGTTTCAACAACCTCGTCATTCAATCCAAGATTAAGTATAGTGTCCATCATACCGGGCATTGAAAACTTTGCACCGGACCTTACCGACACAAGCAAAGGATTGCTCCCCCCGCCGAAGGTTTTGCCTGTTTTGGCTTCAAGTTCCTTAAGCTTGGCAAATATCTCATCTTTAAGCTCGCTCCAAATTTGTTCACCCTGATTATAGTACTCGTTGCAGGCTTCGGTTGTAATAGTAAATCCCTGGGGTACCGGCAGCCCAATATTGCTCATTTCCGCAAGGTTAGCACCTTTGCCTCCCAAGAGGTCTTTCATCGAAGCCTTGCCTTCATTGAAATTGTAAACATATTTCTTCATTCTTGTTAGCCTCCTTAATATTTGAAGTGAAATATTTATTATTTCACTAATAATTTGCCAGTGGCACCATTTGTTCTAAAACCTGTTTCATACTTTTGAAATCATCCGCCATCTATTTTATTGCTTTGTGCGAATTCGATATACAATAAATATTATCATAAAGAATTTACCATCACAACATTAAAATACTACTCTGCCTAAATTTTGTTCACTACTATTAAACTCAAATCTGCAATCCTATACATCATATTTGCAATACTTTTTAATAATCCTAGCCTGTTGTTCCTGATATCCGCATCTTCTGCCATTACCATTATGTTGTCAAAGAAGTCGTCTATTGGCTTTTCAAGTGTTATTAAAAGCTTTAGGGCCTTTCCATATTCTCTTTTATCCACAAAACCTTCATATTCCGCATTTACCCTGTCAAAAGCCCTCAGAAGTTCCAGTTCAGCCTTCTCGGTAAAAAACTCCGGGTTCATATCCGGGCTCAAAGCTTTGGATGCTAAATTAGTCACTCTATTGAAGGACCCCAGTATTCCTGAAAACTCACTCTTGTATTTCCATTCCGAAAGCTCCCGGATTCTCAGGAATAAATCATATATATCATCAAACCCGACACTTGTTGCCGCATCAATAATGTCATATCCAAAGCCCCTATCCATCATGACATTTCTGAATCTTTGCCTGAAAAATTCAATAACCTCCGCCTTTACCGTCTTTTTATCACCCTTTAATATGTTCCTTTTTTCAAAAGGTTCAAGGGAAATATTGCAGAGTTGCTCTAAACCAATATGTATTTTGCATTTAAGCATAATTGAAATAATCCCTATTGCCTGCCTCCTCAGCGCATATGGATCCTGGGAGCCTGTAGGCTGTATGCCTATTGCATAGCATCCGCATATGGTGTCAATTTTATCGGAAATGCTGAGAATTGACCCATTTAAGGTCTTAGGGGTGCAATCCCCTGCGTATCTTGGCATGTAATGCTCTAATATTGCATCCGCAACCTCTTGTTTTTCGCCTTGAAGCAGGGCATACTCCCTTCCCATTACTCCCTGAAGCTCATCGAATTCCTTGACCATATTTGTGACAAGATCAGCTTTGCATAAATACGCTGCTCTCTGCAGGTATTTCCTGGATTCATGGCTTAATCCAGCCGCTTCTGCAAGGTATTCGGATATGGCAATTATTCTTTGCGTCTTATCATAAATTGTGCCCAGGGTTTCCTGAAACACTACATTCTTTAGCTTTTCCACACAGCTTTCCAATGAATTCTTTCTATCTTCCCGGTAGAAAAAATCGGCATCAGCCAATCTCGCTCTTAAAACTCTTTCATTCCCCTCCCGCACTGTTTCTATAAATCGGTTATCTCCGTTTCTTACCGTAATGAAATAGTTCATGAGCTTATTATTTTTATCAACTACCGGAAAGTACCTCTGGTGCTCCTTCATAGGAGTAATTACCACTTCCTTTGGAAGCTTCAGATATTCAGTTTCAAAAACACCCAAAAGTGCAGTCGGATATTCTACAAGATATACTATCTCCTCCAACAATTCCTCATCCATCAGCACTTCCCCTCCGTTGTCCCTGGCCAGTTCAACGCATTGCTTGCGTATCAGTGAACGCCTTTCCTCCTGGTCCACTATGACATAGCCCTTCCTAAGCTTTTCAAAGTATTCTGAAGTGTCATTTATCTCAATGATGCCCTGGGATAGCACCCTATGGCCCTTTGTGTATTTGCTGCATGTAATTCCGTCCTTTTCAAACTCAATAAGTTCGTCTCCGAGTATCGGCAACAGCCATCTGACAGGTCTGGCAAACCTGAAGGATTTATTACCCCATTTCATTGATTTTGGAAAGGAAATTGAAGTCAATATTCCGGGAAGTATTTCTTTCAGCACTTCTTTGGCGGGCTGCCCTTTCTTCTGCTTCCTGCAGTATATGTATTCAACCCCCGAAAGCTCCTGCAAAAACACCTCGTGAAGCTCGACTTTCTGGCCTTTCAGGAAACCCAGGAGTGCTTTGCTCGGATTTCCGCTTTCGTCATATGCTGCTTTCATAGAGGGTCCCTTAATAAGCTCCTCCAGGTCTCTCTGCTTCTCTGCGATGCCTTTTACGAGAAGCACTATTCTTCTTGGCGTTCCGTAAGTTTTTATCTCCCCAAAATCTATTCTGTTTTCGGTAAGCATTGAAACTGCAATATCCTTAACCTTTTCCAATGTAGCCGGCATATATCTGGCGGGGATTTCTTCCGTACCTATCTCAAATACCAAATCCTTATTCATTTTTTGCACCTCCGAATACAGCCTTTTTAAGCAGCGGATATCCTAATTCTTCCCTTTGCTTAAGGTATCCCTGGGCAACAAACCTTGCAAGATTTCTTACCCGTCCTATGAAACCGGTCCTTTCTGTAACGCTGATTGCTTTTCTTGCATCAAGTATGTTAAAGGCATGGGAACACTTAAGAACATAGTCATAAGCCGGAAGAATAATATCCTTGCCCAGAAGTCTCCTTGCCTCTTTCTCATATTCGTCAAAAAGCCTGAAAAGCAACCCGGTATCTGCTTCCTCAAAGCTGTACTTTGAGTGCTCAAATTCCGCAACTTTAAAAATATCTCCGTAATTTATGCCGGAAACCCATTCGATATCAAATACATTGTTGATATTCTGGATATACATTGCAATTCGCTCCAGGCCGTAGGTAAGCTCCGCGGACTCCAGCTGGCAGTCTATGCTGCCCACCTGCTGGAAGTATGTATACTGAGTTATTTCCATACCGTCCAGCCATACCTCCCAGCCAAGCCCCCAGGCTCCAAGAGTAGGAGCTTCCCAGTTGTCCTCTACAAACCTTATGTCATGTTTGACTGGGTCGATTCCCAATGCCTTCAGACTCCCCAGGTATAGATCCTGCACATTATCCGGGGACGGTTTAAGTATTACCTGGTATTGGTGATGTTGATACAACCTGTTGGGGTTCTCCCCATACCTTGCATCTGCAGGCCTTCTTGAGGGCTCTACATATGCTACCCTCCAGGGTTCCGGTCCCAATGCTTTCAGAAAAGTATAAGGACTCATTGTGCCTGCACCCTTTTCTACATCATAAGGCTGTGCTATAATGCAATGCTGTTCAGCCCAATATTTCTGCAACGCCAGTATGATCTCTTGAAATGTCATTCATATCCCTCCAAAAACCCATATTCAATGATAAAATAATAACCTTCCATCCCTGAAAGTTAAGGGACGAAAGGTTTTCTTCCGCGGTTCCACCCTTTTTGGCCTAAAAGAAATCATCCAGGCCCTCTCTTTTAATTTCTGCTCCAAAGTGCCCTTCATCAGACTGTATTACCGGACTCACACCTTCCTCCGGTTCTCTGAAAACACAAACCCTGACTACTCCTCTTTTTCAACGCATAAGCACCGACTATCTGCGGTATGCTAACACTAATTTAGCAAATCATGAATATCTTGTCAAGTGACACTTCAGCATTTATAATCTTTATTGTCGTCATCAATAGCCCCAAAAGTGTTTATTGCATCTCCCAAAGTAGTATTCCGGCCGGTTACGCCGGATTTCTTGTTTTTAAAATCATCGGCGGCATTCTTTATTTTGTTTGTCAGATCACTTGCGGTGTCAGATATTGCTTCCGTTACATCTATTGTCTGCTTGTCGGGTCTTTCAACTTCTATTGTACATTTTGACAATAATGCTGCCGCTGTTCCTATCGCCGTAAGCTGGGGTATTAATACAGCGCTTATTGCTCCGGCTGTTACAGGAATATCAAGTATTACATAATCATCCTTTTTCACCCTTATTCTATTAACGTTGCCTGTTCTGACTATCCCTTTGAGCTTATCGACCGCTTCACTGCCTCTGATTGTAACAGTATCTGTCCATTTCTTTTCCCCTGCTTCCTCGATATTTATTAAGGCATCAACCACATTCCCATCTGCAGCTTCAAGGGCTTCCTTGGCTTCCTTATAGGTCACGTTCGTTCTATCCCTAATAATATCAACCTTTTCAAGGCTAATATCCATGAAATCTACTCCTTTCAGAATTCATTAAGCAAATTTTTAGAAACCCGAATCCTTTATGGCATCCAAAAAATCAAGTGACTTGAACCTTTTGTCTAGGTGGCTTTGAATGAAAGCCCTGATTATTCTTTCTATTTCATTAAAAATAGTATTATCAATTTTCTTAGTATTTAGTCTAGAAATTTCTATGTTCAACAGAAAATTAAGAGCTTCAATAGTCCCCTGACTTATTTTGAAAATATCTCCGTTATTCCTGAGACTTTCATCCGTATTGCATTCCTCGCAAACTACCCCGCCCAGTTCGACACTGAATTTCGGGTATTCCCTGCAGGATTTTCTGCATACGCCGCATCTCTGCAAATTGGGTCTGTATCCGCTGATATCCATCAGCTTAAGCTGATAGCCCAGGCTAAGAAGTCCCATAGGTATCTTTTCTGTAGAAAGATAGTACAATGCCTTGGCAAGAAGCAAAAATAGCCTTTCACTCGGTATGCCCTCATCGGAAACAGCTTCTGCAAGCTCTGCAAAATAAGTGGCATATGAAAGCCTCAACAAGTCTTTTCTGATATTATAGAAGGTTTCCCTGATTACTGCCTGGGTTATATGATAAAAATTTTTGCCCTTGTATAACACATACTCGCTGAAAACAAACACTTCAGATGATGAAAGAAGGCTGCTTCTGGGTTTCCTGCAGCCTTTGGCAATTGCTTTGATTTTTCCGTTGTCTCTTGTAAGTATTGTAAGTATTTTGTCTGCTTCGCCCAAATCCGTATATTTCAGGACTATACCTTCAGTCTTTGATATTGACATTTCCTCACTCCTATTAATAACCGAAGCTTCTTAATGCATTTTTATTATCACGCCAGTCGCTTCTTACCTTTACCCAAAGCTGAAGATTAACCTTGCAGTTCAGTAGATTTTCTATATCGGTTCTTGCCCTGGTGCCTATCTCTTTAAGCTTGCTGCCTTGCCTGCCGATTATTATTCCCTTATGCGAATTCTTTTCGCAGTATATTGTAGCCTCTACATCCATGAGCTCCTTGTCATCCCTTTCTTTCATGGAGGTAATCTCGACCGCAGTTCCGTGGGGCACTTCTTCAGATGTAAGCTCCAGAATCTTTTCTCTGATAATTTCTGAAACAATGAATTTCTCTGGCATATCTGTATAAATGTCCTCTGTATAATACCTGGGCCCTTCCGGCAGGTATTTTACTATCTCCTTCTCGAGAATATCGAGATTTTCTCCTGTGCTTGCAGAGATGGGTATAATGGAAGCAAACCAGTCTTCATATACTGTTAGAGAAGCAGCAATCCGTTCCAACCTGGATTTTGATATGCTGTCAATTTTGTTCAGTGCCAGTATAACCTGAGGACCGGCCTTGTGCGCCGCCTCGGCTATATACATATCCCCCTGGCCTATATCAGCGGAGCAGTCAAACATAACCACAATAGTATCCACACCTTTTAATGACTCCATTGCTGACTTTACCATATACTCACCCAGCGTGTGCCTTGGCTTATGGATACCGGGAGTGTCAATGAATACTATCTGATATCCGTCCGTGGTATGAATGCAGCGGATTGAGTTTCTTGTAGTCTGTGGCTTACTGGATATTATTGAAACCCTCTCACCCAGAAGTCTGTTTATAAGGGTAGACTTGCCTGTATTTGGCCTTCCTGCTATTGTTACAAAGCCTGATTTGAATTTATTATCCATAAAATTTCTCCAATTTTTTCATGCATTTCAGCTTTCTGCTTAAAAATCAACAAAAGCCTCCGGCAATAATTCTCCTATAGTATGAATTCTTATCTTTTCTCCGCTTTTGGTTATAAGCTTGATATCCAAGCCCCATTCCGACATAAACTGCCTGCAAATCCCGCAAGGGTACGTAAAATCCTTCAGATCACTTGCAACTGCAATAGCTTCAAATTCCTTCTCCCCCTCGGATATTGCCTTTACAAAAGCAACCCTCTCCGCACAAATAGTTGCTCCGTAGGATGAATTCTCAATATTACAGCCTGTATACACCTTGCCGCTTTTGGCAAGCAATGCCGCTCCTACTCTGAAGTTTGAATACTTCACATAAGCATTTTTCATAGCTTCTTGTGCTTTTTCAATTAGTGCGCCATAATCCATTGGTTTCACTCCTTTATCTCAACCCTGACATAATCCGGAACCACCTGTATCCATGTATTTCCTATATTTACGGTGATTTCGTCGCCTTTCAGATCCTTATACATCGTTTTGGCGCTTCTGTCGCTTTTGCTCCATTCAATTTCAATAAGCCTTCCGCCCGTAAGGTAATAACCCCTGTTCTTGCCGGTGTTATTGACCTTCAAACGCCCTACATCATCAAGAACCTTAGCGGTTGTTTTTTCAACGATAATATTGGTTGTAGTAATTTCCTTGCCCGATTCTTTATCTTTGAGTCTTATTCCGTTTATTGTTCTATAATATAATTTGCTTTCCGCATCGTATTCATACCCGACTGTGTAGTTCTTGCCGTAACTGAAGCTTATTGCCCGGGTATTCTTGCCGTCCAGGTCAAGAAACTCTTCGCTGAACTTAAAGTATTGAGGTGCTGTCTTGTTATTGAATTTATTGCTTTCAATTACTTCCCTCATAAGCCTGGTGCTTGTATACAAGTTATGCGGCATCTTTCTGTCATTTGACCTCCAGAAGCAGGGAGAACCCTTTAGATCGTTAAGAGTATTCACTTTCAATGAAACCAGATCCTGAAGTGCCTGGGGACTGCCTCCGCAGTGCACATATACAGCATTAAACTCCAATGCCTTGTCTATGAAATAAGGTCTCGCGCTTCTTACCGGACCGATTTTATCGGTTTGGTTATGATGGTAAATCGCCATATATCTTGTAATATTGCCTTCAACCGGAATTTCATATACTATCTCTGCATCCAATAGTCCTGATTGGGGCCTTGCATTATACTCATTATCAATCATCACAGCTATCGGTCTCTGCTTTAAGTCCCCCTCATCCAAAATTTGCATTCCTGTCAATGGGCATGGAAGGCCTTTTGGAGGCTCCGGAGGAGTTGGTTCCGGTTCAACAACCTGCTCGGGAACGTCCTCCGGTTCTACATTTGATACGTTTTCCGCCTTTTTGCCGCATCCGGAAAACATCAATGAAATAAGACATAAAACTATCAGTATTGATAGCCGTCTCTTGCTGTTCATTTGAAACCCTCTTTCTGAATAAATTCTGGATTTAACTATCTTGTAAGATTCATTTCCTTCAGTATTTCTTCCTGTATATCAAACATTTCTCCCTCCGCAGCTTCGTTTTCATGATTATAACCCAGAAGGTGCAGCATTCCGTGTACCAACAGGAATGCAAGTTCCCTATTGAAGCTGTGGCCGTATTCTTTTGACTGTTCCAGTACCCTTTTCATTGAAATAACTATATCTCCTAATACTACCTCTTCTTCGACATATTCTGAATCTTCATCCCCTTCCTCGATCCCGGGCTCAAAAAACTCAGCCATTGGAAATGAAAGCACGTCTGTTTCCTTATCTATTCCCCTATATTTCATGTTCAGGCTTCTCATTTCTTCATCGTCTACAAAGGAAATACTGACTTCATATTCTTCCTCACACCCCTCATAGTCCAGAACTTTCTTTATCACTTGTTCAACCAAGGCTTCCAAAGCTTCATCAACAATAATATTCTCCTGCCTGTTGTCTATCAATACCGACATCCAATCTCCTCCATTCTCATCCTATATCCCGCACCCTCGAAACCTCGAAACCTCGTGCCCCGCGCTTCTTCCCTCCTAAGCCCAGCTCTAATCCTCGCATCTCGTATCTCGAATCTCGCGTCTATTGTATATCCTTCACGCTCTCCGGGTATTCTATCCTTTCATGGAATATTCCCCCCAGCACTTTAACAAAAGCCTGTCCGATAATCTCCAGGTCTCTTAGTGTAAGATCGCTGCCATCAAGCTGCCCGTCATTCAGCTTTTCCTTGATTATCTTTCTCACGCCCTGCTCTACCTGTTCCTGAGTAGGCTCGCTCAATGACCTGATATAGGCTTCAACAGAATCCGCCAGCATGACTATCGCAGCTTCCCCTGTCTGAGGTCTTCTGAAGGGATATCTGAACTTGCCTTCCTCTATCGCTTCAGCTCCTTCCGCATTCAATGCCTTGTGGTAGAAATATGCTATCAGGGTATTGCCATGATGCTCTTCAATAATCCTTATCACAGTTGATGGAAGCTTATTCTTCCTGGCAATTTCTACTCCGTCCCTTACATGGGAGGTTATTACCAAGGCGCTCAGGTTAGGTGTTATCTTGTCATGGGGATTATCTTTGGTAATTTGATTTTCCTTGAAAAAGTACGGTCTCTTAAGCTTTCCTATATCATGGTAATATGCCCCTACCCTGCACAGCAGGGGGTTGGCCCCTATATCTTCCGCCGCTGCCTCCGCCAGATTTCCTACCAGTATGGAGTGGTAATAAGTGCCCGGCGCCTCAATAAGCAGTCTCCTTAATACCGGCTGATTGGGATTTGACAACTCCAATAGCTTCACAGGCGTTATTATATCAAAGACAGTTTCAAAAATTGGAAGCGTTCCTATGGTAAAAACTGCCGACAAAATACCCCCGATGGCACCAAACATCCCATTGTTAAGCATTTTATATATATCCTCTCGTCCCAGAATACCTACGCTGAATATTATCAAAAGGCTGACCAGGCTTACAGCCAAACCCGCCAGAATGAAAGTACTTCTGTGGTGTGTTTTTGATACCATTCCTGCTCCAAGTATTCCTGTCAGCAGCATTATTGTAATTATCGACAAATCGTAACCTCCGAGAAAGCCGGCAAGTATGGACATTACAATATTGGCCATTATAGCTATCTTCGGACTTACCAGCAAAGAAATGAGCATCGCTCCTGCAGGCATTATTATGAGATAATCCGAAACATTCTTAAGCACAACCGTAATAGCCAATGTCGTTATAGTTATCAGGCTAATAAGAAATATAGTAGAATTGCTGTCCCACAGCTTTTTGTCCAGGCCCCTGAAATATAAGCCCGTAATAAAAAGACAAACGCTTATAATAATTCCATAGCCTGTGTATAATTTAATATCAAATCGGCTGTCGTTTTCATACAGAAGCCCGTAAGCATCCAGAAGCTGAATTTGCTGAAATGTCACT
The DNA here is from genome assembly GCA_029553855.1 of Bacillota bacterium. Lineage (GTDB taxonomy): Bacteria > Bacillota > Clostridia > Lutisporales > Lutisporaceae > BRH-c25. The sequence continues at coordinate 16,520 of JAKPKE010000065.1, read as the reverse complement.
TCCCTCCCCCTATTTACTATTACTGTGCCTTTTCGGATGACCACATCTTCTATCTTCTCCCTTTCCTGCTGCTTTATCATCAATGTAGTCTGCTCATCATAGTACATATTGGGTCTTAGGATCATCACGGCGATATCTGCGCCAATTTCATTAAGTTTATTCTTTTTAGGCAGATTCATAAAGAATTCCCTGATATCGCTTCTTTTTTCATTTAACTGCTTTTCTGTAATTCTCCCGCTTAACATCTGATTGTTGATATATTTGATGTCATCCTTGAGTGTTGCCAAATCTGATTCATTAGCATCAAGAAGCGTATTGTACAAACTGTTGCCAAGGCTGATATCAGAATCCTGTGCAATTGCGGCAAGTTTCTGTTTTTTGTCCAACCCTTCGCTATTTTTGACGGATTCTATCAGCAGGAAAAAGCTGTCTATTTTCTTTTCTATGTCAATCTGTACTGTCAAATCCAGATTATAAATAGGCTGAACACTGTCCTCCGCTTGTTTTCTTATTTGCTCGGTTGCAGACTTGTCCACGAAATCTGAAGGTGCATAGATATCTTCGTCTGATATATCTCCCACCTTAAGACGATATTTCTGCGGAGTCACATTCAGGACAAACAGTGTAAAAAGCGCAATAAAAAGACACACAATCAATAATATTCTGATTGTAGTGCTATTTTTTGCTATCCTTTTCAGATTTGAAACAGAAAGCTCTATCATTTGTATTCCCCTGTTCCTTCATCATCTTCCAAACTAAACTTTTTATTCCCCTCATGGGTTTCATACGCCTTTATTATATCCTTCACCAATTTATGCCTTACAACATCCTTTTCACTAAAGTATACAAATCCGATACCATTGACGTTTCTCAAAATTTCCATTACTTCTTTCAGCCCTGAGTATTTTCCCCTGGGTAAGTCAATCTGCGTAATATCCCCTGTTATTATTGCCTTTGATCCGATTCCCAGCCTGGTCAAAAACATTTTCATCTGTTCGGTAGATGTGTTTTGTGCTTCGTCAAGTATGATATATGAATCGTCAAGGGTTCTGCCTCTCATATATGCAAGGGGTGCAATTTCTATTGCCCCTCTCTCTATTTGCTTTTGATATGCTTCAGCACCCATTATGTCATACAACGCATCATATAAGGGCCTTAAATATGGGTCTACCTTGTTCTGCAGATCCCCGGGCAAAAAACCGAGCTTTTCCCCTGCTTCTACTGCAGGTCTTGTCAGAATTATCCTGCTGACTTCACGGTTTTTAAAGGCCTTTACCGCCATAGCCATAGCAAGGTAAGTCTTCCCGGTACCAGCGGGGCCTATCCCAAACACCACTTCATTATTCCGTATTGCATCAATATATTTCTTCTGTCCTATTGTCTTGCTTTTGATGTTTTTTCCTCTTGCATTGGTAATAATTACATCTCTAAGGCCGCTACTTTTGCTTTCTTCTCCTTCTTTTACCAGCTCTATGGTATAACTCACCGAATGGCCCGTAATGATTTCGCCGCTTTCCTGCATTTTCATCAGAATGTCGAGGGTTTTTTTTGCCATATCCACGGCCGGCTCCAAGCCGATAATTTTTATTTCGCCTTCCCTGATAATTATGTCGACACCGAACTCATCCTCTATGACTTTAAGGTTCTGATCAAAGTTCCCAAAAAGGTTCATTATATTTTCCATATCGTTAATTTGTATTCCAAATTCCATGACGTTCTCTGCCAATTGATTTCCTCCTATACGTTTTGAGAAATATCCTTTTATTGTTCGTTCATATTTCGCAAAAGTTTCCTTAGTTTAGTCCAATCAATGAAGCATAGCTTCATTGCTGACAGGCAAGCCATTGCCTGGAAGGGACCTATTGTATTTTTTGTTTCACCCCTATATCCTCCAGGACTTCAACACTTATCGTTGCCTTAACGGACTTTTTATTCAGATAGTAGTTTGTATTTCTATTTAAAATTACCGCACCTTCCGGCAACATAAGTTTTATCCTTGCATCAAGTCTTTCCAGGCATCTTTCTTTGGCTTCATTTATCATAAGGGTCTTTAATTCAGGCACCAGTTCTTCAAATCTATGTTCTATCAGTTTTACAGGAAATACATAATCACCAAAACTGATAAGGTCTCTCTCCTTGATATTCTCATTAAAATCCTTGAAGCTGACACGCCTCTTCCCGGAAAATTCTTTGTTCAGCAGCTTCAGCCTATATTGTCTGGATACATTTCCGGTGGGTTTATATTCTATCTGCTGAAAGGGTATCTCCTCCGCATCCTCATACCACGTCCTTGCAATTACTTGCGCAAGGGAGTGTACCTGTCTGGGTTCCAGATTTTCCCTGAGTATCGTGCCTGTAACCAGCCTCTGACCTTTTCTTACGGTAGTTCCATCCTTAACCAGCGGGTCCCCGGAAAGCACCAACAGCTTTGTTATTACACCATCTTTAGCGGCAACAATATCACAAGCATCATCACGGCTAATTAGCGGAGGCTTTTCCTTTTTCTCTACAACCTCTACTATTGCCTTTGTGCCTTTTATCTGTATACCTATCCATGAAAGCTCCGGCATGTTAATAAGAACCTGATTCTCTATATGCCTTCTGTCCAGCTTTCCTTTAAAACTCCCTTCCTTTAGGCCTTCGGCGTTAAGGCACTTCACTATCTTTTCAGTATCGACACTTTTTACCCCTTTTATTTCAATCATCCATACAAAAGAGGACATTATATATATAAAAATAAACAGTGACAGCAAAATAGTATAGAATAACTTTCTCCTTTTAACATTTCTTATGATAAAAGGGAGCCCGTGCTTGCTCAATACGCTGACTGAACTGTCTGTTTTTCGTACAATGTCCCTAAGCCTCCTGAAATTTCCCAGGTTGATTTTTGCCTTTACCGTAACATAGTCAAGCTTCTTAATATCCCATATATATATATTATTAACCACGGCAAGATTGATAAATCTTTCAATCTTCAATCCTTTAACAATAATAATAGCATATCCCCTTAAATAATTCCATATTCGAATAGTAAACATCCTTTCCTGCCCCCATGTCATTTAACGCCACTTACATAATCAAAATTCGATATTCGTGATTACACCTGTTATTGCAATTTCTTCCTGAATAATATTTTTTATTGTCAGGTTTCTTCCGCATAATTTCATTATTCCGCTGCCGGTATTGATGCGTATCAGTTCTTCGCTGTATTCTATCAAGCCTTTATGATTTTCTACAGTAATTTGTCCGGCACCGATTATGACTACCTTTGAAACATCAAGAACTATATCCTTTGGAAGTTCAAAAGTGCTGCACAACTTCTCTTTTAGCCAATAGCCCCTCTTACCCATAGCACACACCTCTATATAAATGTATGCAGAAGGGATATATTGAAGAACAAAAAGGAATAATGGGCTGTTACACAATAGGAGAAAAATGCGACACAGTCACATTTTTCTCCTTATATGCAAAGGAGTATCGCCAGCTACTTATTCAGTAGTTTTGCGACACTCCCTCTCCCATGTCTTATCTTATTCTTCTTTTCATTGCTCTCGGCGGTCCAAGAATTTCCGCCATAACTATACTGTTAATAAGGTTTCCCTCATTTAAATCAAATATATAGCCCTCTCCGGCTGTTACCGGCTCAACAACAACCTTGCTCTCTTCACTCACCTTCAGCTCCGGCTTCATGGGGAGACAGGTCGAATCCCCATAACCCCTGCCCTGCTCCGTATAGTCCAGGCTTCCTGTCCTGCTTCTGTCTTCAGCCTCTACGCCCTCGCTGCTTTCTATGCTTTTCAGCATTTCGCTCCGGGCTTCTCCAAGATCCGTAAGGATTTTTTGAAGCGGCCGCAAAACACGCTTTTGCATTTGAACCGGTTTCTCCGGTTTCTGTCTGTATTGATCCTGCCTGCCCTTCACATTGCCACGACCCTGGGCCTGGTTTTGCTTTTGCACAAGATTTGCAATGCCTATGATAATAGCGATTATTACAAATAAACCATCCAATTACATCCCTCCTTTAATGGAGATGCTGTCATATACTACTTCCTGTCCTTTTCCATTGAGTCGCCCTTATTGACCTTTGATATCGCATCCCTCATCAGGGTATCTGCCTGGATGTTCTGAAGCTGATAATAATCCATTACACCCATTTTACCATTCCTAAGGGCATCAGCAAGTGCTTTGGGCACTTCAGCTTCGGCTTCCACAACTTTAGCTCTCATTTCCTGCACTCCTGCTTTCATTTCCTGCTCTTTTGCTACAGCCATGGCACGTCTTTCCTCTGCCTTAGCCTGTGCTATCCTCTTGTCTGCTTCCGCCTGGTCCGTCTGCAGCTGGGCGCCAATATTCCTTCCTACATCTACATCAGCTATATCTATGGATAATATCTCAAAGGCTGTTCCTGAATCCAGGCCCTTTGCCAGAACCGTTCTCGATATCAAATCCGGGTTTTCCAAGACGGCCTTATGGCTTTCGGAACTGCCCACGGTAGTAACTATACCTTCGCCTACCCTGGCTATTATTGTCTCCTCGCCTGCTCCGCCGACAAGCCTTTCAATATTAGCCCTCACCGTTACCCTTGCCTTTGCCTTTACTTCAATACCATCCTTGGCTACTGCCGCTACAATGGGAGTCTCAATCACCTTGGGATTGACGCTCATCTGTACTGCTTCCAGGACATCCCTGCCTGCAAGGTCAATAGCTGCAGCTCTTTCAAAGGTAAGTTCGATTTCCGCCCTCTGTGCAGCAATAAGCGCATTTACAACCCTGTCTACATTACCTCCTGCAAGCAAATGAGCTTCAAGCTGATTCACCCCAACTTCGAGACCGGCCTTCCTGGCCTTTATGAGAGGATTCACAATCCTGCTTGGAATTACTCTTCTAAGTCTCATACCTACCAGGTTGAATATTCCTATGTTAACTCCCGCTGCCAGTGAAGAAATCCACAGCCCAAGGGGAACAAAGCTCAAAAATATCGTCAGGCCCAGTATTATGATAAACAGGGTAATTACATAAATCAAAATATCCATTTGTTTACCTCCGATTAATTATTTTATTCTCCTTACTACTATTATGTTACCTTTAATTTTTATTACTTCAACCTCCGTATCTTTATCGATGAATTCTGCCTCCGAGATTGCGTCTACCTTTTTTCCATCAATAAGTACAGTACCTGAAGATCTTAACGGGGTAATTACAGTACCATGCATACCAAGGTATTTCTCATAATCTTTACTGCTTACATACCCTTCTTCGTTTTTCTGTTCGGTGCTTAATACCATGGATTTGAGAAAGCGCTTCCCATACCCAAGCTTATATAAAACGTAAACTGCCAATACTGTCCCCAATATAGTTCCTATAAGTAAAAAAACTGCCTGATAAAAGCTTGAGGAAATCATTACTATGCTGATAAACACCAGTATGATACCACTCACCCCTGCAACGCCGAATCCTGGTATTGTGGCCTCCACTAGGAGCAGTACCAGACCCATCACATATAAAAATGCAGTGAGCAGGCCCCAATTTCCAAACACCCGTTACACCCCCCAACAAGTAAATCTTAACGATAATGTCTTATCTTGAAGGCATTATCACAGTTTAAGTATAATTTAATCATAGCAGTTTTATGCAAGATTAACAATACGATTATAAAAAGGGACTGCCGCAGCAGTCTCTTTTAGCATTATCTGTTCGCAATTTTGGACCATGTGTCCTTCAAACCTACTATTCGGTTGAATACTGGTTTTCCTTTTCCAAAATCTTTATTATCCGGGCAGAAATAACCCATTCGCAGGAACTGGTAGACAGTCCCTACAGAGGTTTCCGCCAATTCCGGTTCAATCTTGCAGCCTGTCAGCACCTCCAAAGAATCAGGGTTCAAATCATCTTTGTATTCCCTTCCCTCTTCCCCCGGGTTAGGTACCGCAAAAAGCTGATCATACAAACGAACCTCCGCATCCAGAGCACAGGCGGCGGATATCCAATGAACAGTTCCCTTTACCTTTCTTCCATCAGGGGAGTTTCCTCCCTTTGAAGCCGGATCATAGGTACAGTGAATTTCAGTAATTTCCCCTGTTTGGGGATCTTTAACAACACTTCCACACTTAATAAAATAAGCACTTTTCAGTCTGACTTCTCCCCCGGGATATAGCCTGAAATATTTCTTTGGCGGGTTCTCCATGAAATCCTCCTGCTCAATGTAGATTTCCCGTGAAAAGGATACTTTGCGCATTCCCCTGCCGGGGTCTTCCGGGTTAATCTCTACATCAAAATCCTCAACCTGGTTCTCGGGATAGTTATCTATGATAACCTTCAATGGACGCAATACTGCCATTACGCGATCCGCCCTTTTATTCAGGTCCTCTCTTATGCAATGCTCCAAAAGTGCGTAATCAACGGTACTGTTTGTCTTGGCCACACCAATCCTGTCACAGAAGTCCTTTATTGCGGCTGCTGTATAACCTCTCCTTCTCAAACCACATAACGTAGGCATCCTTGGATCATCCCACCCGCTGACAATGCCTGATTCCACAAGTTCCCTCAGATATCGCTTGCTCATAACGGTATAGGTAAGATTCAGTCTTGCGAATTCAATCTGCCTCGGCTTATGCAGGGTTTCACATTCCTCTACAACCCAATTGTACAACGGCCTGTGATCCTCGTATTCCAATGAACAAAGAGAATGAGTAATTCCCTCCAGAGCATCGGAAAGCGGATGCTGGAAATCGTACATCGGATAAATGCACCACTTGTCCCCCGTTCTATGGTGATCTGACTTCAGTATCCGGTATAATACGGGATCTCTCATGTTAAGATTGGGTGCCGCCATATCTATCTTGGCACGAAGGGTCCTTGATCCTTCGGGAAATTCACCTGACCGCATCCTCCTGAACAAGTCCAGGTTCTCGGCAACTGTGCGCTCTCTATAAGGGCTGTTTTCCCCCGGCTCAGTCGGAGTGCCTCTATAATCCTTTATTTCTTGCTGATTTAAATCACACACATATGCCTTACCTTTTTTTATGAGAATTTCCGCAAACTCATACATATGATCAAAATAATCCGATGCATAGAACAGTCTGTCTTCCCAGTCAAATCCAAGCCATTTGATGTCTTCCATAATGGATTCGACATATTCCGTATCCTCCTTAATCGGATTGGTATCATCAAACCTAAGATTGCATAATCCTCCATATTTTTCTGCAATGCTAAAATCTATATACATGGCCTTGCAATGCCCTATATGAAGATAACCGTTAGGTTCCGGAGGAAAACGGGTATGTACCTTGTCGTATACTTTTTCCTCCAGGTCTTTATCGATAAAATCATGTATAAAGTTGGAAATCCCGCTGTTTGTGTTTTCACCCATGAAACTCTAACCTCCATTTCGTCTCTGTCTTTTAAATCTTCTGATTATTATACTATATATAGCTTATTTTCACCAGTATCCATATAAAAATGAGGCTCATCAGAGCCTTCATTTTTATATCATAATTCTAATATGCCGGAAGCTATATAATAAGTGGTGGATTATAAGCTTGGCCATCTCTGCTTGTTATATTTTCTTCAATTATATCTTCATATTTCATCAGACCCAGAGAACTGAGCCTTATGCCTCCGAGGTTACTCCTATAAGCTACCCCCGACTGCGGATGAAATATGAATATCCATGGGGCATCATCTATTATGCTTTCCTGGATGCTTTTGTAAACCTCAGCTCTCTTTTCGGGATCAGTAATCTCCTTTGCTTTATTCATATCATCAGTAACGTTTTTATTGGTGTAGCCGGAAAAATTCGTCTTGCTCTCCATGTTGAAAAGAGGCTGAAGGAAATTATCGGCATCACCTGTGTCTCCGATCCATCTGCTCAAATACATGTCGCATCTTCTTATATTATCCATATTAAGGTATTGAGCTGCATTGACCCTTATCACTTCGCACTCTATACCTATTTCGTTGAAATCGCTTATAATAATATTCATCATAGGATTGTATGCAGAGGTATCTTCTTCATCCCTGGCAAGTATCCTAAGCTTATGGCCGCCTCTTCCAAGGCCGTTCTTCTGAAGGATCTCCCTTGCTGCCCCAGGGTTATATTCATAGCCCTTGACTTTTCCGATGTCAACAATACTTGGAGGGAAAGGCCCCTTGGCTTCAATCGCAAGACCGCCCATTACCTCCTGAACTATCCGTTTCTTATTCACCGCCATATTTAAGGCCTTCCGCACTTCCTTGTTCCTGACATAGGGAGAGTCGCACAAAAGGTTGAAGCCGGCATAATATGTGCCTATTATTCCCTTTGTCTGTACCTTTATAGCTTCGTTATCCCTGACCCCGTCAATTATGCTGTTATTGTCAGTTATTACGAAATCATATCTTCCATCAATAAGTCCCTCTGATACATCCTTATCGTTTACCTCAACAATTATCTTCTTTATATATGGTTCCCCGTTATAATAATCTTTAAAGGCCTCAAGAATAAACCTGTCATCCTGGATATCGGTTGTCCTGTAAGGGCCGCAGCCTATTATCCTGCCCTGTTCAATTTCCTCCATTGGTAAAATGGATGCACTGAACTGTCCAAGGTTAAGAAGAAAGCCGGAATGGGGAGCAGTCAGTCTCAGAGCTATCCTGTACCTGTCAAGAACTTTTATCCCCCTGACTTCTTTTGCACTTCCCGAATTGTATTCCTCTGCCCCGTCCACACTCATAAGCACCCAGCTATTTGGAGAGTTCATCTCCGGTCTGAGCACCCTTTCGAAGGAATACTTGACATCCTCGGCCGTAATCTCGCGGCCATTCTGAAACTTGGCGCCCTTTCTCAGATGGAAAACCCATGTAAGTCCGTCCTCTCCCAGATTCCAATTCTTCGCTATGCCTGCCACCACCTGGCTTGCAGAGTTTATATTAAGCAGCCCGCTGTTGGTATTGTGCATTATATGGGCTCCTATGTATTCAAAGGACATATGCGGGTCAAAGGTCTGGGGAATGCTGGGCAGGCAGGTCGTCAACACTGAAGTATATTCCACAGCCAATATTCTGTCTGCATGCTGCCTGTCAGCAGAAGCCTTCAGTTGGGTTGAGGCTGACTCCAGGGCTTCCAGTGCAGTCTTGGTAAACCGTGTGTAGAGTGAAGCTTGCTCTACAGCCATTATCAGCTTGTCAAAGGTACCTCTCATCTCATAGGTTGAACTGACCATCTCCTCAAGGTTGGCAGTCTGTTTGGTAACTGCCGAGTTTATTTCATCAGAAACCCGGTTGTTGTTGTCAACTGCCTTAATGATTGTATTGAACACTTCCATTGTGTTGTTGGATATATCTGTGCCTTCCTTTACTTTGCTTATTGTCTTATCCATGGAAGCTGTGGCAATAAGCACACTATCGTTTATTTCCTTGATTATATCGTTAATGTATTTTATTGAGTCAACACTTCTCTCCGCCAGCTTCTTGACCTCCTGGGCTACCACAGCAAATCCCCTTCCGGCCTCACCTGCCCTTGCCGCTTCTATTGAGGCATTCAAGGAAAGAAGGTTGGTACTGTCTGCTATGTCTCTGATTACATTAAGAAGCTCATTGATATGTGCAGCCTTCGTACTCAGCACATTTACAACCTCTTTTGATTCCAGCACCGAGACTTCAATTTCGTTCATTGCCTTTATGGAATCGTCAACTGCATCATTACCCTTTTTAGCTACCTCCATAGTCTGCACAGAAATACTCTTTGCATTTTCAATGCTGGCAAATACCTCCTCGGCGAGGGCGGAGTAGTCGCTGATTTCTCCCACCACCTTCTCTATGGAATCAGTCTGTATTTCCAGATATTTAGCAATGTTCCCCGTCTTATCAATCAAGCTGTCGATTACAAAGCCGGCTTCCTCTATCCTGTAGCCGATCTTGCTTACTATCTTATTATGATTTGTTGCCTCAAGAACCTTTTTCTGTAAATAACTTTTCCCTGAAACGCCACCCGACCCTTCAGATGCCTCCTGAATACTCCCTCTGTCCTTATCTCCCTTGTTCTTAAACAGTCTTAAATTAAACATATTACAGCCTCCTTACAACAATATTTCAATGAGGTCTTTTTGTATATGCAAAAAACCTGCCCGAGCGTTTCAACGAGGCAAGGAATATATACCCATTGCCCTGACGACTTTTCTGATAACTGCCGGGCAATTTCTGTATTTACATAGGTTTTACATATCTGGCTTCCCTTGGCGCTATAACCTTATTTCGACATTATTTCCAGTATTCCTTCATCATTTATAATCATTAAGCCGACTGTTTTAATGAAAAGCAGCCGGATAATGTGGCTGCTAAGAACAAAGGCGGCTTCGCCGGATTTGCCGCCCATGCGCCTTTTCCGAATGCAATGAGGGAATAATGGCGCGGGCACTCAAATCAAAGGTTTTTATTGTATAGGAAAGTTATACTTTCCTATACAATAAAAAAAGCAGACAGCTTTATCTGCTGTCTGCCCATTAGATTATCCATGATTTATAAAATGTCTCTTTAGAAATCCATAACGGATTTCCATTTTTTATTTTTGCAAATGCTGTCTTACAATTGAATTAACCAATTTGCCGTCAGCCCTGCCCTTTACTTTGGGCATCAACGCACTCATCACCTTGCCTAAATCCTGTATGCTCTGTGCGCCTATTTCGAATACCGTATCTGAAACTATTTGGTTGAGCTCATCCTCAGTAAGCTGTTGCGGCAAATAACCCATCAGAATATCAATTTCTTTTTTTATGCTTTCTACCAGGTCGGGTCTGTTGCCCTTTTCAAAGTCGGGTATGGATTCCTTCCTTTGTTTAACTCCTTTGGCGATTACCTCTATAACACCCTCATCATCCAGTTCAATCCTTTTGTCCTTTTCAATCTGCAAAACGCCGGCTCTTACCATTATGATTACATTCTTCCTGATAACGTCCTTTTCCTTCATCGCAGATTTAAGGTCTCTTAGTAATACCTCTTTGAGGGACATTCACATCAACCTTCTTTATTTCGTTTTTCTTTTCCTTGCAGCTTCAGATTTCTTCCTTCTTTTTACACTTGGGCTCTCATAATGCTCTCTTTTTCTAACCTCTGCCAAAACTCCAGCCCTTGCACACTTCTTTTTAAACCTTCTAAGAGCGCTCTCAAGAGATTCATTTTCGCCAACCCTGATTTCCGACATACATTTCCCTCCCTCCGCTGGTAACGATCCTTACAGCATATCAAAATGCCGTGTTACTAAGTGGGATAATCCAAATCTGCCCCGGCAAATCTGTGCGGAATTCCAGACATTTCCGCAAACATCGCCGGAAGCTCTACCACAATTTAACAGAATACTCTGTTGAACATGATAAAATACTCAGTTAATTATACATTAATTGATTATTTAGTGTCAATAACGGGTTTTTCTTTCTCCGTTATCCCAGGGCAGTGCATAGAGCACGTCCGCCCAGTATGTGAAAATGGAGGTGCGGAACTACCTGCCCGCCATCCTTGCCTATATTGGAAATTACACGATAACCGCTTTTTGCTATATCCGCTTCTTTTGCAATATATGGAATTTTTTCGAAAATATGTGCCACTATCTGTGAGTTATTTTTATCCAAAGACTGGACAGATTCAATATGTTGTTTTGATATTATTAATATGTGAACCGGAGCAAGCGGGTTTATGTCCTTAAAAGCCATTACCTTATCATCCTGATAAATCAGGCTGCATGGTATTTCTCCCCTGACTATTTTACAAAAAATGCAGTCGTTCACTGCTTCACCTCCTTAATAAGTCATGTTTTGAATTTAAACAGGCTTAAACAATAATAACAGATCTCATTTATCATATTCAACAATAATTCCTCAAATTCCTGCAAATAATCCATTTTTCAATAGACATTCAGTATTTTCCCTGTAAGATGGTCTTCCTTTAACTCTAAAAGGGCTGTTTCAACTATTTTTCCCTTTATATCCTTCCGTGATTCAGATTCAACTCTGATATAGTTATCTGTCAAACCTTCGAAAACAGAACTTTTATCATCAATTTGCCGTTCATACAAAACTTTCATTTTGCGCCCTATAAAACTTTTCTTGTATTTTTCTTCATTTCCCTTGGCAATAGAAACTATCAGTCTGCTTCTGGCGTCCTTTACCTGAGGACTTACCTGCCCCTTATAATTAGAGGCCGGGGTCCCTTTCCTGGGCGAATATTTGAAAACATGCATTGCGCTGAAGGATATATCCTTTATGAAATCAACCGTTTTCTGAAATTCCTCCTCGGTCTCTCCCGGGAAACCCACAATCAGATCCGTTGTTATTGCTACATCGGTAAAAACTTCCCTTAACCTTTCCACCAACCCCTTATATTCCTGGGTGGTATACTTTCTATTCATCCTTTTTAGTGTCTCATCACAGCCGCTCTGCAAAGAAAGATGAAAATGCCTGCAAATTTTCGGCAGATTTCGGAGTCTGTCTATAAATTCGCCCGTCATTGCGTTAGGGTCTACCGAGCTCATACGAATTCGCTCGATCACGGGTATGTCGTGAACCCTTTCGATTATTTCAATCAGGGAAGTGTCCCCAAGGTCCTTTCCGTAAGAAGCCACATGTATTCCTGTAAGCACTATCTCCTTGAATCCATTACCTGCTAGCTCCTTCACCTCTTCTATTATGCTGTCCGGCCTCCTGCTTCTGATGCGCCCTCTGGCATATGGTATTATACAATATGTACAGTACTGATTGCAGCCCTCCTGTATTTTGAGAAATGCCCTTGTCCTGTCCTTGTAGTTCTTGATTCGCGTTTCTTCAAATTCTTTTACTTCCATAATGTCACTGACCAGATTCAGTTTTTCTTCATTTTCTTTTGCGTATTCAATCAATTCCGCTATCCTGCCCTTCTCACCTGTGCCTACCACCAGGCTAACTCCGGGGATCTCGGATACTTCCTTGGGCGCCATCTGTGAGTAGCAGCCTGCAACGGTAACAAAGGCATCAGGATTAACGTCCAAGGCCCTTCTGATAATCTGGCGGGATTTCCTGTCTCCCATATTGGTTACTGTGCAGGTATTGATAACATACACATCCGCAAATTCGGAATAATCCACTATCTTATATCCTAAGTCCTCAAAGCTTTCTATCATTGCCTCTGTCTCATACTGATTGACCTTGCAGCCAAGTGTGTAAAATGCAGCTCTTTTCAAAGCGCTTCCTCCTACCTCATCTGATCGTACTCGTACATTATACTGGTCAGCACCACAATGCCTGCCGTCTCCGTACGAAGTATCCTGCTGCCTAATGTTACCGATACAGCACCCGCCTCTCTTGCCTTCTCAACCTCTTCAAAATCAAAGCCCCCCTCCGGCCCTATAAAAAAGCCGATGCTGCTGCCTTTACCTTTACAGAGAACTTCTCTGATAGAAAGGCTGTCTTCAAGTTCATACGGAATAATAACCCTATCAAGTTTAGATGAATCCTTAATAGCTTCCGTTAATGTCACAGGCATGCCGATTAAAGGAATAATCCCCCTCCCGCTTTGCTTTGCAGCTTCTTCAGCTATTCTGGTCCATCTTTCGACCTTCTTTTCTTTATCTTTTTCGGATTCAAACCTGATTACGGTCCTTGCGGTATAAACCGGAACTATTCTCTTAATGCCCATCTCCGTACATTTTTGTATAATAGTATCCATCTTGGTTGACTTGGGCATTCCCTGATACAACACTACACTAATATCCGGCTCGCCCTTTGATTCTTTCCTGTCTGTTATTATTGTCCTCACAGAGTACTTATCCATACCTTCAATTGCTGCAATATAGTCAATACCTTCCCTGTCACACAGTATTATTTCGTCACCTATCTGCAGCCGAAGTACTTTGGATATGTGTTGAACATCTTCCCCTTCTACAATTATCCCATTTTCGTGTATATTCTGCTTTCTAACAAAAAACCTGTGCATTTTACATCCCCTCTGCCGCTATAGCGCACCATTCTCCCATCTCGAGCACCTCGACCACTTTAAAGCCTTCTTCCCTGAGTTTTCTTAGTACCTCATCCATTCTGTCCCCTATGATGCCCGAAGATATGAATACCCCGCCTTCTTTTAAATAATTCATTACGTCCTCACTGAGAGAAATGATAATATCAGCTATTATATTTGCAATTATAATATCAGCTCTACCTGATACAGCATTCAAAAGACTGCCGCACTTTACTTCCAGCCTGTCATCTACTTTATTGGCTTTCGCGTTTTCCCTGCTTGCCTTGCAGGAAACCTCGTCAATATCCACACACACAACCTTCCCTGCATTAAGTCTGGCAGCCGTTATCCCAAGTATACCCGAACCGCAGCCTATGTCAAACACCGTATTGCCGTTTTTAACATGCTTCTCTAATAGCTTTATACACATTATTGTCGTTTCGTGGGTTCCGGTGCCAAAAGCCATTCCGGGATCAAGTTCAATAACAACTTCATCAGCTTTGGCTGCATATTCCTCCCATGTAGGCTTTATAACTACCCTATCCCCTATTTTCATTGGCTTGTAATACTTCTTCCATGCATCCGCCCAGTCTTCATCACTTACCTCCCGGGTGGAAACAGTGCCTTTTCCCTTGTTAAGGCCGAAACCATCAAGGTTTTTGACACGGTCTGCTATAAATTTAAGCTTTGCTTCATCGAACTTTTCGGGATGAAAATACCCTTTTACTTTAGTGTCTTCTCCCAGCTGCTTCACAAATTCATCCTCCACATAATCCCAGCTTCTCTCATCCCTGTTTAAGACTTTGAAATCATTGGGATCCTCTATAAGCACTCCCAAAGCTCCTTCATCATATAGTATCTCCGATACTGCATCAGATGCCTCTGTAGTTGTTACAACCTTAAGTTCTATATATTTCAAAGTATCATCCTCTCACTATAAAAATATGCCGGGCTTGTTCACTTGCCACAATTCATGATGTCCTAACCCATTATATATAATAAGAAATTATTTTACAATATATGCACGGATATATAGATTGATAGAATGACCTTTACAATGAAAACTTTTTCTGCTATATTGTTAGTATTGATTTGAAAGGAGTGATGTCTTATGAAAGATAGATGTGTGTTTTCCCATGCCATTTATTCGGATTTCATAACAGCTGCTCCTGGATGGATAAAAAACTGAAGCATTGCAATGTGATGCTTTGTTGGTCATGCTCCGGAGTAGTCAGGTTAAAGCTTACTATTCGGGGCTATTTTTATGCCCTGTATTAACAGGAGGGAGACAATATATTGAATAATATAACTGACTTAAAGGCTTTGGGCTGGAATGAAGACCTACAGAGTGAATTTGAAGCTTATGGGGCTTGCTGCCAAGTCGGCAGGGTTGCTGTAGAATACAAGGGTTTATACAAAGTGTATTGCGAAGGTGGAGAAGTGCTTGCTTCAGTCTCAGGCAAACTTATATATGCTGCAGCAGAACGGGAAGATTATCCCGCCGTAGGTGATTGGGTGCTGCTTGACATGCGCCCTGAAGCCGGCAGTAAAGCGATAATCCGTGGTATAATGCAGCGAAAGAGTAAGTTTTCCAGAAAAGGTGCCGGTAATACTGTCAAGGAACAAATTGTTGCCGTCAATATCGATATGTTGTTTATCTGCATGTCCCTCAACCAGAATTACAACCTGAGGAGACTGGAAAGATTCATAACCATGGCCTGGAACAGCGGAGCAGTACCCGTAGTACTGCTCACAAAATCCGACCTATGCGAAGATGCAGGAGAGAAACTGGCGGAGACCGCAGAGGTCTCTCCAGGCGTTGATGTTCACTGTGTAAGCTGTCTGGACGATTCTGCGGAAAAAACAGTCAGACAGTACGTAAAGCCTGGACTCACTATTGCATTCCTCGGTTCCTCAGGTGTCGGGAAATCAACAATAATAAACAGTCTCCTGGGTGAAAACCTGATGGATACCCGGGAGATAAGCGGTTTAGGAGACAGGGGCAGGCATACCACAACCAGCAGGGAACTTATAGTGCTGCCGGACGGGGGCATCGTAATTGACACTCCGGGTATGAGGGAATTTCATATAATGGATGTTGAAGAAAGCATCGATACAACCTTCAGCGATATCTACAATCTGGCTGCAGGCTGCAGGTTCCTGGACTGCACACATACTGCAGAGCCTGGCTGCGCTGTGCTTGAAGCCATCGGAAACGGCAATCTGGATGAGAATAGATACAACAACTATATAAAGCTAAAAAAAGAAGCTGAATTCATAGAACGGAAGACCAATAGAAAAGCAGAATTAGAGTACAAGAGCCTCATAAGAAAGAGAGCCAAGCTGATAAAAGCACTAAAAAAATAAGGAGAAAAATGCGACATAGTTTGTGAATTACTCCGGCTGTAGGGGAAGTATGTTCTCCTCACCTTCCAAAGCCAGCAAAATCATTGGCGAGGGTCCCATCTCTGCAGGCCCGTCTGATGATTTTGCCCGGAAGCCTTTCCGTTCCGGGGTCCAATGGAAGGTTTCGTCAAAAATAGCTTCCCCACGCCGGTATTTGC
>JAKPKE010000009.1 GCA_029553855.1 Bacillota bacterium | reverse complement strand
ATGGGGTGGAATATATACCCTTAGGAGAAGTGCTAAAAAACAATAATGCTCCTAATAGTATTTCAAAGAAATATTACAAAGATAATGGAGATATCCCAATAATAGACCAAAGCCAAGTGTATATTGCTGGATATACTGATGACGAATCTGCTGTACCACCTATATTGCCTTGTATTATTTTTGGAGATCATACGAGAGTTGTTAAATATGCAGATCGGAAATTTGCCCAAGGTGATAGTGGAACAAAAGTATTTATTCCCGTTACTGAAGATTTAAACACAAAGTATATTTATTATGCTTTTTGCAATATTGACATCCCATCAAGAGGATATAATCGTCATTGGACTATTGCAAAAAACATTAAAATTCCCCTCCCTCCACTACCTGTTCAGCAGGAAATTGTCCGTATTCTGGACAATTTCACAGAGCTTACAGCAGAGCTTACAGCAGAGCTTACAGCAAGGAGAAAGCAGTATGAGTATTATAGGGATTTGCTGTTGACATTTGATGAGGATGTGCCAAAAGTAAGGTTGGATAAGGTTACGACAATAACGAGGGGAGTTCGTGTCGTAAAAAGCTAGCTTACAGAAACTGGAACGTATCCAGTTTTTCAAAACAGTATGACACCTTTAGGTTACTACGAAAAAAGTAATTTCAATAAAAACACAGTTTTCATAATCGGTGCAGGTGCTGCTGGAGAAATAGGTTATAGTAAAATAGATTTCTGGGCTGCAGATGATTGCTATTGTCTAACTTGTTCAGACCGTTTGCAAAGCAGATTTCTATATTATGCAATACTGTGTCAAAAAAGTTATCTTTTATCAAGAGTTAGAAGAGCAAGTGTACCACGATTGGCTCGTTCTGTTATTGAAAGAGTAGAAATTCCCGTTCCCCCTCTCAAAGAACAAGAGCGCATCGTATCTATCCTAGACCGCTTTGACGCTCTCTGTAACGACTTAACCAGCGGCATTCCTGCCGAAATTGAAGCTAGGCAAAAGCAATATGAATATTACAGAGATAAACTGTTATCTTTCAAGGAGGTGACGGCATGAGTATATACAACATCGTTGCCAGTACTGACGAAGCAACGGTTGTTGCTGAATATGCAGCTGAATACAATGTCCGTCCTGAAAAGTATCAAAGCGAGGCGGAACTTGAGCGGGAGTTTATTAGGCAACTGACTTCCCAAGGATATGAATATATTTCAGTGCACAATGAAGCTGCATTGATAGCAAATCTCCGAAAGCAACTTGAACTGCTTAATGACTTCACTTTTACTGACAGTGAATGGGATAAATTTTTCACAGAATGTATTGCCAATACAAATGAGGGTATTGTTGAAAAAACCAGAAAGATTCAAGATGACCATATCCAGATTCTAAAACGTGAAGATGGAACAACAAAGAACATATACCTTTTGGATAAAAAGAATATCCATAACAATCGCTTGCAAGTTATTAATCAATACGAAGAAGCAGGCGGCAAGCATGAAACTCGATATGATGTAACAATCCTTGTAAATGGACTTCCACTAGTTCATGTAGAGTTAAAGCGTCGTGGTGTTGCTATCCGTGAAGCTTTCAACCAGATAAAAAGATACCAACGTGACAGCTTTTGGGCGGCTTCTGGTTTATTTGAGTATGT
>JAKPKE010000287.1 GCA_029553855.1 Bacillota bacterium | reverse complement strand
CAAATATTCTGCCTTCAACCAATATTTTCCGATGCATAGCATTTTCTTTTGTGAACACACCATTTATAGGAAATGAAGGCGTTGTAGCGTCATTTGCTTTTTCAACTCCGCCATCAGGAGGTATTTATACATTTGCCATACAGGATGCTGTTATCAGTAATGCCAGCGCACAGAATATTTTGAGTGGAGTAATCAATGGAACAATAACCCTTATTGGGTCTCAGGTTTATACAGTAACATTTTCTGTAACTGATCCTGACCAGGATCCGATTTCAGATGCAAGCATAACCTTCAATTCCATTACCTATTCACCCGGAGACTATATTATTCACGGCATTGCGCCAGGAGAATATGACTACATTGTAGAAAAGGAAGGTTATCAAAGCACTTCCGGAATAGTTATCATAACATATGAAGATGTAACTGTAAATGTTATTCTTGAACCTGTTATCTCTCAGAATATCATGCAATTGTCAGATGTTACTGCAATAGCCGGTGAGGATATTACAGTTGACCTGGAAATTATAAATGAAGATCAGTTTGTTGCTTTTCAGCTTGACATTCCGCTACCTGCAGGTTTTGATTATGTTTCTGGTTCAGCACAATTAAATCCTGAACGCAAAATAGATCATCAGATACAGGCAAATATTCTGCCTTCAACCAATATTTTCCGATGCATAGCATTTTCTTTTGTGAACACACCATTTATAGGAAATGAAGGCGTTGTAGCGTCATTTGCTTTTTCTACTCCGCCATCAGGAGGTATTTATACATTTGCCATACAGGATGCTGTTATCAGTAATGCCAGCGCACAGAATATTATTTCAGAAACTATTGATGGAATAATCACATTGTTGGATCCTGTTTTGGAATACGTCCTGTTTTTGTATGCCAATCCTGAAGAAGGTGGTATCATTAGCGGATATGGAATTTATAATGTCGGAGATTCAGTTAATATAAGCGCAATCCCAAATATAGGCTGGAATTTTGTTAACTGGACAGATGTTGAAGGTAATCTCATATCCAATCTGCCTGAACACATTTTCTCAATGCCTGCCGAAGATCTTACTTTAGTCGCTAATTTTGAAATGACAGGCTATACTTTGACGCTAATTGCCAATCCTGAAGAAGGCGGGACAGTCATAGGGTCAGGTATTTATA
>JAKPKE010000279.1 GCA_029553855.1 Bacillota bacterium | reverse complement strand
TGCATGATGGTAGGCAATGATGTCCAGGAGGATCTTGCTGCTCTTAATCTTGGGATGAAAACCTTTCTTATAAGAAATCATATGATCAATAGTACGAAAGAGAGAATAAACAGCACTTATGAAGGGTATTATGAAGATTTTTATGATTTTGTAAAAGGCCTTGGTGCCGTCAGCGCGTCTTCCTGACCATAGCCATGATTGCCCATAGGGCGGGTATTACCGTGACGGCAGCAATTACAATAAAGTGGAAGCCGCTGTAATAAGCTTTTGTAAAGGCAATCAAATCGTTATATAAATGTGCTAAAAAGCTTACCCAGATGTTTCCGGTATATACGGTGGCCAGGAACACCGGCATATACGATATGCCTATAAGAATTGCTGCATCCAGCCCCCAGCCAAAGGAATGGAAAATGCCGAAAACTATGGAAGCAGAAATAATGCTGCCAACAAGTCTGAATTTCTTAAGTTTCTTCATTTTTTTATATAAAAATGAAACCGTCAGCAAATTGAGAATCTCTTCTGCAAATGCCGCCAAAGGCAAAAACACTATTCTTGCCACAAATTCAACAGTTCCGGTAGCTCCTGTGTCCGCCTGCCGGAGAGCAGCCGGAAGAAATCCCGATATGGCGAGCAAACTGCTGATTATCCCTATAAGCGACATTAATAATATTGGATAGACAAATATTGTATCCGGTTTATGTCCTATAAAAACAGGCATTTTTTTATTCTCCTCAGGAAAGTTCAAATATCTCTTAATATCCTTGAAAAGCACAAAGCACAAAACCGGCAGGATAATATAAAACAGCCCTCCGGAAATATAGGTGAATAAAAAGCTTGTCCCACTGTTAACGAAAAAAAGACACAACAGCACCCACAAAAGAACTATTGACGCATTCCGCACGTTTATGCCGCTGTATATATTCTTTTCCATCTCTTTTAATATTTTATCCGGAATAATTCTCATGAATATATACCTCATATTTACCGGAATCTATTTATTCCCTGTAATTATATCATATATCGCTGCTGCAAATATCCTTTTTATACCATTTGTCGAATATTCCCGTTAACTGGCGTATTATTGCATTTCATTGCACTTATCCTGATATTTGGAATAATGAGTA
>JAKPKE010000275.1 GCA_029553855.1 Bacillota bacterium | reverse complement strand
CTGTAATAGATGCCATAAGGGGAAAATACGGCAATACCGCAGTAATGCGCGCAGTATTTGCCGATTATGAATTTGCTCCTATGACCGGAGGCTCCGGTGCTGAGGATTACCCTGTAATGAGCGGTATATTGTGATTAGCCGAAATATCTCCGGCTCTTTAGCTTATTTTTAATATAATGGATTAAGTGCGAAATACACAGACCTATGCCTTCGCAGAATATTCTTTTGGTTTCTTAACATCCTTATATACTTGAATACTTATTACTATAGTTACTGTCAGCTATTTCATCACTTTCGGCAAGCTCCATGAAAAAATCATACATTTCTTTCTTTATTCTATCCAGGTTCGCTTTGATTCTTGCCAAATCCTCTTTTGAAGTATTGCCGCCCCTTAATAGATTCCCATATATTTCATCTGCTATTGTATTAATTAAATTTGGCGCATCCTTAATGAAGTCAGTTACATTTATTTTTCCTGTAGTTTTATCATAATCCAGCTCTACAAACCACGATCCAGTTTCCCGATGTCCCATCTGGGCAAATGCATATTCGGTTTTTTCAGTAGTTATAATAACTTTACTCATAGCATATTCAAATTCCTTGTCGTCTATAAAAGTGCCTTTAGGACAATTCTCTATTCTGACATCAAGCAGGTACTTCCCGTTACCGTTAACTTTATCCAAATATGTGGTGAACTCTCTGCAATCCGGAAATTCAGAATCAATTTCAGTAAAACGGTCCTTAATTGATAATCTACTTGAAGCTCCATTTATGTGCTTCATAAAAATATCCTTGGTATAATTACTATATCCATCTGAAATATAATTGTTCTTCTGAATATCAAACAAGTCTTTAAAATCATTATTCCCGCTTTTTATTCCATTCGTTTTACTGCCGGATAAGTTATAACTCAGAATGTTGCTTCTTAAAGCGCTTATACTATTAGTAATCATTTTGCTCCCCCTTACATATTTTACTAATTATTATATCGGCATTATGAGTGTATAAATATATCCATAATTTACATTTTTTATTAAATAGTTATGTGCTGTAAAAAAGCTGCCCTGCAATTGATCCCAATTGAATCATTTGCAGGGCAAGCTTTTATATTTATTAATTATTGTTAATTTATACAAATACATAAAAATATGGCCCCTTTATAGAAACAGTTTTGTTCTTTAACTGTCTACTATAAAGGAGGCATATCGTTGCGAGTCGATATACAAGGCTATTGCTTCGGAAGTACATACTTCATGTTATTCCTTATGGAATACAGCTAATTGATGATAATAACAATCCTTCAAATCTTCTATAATAACAATTTTGTCATTACAGGCAAATGCTATAGGGAAAACGTGCCCCTTATCCTTTTCGGCCTGGGATATGCACTTCAGGCTGCCGTTCTTTGTATTGAATATATATATGTTTTCATTGTCCGTATAGAATATATAATCACCTATTACATCGAATAATTCTATCCCCTGGTTGGTTGATATTTCGGTTTTTGTGTCAAAGTCATAAGAATGCAGTATCCTTTTCTCTGCGTCATTTGCAAATTCCTCATAAATTAGCTTCTCCCCGTCATAAATCGGCCTTGACGGCATTTCGTCGCATTTAAGCTGCTTAATAAATTTACCTTGGGTATCAATTATTTTTATATACCATTTTTCATTTATCATATCCACATAGGTTATATATCCGTTTCTGATTCTGATAGTATCATACTGGTTGTCGACAAAATTTACCGAAGCCAGTTTTTCTATCGACTTCTTATGCGAATTATAAAAGAATATGCTATAATGATTGTTTCCATTGCTATCCTGGTACCCTTCAAGCCATACCAAGTCATCCCCCTGGTTGTCAATGCGGGGCATGAGTAAAGACAATGAGTCCCCGTGTTCTTCGCAATGCCTGATTGTTTCAATCTTCTTGGTAGCTTTGTCATATGACTTTATTTCCCATGATGAGCACTCAAAGTACATATAACCCTGGGTCCAGTAAATATATTTATCCCCAATCCTTGAATCATTCAATATCATTTTTTCTCCGGGATCGTATATTAGCTCTTCTTCCATTTTGTCCGTATCAAGCAAATAAAGCTTTTCCCACTCGGTCTCTTCAATATCATTTCGTGAGTAAGCCGCATATTTGCCATAAACGCTAAATGCATAGAAAATATTACTTTTATTGTCTGTCACCGGTTTAAAATACTTTACCTTGTAATCATTCTCAATGTTTTTTGCTTCAGCTGCCTGGCTTATATCAGTTGTCTGTTCGACTGTACTTCCATTGCTGCAGCCTGATAAAGCGTTAATCGCCAGAAATATACATAATACCAATATAGTTTTTTTCATTTATTCCACCCTCTCTTGAAGCATGATTCCTATCTTTCAGAAATATACCGGCATGCCCCGCATATGCTTTTGTGGGGCATGCCGGTTTCTTTACATGCCTATTATTGCATATTTTCTCATAATATGTAATTATTCCCATAATACCATTGAATCCATATAATGCCAATAGGTATTTTAACTTGTCTCTGAAGCATCCATAGTACTTTATCCCTATGATTTTTAAGCATAAGCGGTTACGGTTTTTATTGGTGCCTAATAGGAATGGATAAGGATGGAAATACGCAAAATAAAAGAACCAGTTAAATGGTTCCAAAATTTTGATACCGCATTATACTATCGCAATTCCGCATACTCACTCTCCAGCATCGACATAATAAGCATCGAACGATACCCGTCTCCGTGCTTTTTGCATTCTCTCAGCAGCCCTTCCTGCACAAAGCCCTCGCTGCGGTAGAGGTCTACCGCCCTTTCATTGTCGGTATATACATCCAGCCACAGCCTGTGATATTTGAGCAGTCCAAAACAATATTCCTTTACGAACTTTATGCTTGTACGCCCATACCCTTTTCCCTTATCGGCAATGACTAAACGCCTGAATTCCAGCGCCAGGTCCTCCCCGCCTATCCCTGCAAGTATCATATACCCTACAAATTCCCTGGAAGCAACATTTGCTATGGATATATGCATTTCATCCAAGCGGTGTATTGCTTCAACATGTCTTTCTTTCGGCCACATAAATACAAAATCGCTGTTGGCCTTCTCTATGCTGAGTACCAAATCCAGGTACTCAATCCTGGTATGGCAAAACGCCAGCCCATCCACTTCTGCAAGAACGTCTTTCATTATCCATCCCCCTTTTCCGACTTTGGAGAATTATATCATATTATGCAGTCTCTCAATAACTTTCCTTTCGCCGATAACCTGCATTATCTCATAAAGGTCGGGAGTATTCCTCCTATTGGTCATTGCCACCCTGATAATCCCCGTGACATCACCTACATGGCCTTTATATGCCTCGGGATTCTTTTTAAAGTCCTTGATATTTTTCGAATACCCTATAGCCTCGCAGAATTCCTTTACCCTGTTAAACCACATATCCTTGTCATCGTTATGGTTATAAACCCTCGCATATTCGGCCAGAACCCTCCTGACCTCTTCCCGGCATATTGTCTCCTGAAAATTGTAGCCTTTTTTTACGTCTTTATCAAACAGCTCATCAAAGAAATAGAAGACATATGGTTTTACATCCAGCCACTTTGAAATATCCTTCCTGGGCTTTTCACCGCCTCTGTCAATTCTGAATATACTCCTGGCATACTTTTCATCCCGCAAAAGAAGCGCCCAGAGCTCGGGATCATATTCTTCCGCCCATTTAAGGGACATATTGTATACCTCTTCTTCGGACATAAGAGCAATAATATCCCTGCTTATATCCGTAAGCTTCACTATATCGAACATTGCGCCGCTTACACTCATTTTCCCCAGTTCAATCTTAAAGTTTGTATTGGGCTCTTTCGGGTTATCCCTTCTCCATTCTTCAAAATTGGAATTTATCAGGTTCACAAGGTATTCAATCACAGAAATACCGGGAAAACCCTGCTCATGATAGAAGCTTACGTCTGCCTCCGGATCCTTTCTTTTACTTAGCTTCCTTTTGGAATTACCCTCCAACTTCATTACCGGAGATATGTGAGCAAAGTAAGGCTTCTCCCACTCAAACATTTCAAAAAGCTGTACATGCAAGGGAGCTGAAGGCAACCATTCATCGCCCCTTGTTACGTGTGTGGTTCTCATAAGATGGTCGTCTACCACATGGGCAAAGTGGTAGGTAGGAAGCCCGTCAGATTTTAACAATACCATATCCTGATCGTTTTCCGGCATTTCCACATCGCCCTTTATAAGATCCTTCAATATGAATCTTCTGTCCGGATTTTGCGGAGCTTTAACCCGCAGCACAAAAGGTTTCCTCCTGGAAAGCTCTTCTTTCACTTGTTCAATGGTAAAATTCCTATGTACTGCATATTCCCCGTAATAACCGATATTTAATTTTCTCTCTTCCTGCAGCGCTCTTATTTTGTTCAGATCCTCCTCCGAACAAAAACATGGATATGCAAAACCTTTTTCTACCAGATGCTTTGCAAATACTTTATATATCTCTGTTCTTTCGCTCTGCTTGTATGGTCCGTAGCTTCCCTTCTCACTGCCGACATCCGTTACTCCCTCATCAAAATTGATTCCAAACCTGAAAAGGGATCTAACAATATTGGTAACTCCGCCCTCTACTTCGCGTCTTCTATCCGTATCCTCCACTCTGAGAAAGAAAAGCCCATTGCTTTGATGTGCAAGTCTTTCCGACACGAGAGATGCGTATAGGCTTCCCATATGCACATAGCCTGTAGGACTAGGGGCAAATCTTGTTACCTTTGCTCCTTCGGGAAGCTTTCTTTTGGGATATAATAATTCATAATATTCAGGAGTCTTACTGACATCAGGGAATAACAAATCTGCCAGTTCCCTGTTTTCCGTCAAATTATGCATTGCAATAAACCGCCTTTCGTTAGTAAAGTTCATTTCTTTATCATTCCGTCAGCTTTGATGCCCATTTTTGCGTTTCATACAGTATTCTTTCCTCATCGAGGGTAACAAGGCAGCCTCCTTCCATTACCAGGCTGCCGTCAATTATAACCGTTTCTACATCTGCCGAGCTTCCGGAGTAAACAATGGCTGATTTTATATTATACTTCGGATAATAATGGGCTTTCTTGGTATTCAGTACAATAATGTCTGCAGTCTTTCCCTCTTCCAGGCTCCCGGTACTTTCAAAGCCCAAAGCTTCGGCGCCTCCCGCCGTTGCCATTCTCATTACCTCATTCACAGGCAATGCTGAAGGATCGCCGGTGTGAACTTTCTGAAGGTAAGCAGCCATCCTCATTTCTTCCAGCATGTCAAGGTTATTGTTGCTTGAAGCCCCGTCAGTGCCCAGACATATATTAATGCCTCTGCCCAGCATTTTAACAATCGGTGCGGCACCGCTTGCAAGCTTCATATTGCTTCCCGGATTATGCACCACATTCACCTTTCGGGCTGCCAATATATCAATGTCCGAATCGTCCACGGCAACACAATGGGCAGCAACGGTTCCCTCATTAAGAAGCCCTAAAGAGTCAAGGTGTTTTACCGGTGATTTGCCGTATTTATTAATACAGTTTTTTACCTCTTCCCCGGTCTCCGAGAGGTGTATCTGTATGGGTATTCCTCTCTCCCGGGATTTTGCAGCTACTTTCTTCAGGTATGGCTCCCCGCAGGTATAAACCGAGTGGGGGCCCAGCATAACTTTTATACGCTCATTGAAGCTGTTGTGATACTTATCGAAAAGCTCCAGATTTTCACGGAGCCTGTAATCAATTCCCTCTTCCCCCGACTCCCCCTGAAGCCCCCTGGACAGCACAGCCCTCATGCCTGACTCGGAAGTCGCGCGGGCAGTCTCTTCCATAAAAAAATACATATCTGAAAAAGTTGTTGTCCCGCTTTTTATCATTTCAACCATAGCAAGAAGGCTCGCCCAATATACCGCATCCTCCGTCAGTTTGTCCTCCAGAGGAAATATCTTCTTAAACAGCCAATCCATGAGATTCATATCATCGGCGTAATTCCTGAACAGCGTCATGGCCAGGTGGTTATGGGCGTTTACAAAGCCGGGCATAACAGTCCTGCCCTTACAATCTATGACCTTTGAATACCCCGTATCGGAATCCTGTTCCCCGCTGCCTATATGGTCAATCTTGTTACCTCTTATTCCTATACTGCCTTCCCTTATAATATCGTCATTTTCATTAAGCGTTATAATTTGTGCATTTTTCAGCAATATATCCATATATCATTCTCCCCAGCCCCTCAGATATTCCTTCTGATCCTCCGTAAGCCTGTCTATTCTTATACTTAAGGCTTCAAGCTTCATATAAGCTACTTTTTGATCTATTTCCTCCGGGACCTCATAGACCTTATTCTTAAGCTTACCTTTGCTTTCACTTATATATTTCGCACAAAGGGCCTGCAGAGCAAAGCTCATATCCATTATCTCGGCAGGATGGCCGTCACCTGCGGCAAGGTTTACAAGTCTTCCATCCGCAAGGAGGTTAATTATCCTTCCGTCCTCCATAATGTATCCCATTATGTTATTTCGCATTATTCTCTTCTCTTTGCTCATTGATTCCAGATCCGGCTTCCATATCTCCACGTCAAAATGGCCGGCATTGGCAAGCACCGCTCCGTTTTTCATGACCTTGAAATGTTTCCCCGTAATAACCTTTGAACAGCCGGTAACAGTCACGAAGAAATCCCCCAAAGGTGCCGCATCCTCCAGAGACATCACCCTGAAACCGTCCATATATGCCTCTATAGCCTTTATGGGATCAACTTCACATACTATTACATTAGCGCCAAGACCCTTGGCCTTCATGGCGACCCCTTTTCCGCACCAGCCATAACCCGTTACTACTACATCCTTCCCGGCTACTATAAGGTTGGTCGTCCTCATTATGCCGTCCCATGCCGACTGTCCCGTACCGTACCTGTTATCAAAAAGATGCTTGCAGCAGGCATCATTTACCGAAATCATGGGAAATTTCAGAAGTCCCTCCCTCTCTCTTGCCCTAAGCCTCAGAACCCCTGTTGTTGTCTCTTCGCAGCCGCCGATTATTTTGGGAGAAAGCTCCTGCCTTTCCCCGTGCAGCAAATGCACTAAATCTCCCCCATCGTCTATAACTATATCGGGCTCTATATCAAGGGCTGCATTTAAATGCTGCTTGTATTCCGAAGGACTGGCATCATACCATGCGTATACATTAAGCCCGTCCTCCGCCAATGCCGCCGCAATGTCATCCTGAGTGGAGAGAGGATTGCTCCCTGTAACCGAAACCTCTGCACCTCCCGCCTTAAGCACCTTGGAAAGATACGCGGTTTTTGCTTCCAGATGAATTGACATGACTATCCTTTTCCCTGCAAAGGGCCGATCCTTTGTGAATTCCTTCTCTATAGCAGACAATACAGGCATATAGCCTTTTACCCATTCTATTTTCCTATGTCCGGACTCTGCTTTTTCAATATCCCTGATTATGCTTTTTCTCATAGTTCATCCTCCGTACTTCTATCTATACTTATTATACCTTTTATACCTTACATATTCCAAAAAAGCAGGGTAAATTCAGCCGGCCAACCTGTAATAATACTCCGGTTATTTCTCTATACATAAGTCAGCCATAAGGACTCCGATTGTCCTTCCTGACACATCCTTAAAGGGTATGGAAATTGTTATGCAGTAGTTAAATGAAAAATTTGATATATACGGCTCAGAACAGTATTCCTTGCCTGTTATGGATTCCTTAAAATAAGGACGGTGAGATAAGTCCATAGGCTCTGCCTCCAAATCTGTCTCCGATACCATTATCCCGCTTGCATTCAATATCCCCATATATTCAAACTGAGAATACTTCTTGAGGCAGTCTACAAGAAAATCTGTTGCCTTTTCTATCTGAATCCCTTTTTTTCTAATTTCTTCGGTAATCTGCTTCAATACTCCGAAGCTCTCTACTATCATTGATTTTTCCTTCTCTTGCAGCTTTACGCTATTCATGATTCCCTTAAGAAGTCCGTCAATATGATCCGCAGCATCTTTGAGGCTTATCGTCAGTGAAGCCATTTCCTGCATTGCATAGGACTGTTCCTGTGCTGAGGCAGATACTTCCTGGGCAAAAGCTACAGCTTCCTGGGAAGCAGATGATATATTATCCATCAATTCATTTACATTGTCCGCAGCACCTGTTGACTGGCTGGCCAGGTTATGTATTTTTTTAACCGCATCGTAAGTTTCCTTTGCTGATTCTATGACTTGTTCAAAGGACTGCTTTGATTTATCCGCATATTCAATGTCACGGGAAATTGACTTTGCCTCTTCCCTGGCTTCATCTGAAATGCTCATGATGCTTGAAATTATATTAGCAACCAGTTTGCTTATTTCTGCCGTTGACTTGGAGGATTGCAACGCAAGCTTCCTTACCTCATCTGCCACAACTGCAAAGCCTTTTCCCTGCTCTCCTGCCCTGGCGGCTTCTATTGCAGCATTTAATGCCAACAGATTGGTTCTGTCGCTTATTTCATTTACCACTGTAATTATATTGTTAATCTCATCTACCTTATCTCTGAGAAGCTGAACATTTCCGGCCATCTTAAAGCTTATCTCCGATGAGTTTCTCATTTTTGAAGTAATATCTTCGAATACTACTCTGCTGTTCTCAATCACAGTAATCATATTTTCCGCAGTGTCCTGCGTATTTCTTGCATAAACCGCTATATCCTTGGAATTGTCTGCCACCTGCTGTGTCTTGTCTTTTGTGGCAACAACCGTATTCGATTGCTCTCCTGCGTTCTGAGCCACCTCCGATATGGATATTGCTATTTCCTGTCCGGCTCTGTCCACCTGAGTAATGTTTTTGTTGAGGGACTCGGCCATTGCTCTGTTTTTCTCAGATGTCTCCGCTATCTCACATATCACCTTTTTGGTATATCTGACAAGCCTGTTGATATTTACTCCTATGCCTCTCAGAAAGCCCTCCTCGCTGACCCTTGCGGATAACTGCCCTTCTGCTATAGTAGCTAAAACAGCATTCAGCCTTTTTACATGTTTCAAAAAACGGTAGAAGCAAATAGCAACAATAACCGCTATAAGCCCTAATACTGTTCCCCCTAATATAATAGCGCTTTTACCAACTATCATTCCAATCCCCCTAATACTATTATTTTAAGCTCTATTCCGCATCATCAAATTCTTCAGCTATTCTGGCAAACTTCTCGATTTTTTTCTGCACCGCGTAATAAATCGTATCCTCAGGATAAGCACCGCTTTCATCCTTTGTGCCTGCTATTCTGCCTGTAAGAATCTCTATGCCTTCTTCTATGTTTTTTACGGGATAAATATGGAACTTACCTTCTTTAACAGCTTCAATAACCTCGTCCTTCAACATAAGATTAACAACATTCTGCCACGGTATCATGACTCCTTCATTTCCTCTCAGGCCCCTGGCCTTGCAGGTCTGAAAAAAGCCCTCAATTTTTTCATTTACTCCCCCTATCGGTTGAACCTCACCCTTCTGGTTAACAGAGCCGGTTACCGCAATATATTGCTTGACAGGCAGCTCCGCCAGACTCGATAATAAAGCATACAGTTCGCTGCTTGATGCACTATCCCCTTCAACTCCGTCATAAAGCTGTTCAAAGCATATGCTTGCCGAGATTGTCAGGGGGAAATCCTGGGCAAATTTATCGCCAAGATATCCTGTAAGTATCAGCACTCCCTTATCATGTATGCTGCCGCTCATTTCAACTTCCCGCTCAATATTGACTATCCCTTTTTCTCCGGCATAAGTCGTTGCCGTAATCCTGCTTGGCTTTCCAAAGGTATAACCGCCAAAGTTCATGACCGAGAGTCCGTTTACCTGCCCTATAACCTCTTCCTCGGTGGAGATTATTACTACGCCCGTATCAATCAATTCCTGCATCTTTTCTTCTACTCTGTTCGAACGGTATGACTTCTGCTCAATAGCTTTTTTTACATTATTTACGGTTACTATCTGATCCCCTGCTATCCTTGCCCAGGCATCAGCTTCAAATATTATCTCAATTATATCGTTAAATCTCGTAGAAAGCTTATCCTTGTGTTCAGCCAATCTCCTGCTGTATTCCACCACAGCCGCTACGGCGGATTTATCAAAATGCATAAGTCCGTTTTTTACACAGTGGGAACTTATAAAACTGGCGTATTTCAAACAGTTTTCTTTATTGCCGGCCATATCTGTGTCAAAATCAGCCTTTATCTTAAAAAGCTTGCTGAAGTCTTCATCGTAATTATAAAGAACCTGGTACACATATGGGCTTCCTATTAAAATAACTTTTACATCCAGGGGGATAGGTTCCGGTTTTATGCTGCCGGACACAATACCTATCATTGAGAATATATTCTCAATGGTTATGTTTCCTGTCTTCAGCGACCTTTTTATACCTTCCCAGCTTTCAGGATTCCTCATAAGGTCGGATACGTTTATTATTATATAGCCTCCATTGGCTTTATGGAGTGAACCCGCCTTTATCATGGTAAAGTCCGTTGTGACTACGCCCATATTGCTCTCATACTCTGTTTTGCCCAAAACATTATAATATTTCGGGTTTGATTCTAAAATAACCGGAGCACCCTTTAAATCTCTGTTATCCACCAGCAGATTAACCTGATATTTTATTGTAAAATCCTTCTCCCCAATCTTCTCAATCAGGTCGAACCCCCCGGCCTTACCGGCACCCGGATTCCTGAAATCCTCTATGTTGTGTATTATATCCTTCTGCACAGCCTGGAGATATTCAATCACATTCTCAAACTTGCTGAACTTTTCTTTCAGCTCCATTATCGGATGTTCTACTGCGATAAGCGCTATTTTTGTTTCCAGTTTATCAATCTTATCCCTGGCCGCTCTTTCGATGTCTTTGATACGTTTCAGCATCTCCACGAGCCTTCTCTGGACTATAAAAGAGTTGTCCTCAACCTTCTTTCTATCCTCATGGGTCATATCCATGTAGTCCTTGTCCTCCATTGGTTTCCCTTCATAAAGCGGTACAGTAACCAGTCCCTGCTCGCTCTTTTTTAAAATAAAACCCTGTTCTTTTGCAAAGTCATTGAAAACATCCATGCATTCAGAGCTTTTTCCCTGATACTCCTGCACAATCTGGCTTTTCTGTTTTTCATATTCCTCACCTTCAAAAGCCTGGGGGACTTTTACCTTAAGTGCTCTTACGAGCATTTTCATGCTTTTTTGAAGCTTATATCCCATTCCGGCCGGAAGGTTTATACATATGGGGTTATCAGGATTTGTAAAATTGTATACATAGCACCAATCATCGGGCACCTTTTCGTTGACAGCTATCCTGCTTACTATAGATTCAGTATAGCTGCTTCTTCCTGTGCCTGTTATCCCGGAAACATAAATACTATATCCGGGTCTTTTGATTTTAAGTCCGAATTCCATTGCCGCAACAGCCCTATCCTGCCCGATTATACCCTCCAATGGATTCATATCTGCAGTAGTCTCAAATCCAAATATACTGTAGTTAACCTTATTGCTTAATTCCTCCGGAGTTAATTCCCGATACTTACCCATTCAGCTTTCTCCTCCCAACTTAAAGTGTAGCTTCTTTACCAATTAACAACATTATATTAAATTTCATCCTTTAATGCTATAGTATCAAAACACGTGTCATAATTTGGACTTTGCATCAAAAAATGCAAGAGCTATGAATTTCGGAATTCCCATGACCCTTACAATTCTCCTGGGCTCTTTTATTAGTCTGTACAACCATTCCAAGCCGGCCTTCTGATAAAATACGGGAGCTCTTTTCACCTTTCCTGCAAGCACGTCCAGGCTTCCTCCTACTCCCATGGCAATTTTGACCTTCAGCCTGTCACTATGCTTGCATATGAACCTTTCCTGCTTTGGCGCACCTAGTGCTGCCAAAAGTATGTCTGCGTTGCTGCTGTTAATTTCATTAATTATACTTTCCTCTTCGTCACTATCGAAGTAACCGTTTCGGGTGCCGGCTATTTTTAATCCTCCATATTCCTCGGTAAGCTTTATGGCAGCCTCTTCAGCCACACCCTCCCTGCCTCCTAAAAGGTATATGCTTCTGCCCTGGGAATCCGCAATATTCATGAGCCGCATCATCAGATCCATACCTGCTACTCTTTCTTTTAACGGGGTACCATAGAATTTTGAAGCAACTACTACCCCTATACCATCCGGAACAACAAGCTGCCCGCTATTCAGTATGCCCTCGAATTCCCTGTCTCTGACCGCCTCAAGCAATATCTCGCTATTGGGAGTAAAAACCTTACTATAGGTATTCCCATGTAAAAATCCCGATAATATGTCGGCTGCTTCGTCCATGTCGACATTATCTATTTTTATACCCAGTATTTCAACCTTTCCATACATACAACATCCACCCTGTCCATAAATATTATGATGCATCCAAGGGAACGCATTACACGTTCATATTCATAACAATGAAGCATCGGAATGCATGCAGTATTTCCCTATTATTATAGCATAGCATAATTATATATAACCAAGGTTTATTGAAAAGAATACCCTCGATAGTATAAATTGGAACTTATCATGTTACAAATTCAGTCCAATAATGTTATAATGTGATTGTAAAACTTGAAATACGTGTCAAATTTATTGCAAGGGGTCGGATGTATTGGAGAAAATAGTAATAGAAGGCTCACAGAAACTTTCCGGCGAGGTTAGAATCAGCGGGGCCAAAAACGCTGCGGTGGCAATATTGCCTGCTACAATTTTAGCAGGCTCAGCCTGTACCATAAAAAACCTTCCCATGGTAAAAGATGTCACCTACCTTAGGGATATGCTCATACAAATGGGAGGAAAAATACATATACATGACAATGATAAGATTACAATTGATACTTCCGGGATCAGCACAAGTAAAATAGACCTGGAACTGGCAAAAAGAATGAGAGCCTCATACTATTTTCTCGGGGCCCTTCTTAGCAGGTTTAAAAAAGCTGAAGTGCCATTTCCGGGAGGCTGCAATATAGGCGTCCGCCCTATAGATCTTCATATTAAGGGTCTTGAGGCCTTAGGCGCAAAAATAAAAATATCCCACGGGCTGATAAGGGCAGCTGCCGACGAACTGAGAGGCGCAAGAATATACCTGGATGTAGTCAGTGTCGGGGCTACCATCAATATAATGCTTGCCGCCTGTATGGCAAAAGGAACTACTACCATTGAGAACGCAGCGAAGGAACCATACATTGTAGATACCGCCAACTTCCTCAACGCTCTGGGTGCCTGCATAAAAGGCGCAGGCACCGATGTCATCAAAATCAAGGGGGTAAAATCCCTGGGAGGCTGCGAGCATAGCGTAATTCCTGACCAGATGGAAGCAGGAACCTATATGATAGCCGCAGCTTCAACCAAAGGTGATGTACTAATAAAAGACATTATACCTACACACCTTGATGCAGTTTCCGCAAAACTTAGGGAAATGGGTGCTGAGGTTACCGAATATGAAGATTCCATAAGGGTTAAAGCCCCAACAAGATTAAAGGCAGTCAATATTAAAACAATGCCGTATCCGGGTTTCCCTACGGATATGCAGCAGCCTATGAGTGTCCTGCTTTCTGTTTCTGAAGGCACCAGCATTGTAACCGAAAGCATTTTTGAATCCAGATTCAAGTATTTTGATGAGCTGAGGAGAATGGGAGCGAAAATAAAAATCGAGGGCCGTGTGGCGGTAATAGAGGGAATAACCAAACTTACGGGAGCCCCTATTTATGCCACCGACCTCAGGGCAGGAGCCGCGATGGTCGTCGCAGGCCTGACCGCAGAGGGCAAGACTACCATAAGCAACATAGGCTATATTGAAAGAGGCTATGAAAGACTTGAAGAAAAGCTGATAAATCTCGGATCTAAAATAAGACGCATAGAGGACAAATAAAGGAGGTAAAAACCTTGAGATTAAAGAGATATTTATCCGTATTGCTTCTTATCTGTTTTTTTGTTGCCGTATTACCTCAAAACACCTTTGGGACAGCACCGGCTGCCAAGATCCCCAGTGCTTTCTGGAAGCTGGCTCCTCTTTATCAAAAGGCTGTGGATGACAATAACTCAAATGATATTATTGATTACGGCAATAAAATAATAGAGCTTTTCACCGGCATGGAAGAAACCCAACAAGTGTTGGAAATCGTTACTCCACGATTGGATAAAGTGGCAAGAGCTTACGAAGAACTCGGCAAATTCGACAGTGCCGTTGAATATTATAAGAAATATATCCCCAAGGCTGAAAAATTGGGGTGGAAGGATGGAGTGACCTACGCAAGCTCCAAGATTAATTCCTTGGGCTTTGATATAGAGCTATATGCAAAAACTCAGGATTCGGAAAAGAACCTTTATTTTGGTTCAAAACACGAGCCAAAGGCAGGAGTTTATTTCGGAAGCAATTATGATTCGGATCCCAGAATAGGCTCCTACAAATGGAATGATATAAAGAAATACTTCCCCAAAAAGAATTCGGCTTACCTGATATATCTGCACTGGAAAGAGGATATTAAATCTTTTGACCGTTATTTTAAGGATGCAAAGGAAAACAATATAGCTGTTCAGCTGGCCTGGAATATTGATGATGTCGAAATAGACAGTGTATTAAGAAACATAGCAAGTTATGAGTCATATATAAAGACTACGGCAGATTATCTGGCAAGGCTCAAAGTACCGGTATTCCTCAGATTTGCCGGTGAAATGAATATAAAAGACAACTGCAAGGATTACAATTCATTTATA
>JAKPKE010000245.1 GCA_029553855.1 Bacillota bacterium | reverse complement strand
AATAACAGTGCCGTTTGAATGCTTCCTTGATACACTATTGGTAAAGTTGTTCTTATCACCCTTACCCGAGGTATATTCGGTATATATGTCCCCATTCGCAAATCTTCCCACTTTTCCTCCTGTATCTGTAGTATCGCCAGGATACTTATAATATTCCCAATGGGTAAAGTACCAGCCCGGCCCGCCGGCTGAGGCTGTGGGAACCGTTTCTGCCGGTGTGATTGCTGATGCTGCGGGCGCTGTTTGTGCTGATTTGGTTATAAGTACGGTTTTAGTACCCCCATCCCAGTCAATGCCAAGGCCCAATAGATATCCTATAGCCCGCACCGGAAGATATGTGGTGCCGTTATAGGATATAGGAAGCACGGGAGTGCCGTCATCTCCCACAGGTATTGCGGCCTTGCCGTTAAGTTTGAATTTCAGGTTGCTATTTAGTACCGCTCCCGAGATAGGTATTAATTTATTGGTTTTTGCTGTTGCGGCAGCTTTGGGTGCTGCTTTAGACGTTGTACTTGTTATGAGCACTGTATTTGTGGCACCATCCCAATCAATGCCAAGGCCCAGAAGGTATCCTATCGCCCGCACCGGCAGATATGTAGTGCCATTGTAGGATATGGGAAGCACGGGAGTACCATCATCTCCCACAGGTATTGCAGCCTTGCCGTCAATTTTGAAGCTAAGTTGGTCATTGAGCGTCGTGCCGTATATTGAGGTCAAATCAGCTGCAACGGGAACCGCTGTCATGAGAGAAATGAACATAACCAATGCCATGATAATTCCGAGTTTTCTTTTCATGGAGAACACTTCCTTTCACATGCTAATCAGATTATTAGACCCGGTAGCCATTATATATTAGCATGTAAAACAAAGCATTAACCCACCCAAATCGGGTAATCTGCACAAAAACACCCCCTACCTTTTTCGGGTAGGGGATGAAGATATGTCGGCTTAAACCGGTTATTATAACAAGATTGCAATGAGGTAGTGAATATATGCCCGCCACTTATAAAAGTTAAGGACATCTTTACGCCTCGTTATAATGGTGCTCCTTTCCCTTTATCAAGCATAATTTCAATAAGCTCCATACGGCTCTGTATATTAAATTTGGAATATATATTTTTTACATAATACTTTACTGTGTTTTCGCTTATATATAGTTCACCGGCAATTGCACGGTAAGTTTTTCCCTGGAGCAGCCTCGATGCCACCTGGCTTTCCCGTTTTGAAAGGTTTTCGAACTCTGTGGTATCGTCAATCTGACTCTCCTTTCCGTGGGCAGATATTCTAGAAAATACCGTCAGGTAAACGTGGTCTTCCATCAGAGAAGATAATCGTTTATGCAAGGGAGGCAGAAGAATCAGGGTCACACAGACCACGGCAAGTGCCAGCAGGGTAGGGTGCGGGCTGTACATATCTGCAGATATGAAGGCATTGCCAATCATTCCGCCCAGCAGCACACCTAATACATTGGCGGAAAGGCCGGTGCCGAGAATCCATGCGGGATTCTTATGGAAGTCCAGCATTTCTCCGAGTATGCTCCACCAGAAGAGGTCATATACGCCACAGGCTCCCATCATCAGCGAATTGACTGTGAAATAGCCGGCTGCAGAGCGATCAAGGGTTATAAACCCAATAAACGAGAGTCCAATCATGGCAATAGCCACATAGAGCATATAGGTTCTATTTGTTTTTCGAGGCAGGTTCCTCATAATATAAATAGCAATGATATAAGGAATTGCCCAATACCAGCTTGTCAGCCATCCAAGATGCGCAAAGGCGGGGCCCATAACCTGATACATCAGGCCTGAATTTACAGTGATAACAACAATAAAAAGGCATAAGAAAGCCAAAGGTTTCACAATACCTATAGAGTTTTCTTTATTTACGGGCTCAACATTACCGGCAGGAAGCTTCAGGGCAAGGAGAAATGCAGCAAAAAGCGACAGTATAGATAAACCGAGCCCCGTTTGGGGAGAAATGTGAATAGCGGCTATATTGAACAGGATCATCAGAATATTGGATATAATCAGCATATCCGCCATTGTTTTGATGCGTTCATTTTTCGGCGTGCTGCTCTTAACAAAAAATCCCCACGCCGCAATGCAGCATCCGGCAAAAAATGCTGCCGGAAGCAACGCTGCAATCCATAGATATGATGGAGGAAAGAAAAATACACCGGAGGCGATCATGCTTACGATTATTGTGATGAGAATAAGGTTTTTTGCTGTTTTCCGGTTTCTTGCAATAAATCCCCCCGAAAATAATCCTGTAAATATAGCGGCAATTACTATAAAAACATACCTATAGGCAGATACGCAGTAATAATCTGTTATTGAGTATAATATTTGTCCTTCAAAAGGGAAGGCCAAAAGCCATGAAGAAAACAAAGAAAAGAATATGACAGACAGCTTCCGTTCGTCAAGATTTATATGTAAACCGCTGCGCCGGCTATTGTTATCTGACATTTTGCTACCCCCCCCCCCGCAACAAGATTTCAAATAAGATATTTCCGTTGTTTTACAGTTTTATTATATTTCATGAATGAGAAGAATTCAATGATTTACAACGCAATGACAATTGCTGATATAAAAACGCACCTCTACTCCGTATCCGGAATGCTGACAGCTTCAAAGATCTTCTTTGCTGCATTCTTTAATACTTTCTTCCTTTTAAAAGCATCCAGCAGTCTCTTATTCAGCCCTACTCCTCTTCTCTTTATTGGCTTTTTAAGATACAGCTTATTCTGATCTTCCGAATAATCACCTATTTCCGTAATAAACTCTTCCATAGAATAGATTTTATACTTATATACCATTCGTTCTTCAGCAAGCACTTCCAACAATCCTACAAGTATGTCCCTGTAATCTGAAGAAGCTTCAAGTTCCATTAAATTGGCAAGCTCCGGAATAATTCGTTCAAAAAGCATCCTTTTTACCGGCATTTTCTTTAGTCTGAAGGGTATTCCCAGTTCCTTCACAAGATTATCGGGAAGTCTGTTGAAGGTATCGAATGTCATGTCCTCATTTTTTGGTATTATATAATACTTCCTCCCCTTCAGGCCCTTCAAGCTTCGCATTGCGTCATAGTAACCCATCTGCATGTTCCTTCTTATCAGATCCCTGTTAAAATCAAGAGGCATTCCAAGATCTTCAGAAGGAATCACGTCAATGATTTTAACGTTTTGGTATCGCACATGCTGGACAATGCCTACACTAAGGGTTCTGACTGCAATAATCTCCTTGTATCCCTTCCCCGCAAGCAAATTAATGGGACAGTTGTCATAAAAACCCCCATCGATAAAATATTTATCATCTATTGGACTCAGCTTAAATCCCGGAAAGCTGGCGCTTGCCATCAGGTAGTCTATCATTTTGCCTTCAGGAATGTCCTCTTTGTAGAGTTCCAAGGGCTTCAAATCAGTAATGGATACTGTTACCAGGCCAAAATCCGTATCTGATCTGCGAAGCTTTTCTTCATCCACTATACTTTCCATTACCTGGCGCATTTTCCCGGTATCAATACCTTTGTTCTCAATTATCTCTCTCATTCTGACAGCTAACTTAAACAGTAATTTCCTGTCAATCCGCCTGTCAATAAGCTTTTTGTATTGCGCCTCTTCAATATCGAACAGCAAGGGAGCATCCATATCTTCCCACAGTCTATACCCTGCCTCAAAGTCCCCCTGTGCTATTATCGCACCATTCAGGGCACCTATTGATGTACCCGCTATTCCTCCAAATTCATACCCCTCTTCGAGCAGGGCCTTCACCGCGCCCATATGGAAAGCGCCCCTTACACCCCCGCCTTCAAGTGCAAGACCGTACATAATCAAGCCTCCTCTGCATTGTATGAATCTTCATAAAAATTCCTGCAATATCATTATATCATTAAAATATGAATATTTTCTCCTATATTTTTATTAATATCCTTGCCGAATTAATTGCACTGTCAACCTGCTTTTCTATATATCCAGCATTTTTTCCACCATCCTGCTTCTTTTGAATCCCCGTATCATCGATAACCTGTCATATATCTGCACTGCCTTCTCTTTTTGATCAGCTTTGATATAGGTATTCATAACCAGTATCAGTGTTGTGTTGTCAACATTGGCTCTGGAAACGGAAAACAAAATTTCAAAGGTCCTGTCAAAGTATTCTACTGCCTTTTGATATTCACCTGACTCGGAATATATTACCCCCATTGCCCCTAATACCTCCGCCTTCAAATCGTTATCCTTGTCATTCCCTTCAAGAGCTTGTTGAAGATTCTCAATAGCCGCCCCATCATCTCCTCTTTTGTGATGTGCAACTCCCAGGATTCTCAGAGCATTCTTTCTTTCACTGTCCATGAGTATTTTTGAACTCAGGTACCTTTTCAAATACTGCACAGCCTTGTCATTGTCCCTATCCATATATCTTAATCCTTTTCTCAGTATTCTTTCCGCCCTTGATGACGGCATGAACCATAGCAGTATTACCGTCAAGGATACGTTAAGAGAGATTATCATCGTCTCAAGCCCGCGTGGCAAAGGCTCAAACAGTTCTGCAATATATGCGGTATAAATTATAACGACTGCTATCCATAAGAAAATCCTGGATAATGCTTCAATGAATCTGTATTTATTCAATATTTTACCCTCACTAATTCAAGCTGCCGGATTTGTCATTATTTATTTCCGTTACTGATTTATCGTGTATTATTATGCTCAAATATTAATTCGTTAGTAACACAGAAAAACAAAGGCTGCCTTGGACGCATTTGCCGCTTGGCGAAAGATAGAGAAACCTCCGGCCGCTTTTATCCGCTCCGGAGGTTTTGCCAATGCTGACAGGTGTCAGCCGGGGGTCTGGAGTATCATATGTTATTTATACTTAAAATTCTCATGGCATTGATTACTGCTATCAAGGCCACGCCTACATCTGCGAATACCGCTTCCCACATTGTCGCCAGGCCTCCTGCCCCCAGTGCAAGTATTAAAAGCTTAACGGCAAAAGAGAACCAGATATTCTGCCATACGATAATTTTTGTACGCTTTGCTATCCTTATAGCTTGGGGTATCTTGGAAGGTTCATCCGTCATAATAACCACATCAGCTGCTTCTATAGCAGCGTCTGAGCCCAGTCCGCCCATAGCCACGCCTATATCGGCCCTGGCAAGAACCGGTGCATCATTTATACCGTCCCCTACAAATATCAGCTTCCCCTTGGGAGCCTTGCCGCTTCCAAGCTCCTCCAATTTATCCACCTTTTGATCCGGCAGCAACTCTGCATGGACCTCATCAAGCCCCAACAATTCGCCTACCTTTTGACCGACGGCTTTTCTGTCCCCGGTGAGCATTACCAGCTTCCTTATGCCCATGGCTTTCAGTTCTTTTATTGCCTTGACAGCATCCTCCTTGATCTCATCCGATATTGTGATATAGCCTGCATATTTCCCGTCGACAGATATATATACTATAGTACCTGATTCTTTTACAGCCTCAAAGGTTATACCTTCGTTTTCAAGCAGCTTTTCACTGCCTGCCAGAACTACCTTGCCAAATACCCCGGCTTTTATTCCGAGACCCGTTACCTCTTCATAGTGTCTTATCCTGCTCTGATCTATGGTTTTTCCATATTCCCCCATTATTGACTGTGCTATGGGGTGGTTGGAATAGCTTTCGGCATAAGCCGCATATTCCAGCAATTCTTTCTCGTTATATCCACAGGTGGCTTTTATGCCGGTAACCTTAAAAACACCTTTTGTAAGAGTGCCCGTTTTATCGAAAACTACTGTCTCAACATTGTTCAGGGCTTCCAGATAATTGCTGCCCTTAATAAGTATCCCGTTCCTGGATGCACCGCCTATACCGCCAAAAAATCCAAGGGGTATCGAGATGACCAGTGCGCAGGGGCAGGATATTACAAGAAATACCAATGCCCTGTAAATCCAGTCGGAGAAAACCGCTTCCGGTATAATAAGCGGTGGAAGCAACGCCAGAGATGCCGCTATAATCACCACGGCAGGAGTATAATATTTAGCAAACCTTGTTATGAAGTTTTCCGTAGGAGCCTTCTTGCTGCTTGCATTCTGAACAAGGTCAAGTATCCTGGATACGGTGGACTCCCCAAATTCCTTTGTCACTTCTACGGTCAGTACGCCGCTTTTATTTACGAATCCCGCCATTACATCATCCCCCGTACCGACTTCCCTTAGCAGTGACTCCCCTGTCAGGGCTGAGGTATCAAGGGAAGCCGCGCCTTCTATTATCTTACCATCCAATGGAAGCTTTTCCCCAGGTTTGATCACTATAACATCGCCGATTTTGACCTCTTCCGGAGATACCTTATCAAGCCCGTTTTCTCTTTTTAGATAAGCAAAATCCGGCCTGATATCCATTAGCTCCCTGATAGATTTTCTTGAGCGTTTTATTGCAGACTCCTGGAAGAATTCACCTATCTGATAAAACAGCATAACGGCAACACCTTCGGGAAATTCTCCAATTGAAAATGCCCCGATAGTAGCCAGGCTCATCAGAAAGTTTTCATCAAAGATCCGGCCTCTGCCAATATTCCTGATCGATTGCAGCAATACACTCCCGCCGACAAAAATATACGATGTCAGGTACAGTGCAAACTCCACGGGTCCAGTAAACCTAAAAAGCAATCCGATAAAAAACAAGCCTGCCCCAAAAGACAGCTTTATTATTTCTTGTCTGTTCAAGACTTTACTTTCATCCCTGCCATGGCCTTTTGTGCTCTTTCCCGGGGTTTCCTCAACAGCCTTCACACCCGGCTCTATACTCTGTACAACTCTTTTTGCTTCCTCTATTATTCCCTTCATTTCTTGGCTGCTGCCGGCTTCAATTATCAGCTTCCCATTAACAAAATCTACTGCTGCGTGTCTTACTCCGGCAATATTTAAAACCTTCTCTTCAATTTTTACAGCACAGCTTGCACAATTCAAACCCACAAGGGTCAATTCTTTATATAGTATTTCCATAATACATCGTCCTCCGGAAAAAGAAATATCGTTACTCATTTACGTGCATCAACCCAACTTCAAATACCTGTTTGACGTGTTCATCATCAAGGGAATAATAGACAACCTTCCCTTCTTTCCGATACTTTACCAGTCTTGCCTGCTTCAGCACCCTGAGCTGATGGGATATGGCAGACTGATTCATATTCAGCAGGGCTGCAATATCACATACGCACATTTCTGATTCAAATAATGCACAGAGTATTTTTATTCTGGTTGTATCACCGAAAACTTTGAATAATTCCGCAAGATCATATAGCTTTTCTTCCTCCGGCATTAGCGATCTGACCTTGTTGACAATTTCTTCATGTATTACCTGGCAACTGCAACTCTCTACAAAATTTCTGTTACCGCTCATATATACCTCCTGAATATTCATATGAACATTTGTTCATATGTTCTATTGTTATTATATGCTTTTGCTTTTATACTGTCAACCTATATGCATAGAATAAAAAAGACCCGGTGACTTCAATAGAAGCTGCGGGACTATAATACAAGTGCTACTTAAGTTTTTCCCCGAGCATTTTTGCCTTGACCTTGATAAAATGCTCGGAAACAGTATCAAGGTTATCACCCTTTATATCTTCTTCCAATAAGGGCAGTATGGTAAGCACCCTTCCTGGGAATTCTTTGTTTATCATATCCATATACTGCAGTTCCAAGGTTTTTCTCTTGCTCCAGAATTCATTTCCCTTGCTGTATTCCTCGGGGATAGTACGGTTGACTATCACGCCTCCTACAGGTATCCTATATTTCATGAGTATTTCAATCGCCTTTTTCGTTTCCAGTATGGGCAGCTTTTCGGGATTGATTACGAATATGAACTCCATGGTATCGCTGTCAATCAGAATTTCCCTGGCCTGTTCAAATTTGGCCTTTCGCTTCTGAAGTATGGATAAAATAGGATCGCGGTCTATAATTTCCTGTTTTGCTTTTTCACCCGAATGGATCATTGACATAAGGCTCAGGGCACTTTTCCTTTTACTTATCAGGTTGTCCATCCACCCTCCCATGAGTTCGGGAAGTGAGAGAAGCCTCAGAGTATGCCCCGTAGGTGCCGTGTCGAAAATAATTCTGTCGAATTCATTGCCCTTCTCTTTTATTATTTCGATGAACTTGTCAAAAATAGCAGCCTCCTCAGCCCCGGGGGATATGTTGGCGGCATCTATCTGCCTTTGGATTTCCTCAATAATCACAGGACTTATGCCTGCGGTGAGCTGTGCTTTTATGCGCTCGGAATATTTATTCCTCTCTATCTCGGCGTCTATTTCCAAGCCGTAAAGATTCTCTTCCAGCAATTCTATTTCCGGCCCTATGGATACTCCAAATATATCAGCTAAAGAATGGGCGGGGTCCGTTGATACCACAAGAGTCCTGTCCCCGGTTTTTGCACAGCATTTTGAAAATGCCGCGGAGCAGGTGGTCTTTCCTACTCCTCCTTTACCCCCGAAAAATATATATTTCTTTCCCTGTCCCATTGCCGGCGCCTCCTAACCGAAAAAGTCAAATTCTGCCCATTTTTCCTGCCATATTTCATTCCTTCTTATCATTCTT
The DNA here is from genome assembly GCA_029553855.1 of Bacillota bacterium. Classification (GTDB taxonomy): domain Bacteria; phylum Bacillota; class Clostridia; order Lutisporales; family Lutisporaceae; genus BRH-c25. The sequence goes on along the minus strand of JAKPKE010000245.1, from coordinate 298 downwards.
CTCTCCCAGGCCTCAAGATCCTCTGCCAGATACGGCAACAGCTCTATCGTGTAGTATGAAGTAGGCAGCGGAAGGCCCAAAAGGTCCCCAAAGCACAGTAGGATAAAATTATCCTGTGCATCATAGGCTTCCTTTTTTAAAAAGGTTGTGGATTTACTTTTAAAATCGAAGGCACCCTTCATGACCAGCGACATATCTTCGCAAAACTTTGCTATCGTCTTTTTTATTCCCATTAATGCCGCCTCCTTATGCTTACAATATGGAACAATGTTTCTGAGTTCAGTATAACATATTTATC
>JAKPKE010000232.1 GCA_029553855.1 Bacillota bacterium | reverse complement strand
TATAACCCAGAATCCCATGGATTTACCCCAGGAAGTATTAGGGCAATTGGGTAATCGAGTACAACATGCCCTTCGTGCTTATACACCGGCGGAACAGAAGACTGTCAGGGCGGCAGCCCAGACCTTCCGGACGAACCCTGCTTTCGACACCGAGACCGCAATAACGGAGTTAGGCACAGGGGAGGCGTTGGTTTCATGTCTTGATTCCGGAGGGATTCCCGGCATTGTAGAGCGGGCTTTTATTCTTCCGCCCCAAAGCAAATTCGGTACTATTGATGACTTTGCCCGTCTCAGGGTAGTGAATTCTTCTGTCATGAGCGGAAAATATGACACGGAAGTTGACAGGGAGTCCGCATACGAGATGCTGCAAGCAAAGGCGATTCAGGAAGAAGTCGGGAAAAAGGAAGAACAGGAACGCCTGGAGAGACAGAAGCAATGGGAAAAGGAAGAAAAAGAAAGACAGAAGCAATGGGAAAGAGAAGAAAAGGAAAGAGAGCGAAACAGGAGAAATACTACGACCAGGAGCAGCTATAGCAGGAAAACCTTAGCAGAAAGAGCTGCTGATAATGTTGTAGGTACTATAGGCAGAGAGGTCGGAAGGACATTAATAAGAGGAATACTTGGCTCACTGAAGAAGTAAGCTGGTGCAGATGTTAAAGGCTGGGGTGCATTGCATCCCAGCCTTTAAGTTATCATGTTCTGTAACTGCCGTTTATTTTTACATAGTCATAAGTAAGGTCGCAGCCCCAGGCCGTGGCCGAGAAAAGGCCGTCCTTTAAGTCAATCTTTATTTTTACATATTCTTCAGCCATTATGTCAGAAGCGGTTTTTTCACAGAACTTCAGCGGTTTTCCATCTGCAATCAGCTGTATGCATCCGGCTGTACTTTCAAAAAATATATCTGCCCTATCAGGGGCAAAATAACCGCCGGAATAGCCAAGGGCGCATAAAATTCTTCCCCAGTTTGCATCATTACCGAAAAATGCGGCCTTGACCAGGTTTGAACCAATAACTGATTTTGAGAGTATTTTTGCATCGGCATCGGATTTGGCATTCGCGACGGTGCATTCGATAAGTTTTGTGGCACCCTCCCCGTCACGGGCAATCTGCTTGGCAAGTTCCGTGTTGAGAAGGTCAAGAGCATCCTTGAAGGCATCATAGTTTTCCCCCTTTGTTTCTATGGGGTTGTTGCCCGCTGCCCCATTGGCAAGTATTATTACCATGTCGTTTGTACTGGTGTCTCCGTCTACCGATATCATATTATAAGTTTTCTGTACACTTTCGCTCAAAGCCTCCTGAAGCATGGATTTAGAAATATTAGCATCAGTAACTATGAAGCTTAGCATGGTTGCCATGTTGGGATGTATCATGCCTGATCCCTTGGCTATTCCGCTGAGCAACACCTTCCTGCCATCAAGCTCTAATTCTACAGAGATTGATTTTGCATACTTATCTGTAGTCATAATTGCAAGGGCGGCATCTTTACCCCCATCACAGGATAGGGTTTGGCATGCATTCCTGATCCCTGATTCAATACAGTCCATAGGAAGCGGGACGCCAATGACCCCGGTTGATGCAACCAGAACAGATTCAGGTTCTATATTGAGAATAGATGCTGCAAGCTTTGCCATTGCATTTGCATCTTCCTGACCCTGCTTTCCTGTACAAGCATTTGCATTACCGCTGTTTACAACAATTGCCCGGGTATTTTTTGACAGTATATTCTTCATATTAAGAAGGACAGGGGCTGCCTTTACTTTATTTGTTGTAAAAACACCGGCAGCGGTTGCTTCATTTTCACTGTATATAAGGCATAAGTCTTTTTTGCCGTTTTTCCTTATTCCGCTTGATACACCGCTTGCCTTGAAATATGGTACATCTGTAATTATCTTGTCTTTAATTATTTTCATTTATACAACCTCCCTATAATATATCCGGTATCATTTCTATACCCGAATACTCACATAATCCAAAAAGGATGTTCATGTTTTGTACTGCCTGACCGGCAGCACCTTTAATGAGATTATCAATTGCGCTTACGGCAATTACTCTTTTTGTCCGGTCATCCTTCCTTATTGCAATATCGCAGATATTTGAGCCTTTGACATATCTTGTTTCGGGAAGGGTTTCTGTTATTCGTATAAATCTTTCATTTTCATAACAGCCTTTGTACAAGTCGTATAGTTCGTTCTGGGAGATTTCTTTCTTCAGGCTTCCATAGCAGGTTGCGAGTATTCCCCTGCTTATCGGCACCAAATGAGGCGTGAAGCTAAGGGCGATTTTCTCCCCTGCCAGATCGGAAAGCTGTTGTTCAATTTCAGGTGTGTGCCTATGGGATGCAATGCCGTATGCTTTGACCGAATCGGCACATTCGCAGAACAACGTCGGGATGTTTGCGCTTCTGCCTGCTCCGGATACTCCTGATTTCGCATCTATAACAATTGATGTATTATCAATAATGTTGTTTTGTATCAAGGGTGCAAGAGCCAAAATGCTTGCCGTAGGATAGCATCCGGGATTTGCCACAAGATTTGAATTCGAAATCCTTTTCCGGTTTAATTCCGGCAATCCATATGCGGCATCCTTCAGACAACCCGCCAACTCATGTTTTACACCGTACCACTGTTCATAATCCTTATAATCCCGGAGCCTATAGTCAGCACTTATATCAATTATTTTTATTCCGACAGACAGTGCCTTTTCTACCAACTTGAAGGATTTGCCGTGGGGAAGCGCCAGAAATAATACATCAATTTCCCGAAGCTTATCTTCAACGTTATGTATATCTATGCAGATATCCTCTAAAAAACCTCTTAGATTTCCATAGACGTCGCTCAATTTCATATTAGAATAATTATGAGACGAAAAGAAAGCGACAGTGACATTTTTGTGCTGAGACAATAATACTGAAAGTTGATAGCCGGCATAACCGGTTGAACCAATAATACCTGCCCGTATCATTTAAACCACCCCTGTTGCATTTTATTAAATATTATACATGGACATGATTAAATATGCAATATAAATTACGAATAATTTTTAAAATTATTGCATATACATGCACAAATGTGTATAATTAATAAAATTGGAGAAATTGGAGATGAGTTTTAAATGGAAGCAGAGGCTTATGGGAAAATTCCCGGGAACTTATGTAAGCCATTCAAAGGAAAGACTATAGTCATAAAATATGGCGGAAGTGTTACGAAAGATATAGCAGCCGACGCATTTACGGAAGATATTGCAGTTTTGCACAAGATTGGCGCAAGGATTGTCGTAGTTCATGGGGGAGGCCCGGATATTAACAATATGCTTTTCAGGCTGGATATAAAAAGCGAATTCGTGAGAGGACTCAGAGTAACGGAGGCTGCAGCAATGGAAATCGTTGAAATGGTGCTTTCCGGCCGGGTAAATAAGGAGTTGACATCTAAACTTCTTGATAAAGGTATTGATGCCGTCGGTATCAGCGGCAGGGACGGAAGACTTATAGAGGCGAAAAAAATGTACCTGTACGAGGATGACAGAAAAATTGACATAGGCTTTGTCGGAGCAATAACTGCCGTAAATATCAAAATAGTGAATGATTTGTTAAATATGGGATATGTTGTGGTTATTTCACCGGTTGCAGGGGATAGGGAAGGAAATGTATATAATATCAATGCGGATTATGCAGCAGCGTCTGTTGGAATTTCTCTTAACGCAGACAGGCTTGTATATTTATCCGATGTGAACGGATTATATGGGGATATCAATGATAGGGACAGCCTGATTAAGACTATTACCGCCGCAGAAATTGAGGAGCTTATCCGGAACGGTAAAATATCAGGGGGAATGATCCCAAAAATGATGTGCTGTACCGAAGCAATTAAGAAGGGAGTAAAGTCGGTATGCCTTATAGACGGGCGGAAGGCCCATGCTTTATTGGAGCTTATGGGAGGAAAATCAACAGGTACAATTATTAAAGGGGGAGAAAAATATGCCTAAAGAAAATATACTGAATACTTATGCGCGCTTTGATATTGTCCTTGCCGAAGGCAGGGGATGTTTGGTTTATGATAAGGATGGCAGAGAATATCTGGATTTTGCATCCGGAATAGCGGTAAACTGCCTGGGCCATTGTCATCCTGCAATTATAAGAGCCATACAGGAGCAAAGCTGTAAGCTGATGCATGTGTCAAACCTGTATTGGACTGAAGAGCAGATTAAATTGGCCGAGAAGCTATGTGAATTAAGCGGGCTCCGGGGGGCGTTTTTTTGCAACAGCGGTACAGAAGCGGTTGAAGCTGCAATTAAATTTGCCAGGAAGTACGGTAAACTTACGGGAGGAATATCCAAACACGAGATTATATATATGAAGAATTCTTTTCATGGAAGGACCCTGGGTGCGCTTTCTGTAACAGGACAAGAGAAATATCAGATGAATTACATGCCGCTGATACCCGGTGTGAAAACCGTTGAATTTAATAATATTGATGAACTTAATTCAGAAATTAACTTAAATACTTGTGCAGTCATAATTGAACCGATTCAGGGGGAAGGCGGTGTAATTGCTGCTCAGAAATTATTTTTGGAGGAAGCAAAAAAACTCTGTGAGGAATATGATGCATTGCTTATATATGATGAAGTGCAATGCGGGATTGGAAGGCTTGGAAGCTTCTTTGCCTTTGAAAAGTATGGAGTTGTACCCGACATGGTATGTATGGCAAAAGGCTTGGGAGGAGGATTTCCGATTGGCGCAGTTGTTGCGGGACGTAAAGCAGCAGAAAGCATCTCTTATGGAGACCACGGCTCAACCTTCGGAGGAAATCCTCTTGCCTGCTCGGTGGCTCTTGCAATCCTTAGTGAGCTTCTCGATAATGGAGTGCTTGAGAATGTTGAGATTATTAGCCGGTATTTGCTGAGAAAGCTGCAGAGTCTGAAGGAGAAGCATGATTCAGTAAAAGATATCCGTGGAATGGGGCTTTTAATCGGTATACAGCTTTCAATCGATACAAAAAAATTTATTAATGAATGCATCGAAGAGGGACTGCTTCTTGCCGGAGCAGGCACGGATGTCGTAAGGCTTCTGCCGCCGCTGAACGTTGAAGAATTATATATTGACAGGGCAATTGATATAATCGATTCGGTATTGAGCAAATTGACATATTAAATTACAAATTTGTAATATATACAGGAATTTAGCGGCATTTGGCGAAATATATACAATCGTATAAAAATGCTGTGCATTATTCTATTTTTATCGAAAAGGAGAATGGGGATGATAAATAACAAGAGTCGTAAAACAGGTATTGTAGTCACTATTGCAGTTATTCTGGCGCTTTCCGCAGCCGTGGCAAGTTCTGCCGACGGATTTGCTCCGGGCTCTGAACAGGACCCTATTGTTACGCAGAGTTATGTGGAGCAGAAATTAGAGCAGATTAAATATTATATAGACAGTTTGATTACTAAGGCAAATGAGAACAGTGCTTTACAGGGTCAGGAGATAGCAAAGCTTAAGGCCGAACTGGAGTTAAAGAAACAGGAGATAGCAAAGCTGACAGAAACTATTAATAGTATTTCGGCGACTGCATCCGGAAGGTTTGAAGTGGTAGAAATGCAAAAGAACCAGATGCTTATTGCGGGGGAAGGGGCAGAGATAATTCCCAGATCCGGCAGGTTTTCTGCCATTTATGGGGCTAACGGAGGGCTTTCGGACGTTACTTCAGCAAAGGATTTGAAAGACAACGAAGCAATAGTCAACAATCATATGCTTATCGCTTCAAGGGAGGACGGCAGAGGGATGAAGGCCCTGGCAGACAGATCCTTTCTGATAATAAAAGGGATATATACGCTAAAGTAGATACGAGATACGAGATACGAGGTTCAGGGTATTCCTATGGGGTCCTGTTACAGGGATTCGGGAAGGGTAGGGGTGAACAGTGTTCGCCCGCATATAAGAAGCTTTACATGAGCAGCAGCTTATGTAAGGCTTTTATATACATGCTGATATACTTTACATTTATGAGGCAATAATAATATAATAAGGTGACATTGTATTACAGCCATAGTATTGGAAGTGAAAAAATGAGCAACAGTCTTATTCTTAATATGCTGTCAAATGCATATGAAAAGTATATGGCCTACTACAAATACAGCAGGCTTTATCAAATATTCAGGAAAGTAGGGCAAAGCTTCGGAAGGTATGCAGCTAATAGCAGCATATTAGGTTTTTTTGACAAGGAATGGGGTATAGGAAGCGCATGGAAGGGGAGTCTTACTTTTAGAATTATTACATTGCCTCTAAGGTTGTCTAAATATGCTTTGCATAAATTCTCTGACAGGACAAACCGCATATTGGAGGGAAGCAAGGTATTAAGCGTCATCAGGCTTTTTATTGAGATGTTGTGTAATATGGGCACAAGGGTTTATGGCCTGCTTTTTCTGACCTTTGCCGCAACTCATGAGGTATTGGGGTTCGTATTTAAGAGCGAAGAACTGCCAGGGGGTACGGAGAGTATAATAAGGGCGGCATTGTTCCTGATCGGTGCAATGCTGATACTTATAAACAGACAGGTAAAAAGTATTATAGAGGGCAGTATCTTTGGCGGCATTGCATATGACTTTTTTATGGCGCAGGGGAATACATTTCTTTCCAATTCAGTTAAGGAGGAAGACAGCAAGCCGGACCACATTTACGAGGTTACGGCAATAGCCTCAGGAATCATATTGGGGGTACTCGGATATCTTTTGCAGCCAATGACCTTTGTTCTGGCCGCCGGGGCATTTATCGGCAGCATATTGGTGCTTTGGAGGTATGAGATAGGAGTATTTGCCGTTGTGGGATTTATTCCTCTTGCCCCGACTATGGCACTTCTTGGGCTCATTCTGCTTACTGCCGTATCCTACACAATAAGGCTTTTTATGGATAATAGAATGAGGTTCAGTGTTTCCGCTCTGGACTGTTTTGTGTTTTTATTCGGGATTGTGCTGTTTTACAGTACCATAGCATCATACACTCCCGCCGGCAGCACCATTGAGCTTCTGATACATGCAGCATTTATAATATTTTATTTTATACTGATGAATACCATAAAGACAAAAAATCAGCTTTATACTTTAATTATGCTGCTGGTGCTTTCCACTGCCGTCATTTCTGCATACGGGCTGTATCAGATGAAGACTGTAGGGGCCACGTCAGAGGCATGGGTTGACACTACACTTTTCGAGGATATTAAAGCCCGCATAGGCTCTACCTTCGAAAACCCCAACGTACTTGGGGAATATCTGGTGCTGATAATACCCGTTGCCATTGCCATGCTGTGGGGGCAGAAGGGTTGGGTTTCCAAACTTACGACATTGGGGCTGACCGCCATAATGCTTATATGCCTTGTCTATACTTATTCAAGAGGGGCATATATTGGGCTTATGCTTGCTCTTGCTTTGTTTGCCGTGCTCAGGGACAGGAGATTTGTAATTCTTGGGGTAATTGGTCTGTTGTTACTGCCTTTTGTATTGCCCCAATCAGTAATAAACAGATTTACAAGTATCGGAAACCTGTCCGATACATCCTCCTTCTACAGAATTTCCGTGTGGCTCGGATCATTGAAAATAGTTAAGGATTATTGGCCTTCCGGAATAGGACTGGGCCTGGAACCCTTTAAGCTTATTTATCCCAAGTATTCTCTTAATGCAGCGTATGCACATCACTCCCACAACATCTATATACAGCTTCTGATTGAAACGGGTATAGCCGGCTTTCTGATGTTTTTTGCCATAATAGCTGTATATTATAAAACAATGCTTGCAGGCTTCTATAAGACCAGAGACAGATTTGTTTCCACATTTATGATAGCTGCTGCTTCGGGTATGGCAGGGTATCTGGCTCAGGGGATAGTGGAAAACATCTGGTATAACAACAAGGTGCTGCTGACCTTTTGGGTCATGCTGGCATTGGGAATGACAGCCAAGTCCCTTATATCGAAGGATAATGAGGTGCCGGATTTATGATAAAAGTGATACATGTGCTGAGCGATATGAAAATAGGCGGAGCGGGTATTTGGCTGTTGAACTATCTTGGAGCGGCAAACAAGGACAGGTTTGATATTAAGGTTGTGCTTCCGCAGGGAAGCCTGCTTATAGATAAGGTCCGGAGGCTGGGATTTGAGGTTGTACCGGTTGACGGCATGAAAGACAAGTCCTTTGATGCAGGGGCGATAAGTCTTATGACAGGTATTTTCAGAAAAGAGAGGCCTCAAATTGTGCATACCCATGCGTCATTGTCCGCCAGGCTTGCGGCCAAAATAGCAGGAGCAAAAATAATTAATACGAAGCATTGCATTGAAGGCAGAAAAGCAGGTATAGGGAGGTTTGCCTACTCACTTTTGAACAATTTGCTCAGTGACGGTATAATAGCCGTTTCATCTGCTGCAAAGCAGGGCATGATTGAAAACGGAGTTTCCGGGGATAAAATTTCGTTGATATACGGAGGAATAGGACAGGTCAAGGAGCTTGATACTGAGGAAAGAAGCCGTATAAGGAATAAATGGGGAATAGCAGAAGGTGATGTAGTTGTAGGGATAGTTGCCCGGCTGGCAAAGGTCAAAGGACACAATTATTTTATAAATGCCGCGGAGATTATTTCCCGGGACAATAACAATGTTAAGTTCCTGATAGCAGGCGCCGGGCCAATGGAAAAGGAACTCAAAGAGCTTGCACGGCGGCTGGGGCTTGCAGATCGGATTATTTTCACAGGCTTTGTGGAAAATACATATGAGATATTCAATATTATGGATATCAATGTGATTTCTTCTTTATCAGAGGCACTCTGCCTGTCGCTTATTGAAGGGATGAATTTGGGAAAGCCGTCTGTAGCTTCAAATACAGGGGGAATACCCGAGGTGGTAAAAGACGGATTCAATGGATACCTTGTGCCGGTTGGGGATCATTCAATGCTGGCTGAGAGGATACTTGAGCTGATTCACGATCCCGAACTCAGAAAAACCATGGGGGACAGAGGAAGAGAACTTGTTGTCCGGCACTTTGCTGCCGATGCAATGGCGAGGGGCATTGAGAAGTTATATGAAAATGTAATAAAGGATAATGAAAGGGTGTAGGGTGAGCATATGGCCTTAATTGATGGGAAAGGGAGACTGTTCGGCAAAGTAAATATAATAGATTTGCTGATTGTATTGCTTATTATATCAATTGTGGGAGGAGCGTACCGGGTATTTTTCGGGGGGAGAAGCAAACAGGTGGTGGAAACCAGTAAAGTAACCTATGATTTTGAAATAACCAACGTAAATATGGAATTCGTTGATGCGATAAACCCGGGGGATCCCATAAGGGACAGCGTCAGGGGAAATGAAATCGGAACAGTAGTAAGCAAGACCTCAAGGAATGCGACAATGCTGAATGAAGACCTGATAAACGGCAGGTATGTGATAGCAGACGTGCCTGATATGTACGATGTGATAATAACGATAGAAGGGCAGGCCAATATCACTCCCGCCAACATAATAATAGGCGGCGCAGAAATAAAGGTAGGGAAGAAATTTTCCATAAAGGGTAAAGGATATGCAAACCAGGGCTTTGTAACGAAAATCACATTGCCGGGGAAATAGGGAGGTGCAGATATGATTTTGGATGAAAAGGGAAGGCTGTTTGGAAAGATTAATATTGTGGATATAGGTGTACTGCTGCTTGCTGCCGCCCTCCTGGCAGGGGTTTATTACAGGTATTTTGCCATTGACAGGCACAGTAATCCTGCAAAGTTTGATACCCTGGAATACACTGTGATGCTGGCGGAAGGAGTCAGACAGTATTCTGTGGATGCCATCATAGTAGGAGCAGATATATATGATGTAAAGACAGATACTCCCATGGGGAAGATTGTAGGCAAAGAGGTCGTTCCTGCAGTGGAGCAGCTTACTAAGGCGGATGGAACTGTCGTATGGGCTGAAAAACCCGGAAGGTTCAATGTGCGTGTGACCATACAGGTTCCGGGTGTCGAGACAAAATACGGCTTCCGGGCAAACGGAAGGCTGGATATCAACAGGGAGCAGCAGCAGGTGCTAGATACACAGATGATTTTAATGGAAACCAGAATAGTGGACGTGAAGAATCTAAGCAAGGCGCAGTAAGTTGATATTATACATGGACAAAGTTAGCTTACCTGTCATTCTGAAGGTCGTGAAGGATCTTTGAGCAGATTCTTCGCTGCGCTCAGAATGACAATGCTGCGAGTCTGTTTTAACTAGCAAAAATGAGGTGTATTTGCACCTCATTAATTATTTTTTCAGCAGCTTGATTGCTATTTCGGCGTTTTCGTATGCCTTTTGCTTCAGGAGCTTGTTTCTTTCCTTAAGCTGCAGCGATATTTCCGCTTTATTGCTCCATACTTCGTCAATAAGCCTTTTCAGGCTTTCCAAATTCAAATTCTCAACATTTCCGCCGGAGGGCTGCTCCACATATTCCAGGAAACCCTGAACCTTGGGGTCGTATATCAGTCCTATTACCGGCACTGCAAGACTTACGGAATATATAAGGGCATGGAGCCTCATTCCCAATACCATATCCAGTTTTTCCATAATTCCAAGGGTATTGTCTGCACTATACATGTTTTTTAATATAAAGGGAGTACGCTTCATTTTCGTGGCTATGTCCTCTGCAACCGAAAGGTCTGTAGGAAAATGCAGAGGAATGAATAATGATTTTGCATTATATTTTTCTTCCAGGTAATCGGCTGCCTGAGCGATTATTCGGCTATAGTCTTCATAGCCCTCCCACTTCCTGATGGAAAATCCGATCAACGGGCAATCTGTAATAATTCCTTCCTTTGCGAATATATGCTCTATTTCTCCGGGGCTTGCCGGTTCAAGGCCCAACGCCGGGTCGGCAGTGACGATTATTTCGGGTTTTGTGATATGCAATGCTTTTAGCTCCAGACCGGAGGCTTCTTCTCTGAGTGTGATGACATCCACTAAGTTTATTATCTTTGAGGTAAAGTAACGATTAATGTGCCCGGCAACCGGGCCTATCCCGTTTGCATACAGCATTACCTTGAGGCCGGAGAGCCTGGCAAGAAAAATTGTGGTCAAATAGTATATTAATGAACGCGTGCTGGTTACGTCCTGTATCAGGTTTCCGCCGCCGTTCAAAAAGAGCTTTGTTTTTCTCATTGTCTCTATTACCTTAAAAAGGTTGAAGCGGTCAATGGAATCCACTCCATAGTTTGCTGCAGTAGCCTTTGGAGTTTTCGAAAGAACCACAATCCGTATATCATCTTTTATATTTCTCAGGTTATCAATAATAGCCTCCAGAATGGCATCATCGCCGCTGTTTCTGAAGCCGTAATAACCTGATATCATAATGTCATACATAGGTTTATCCCCTTTTGTATTATTCCCGTTCCAAAAGTTGTAAATATACTTTTATGTTATCCTGTACCATCCTTTTCACGGAATAGCTGTTTTCTATCAAGCTGCGGCCAAAGCTGCCCAGGGTTTTTCTTTCCTCTTCACTCATCTGCATTACTTTTATAATGTCGTTTCTAAGTGATTCACCTTCCGTTTTGCTTTTCCCACGGCCGGAAAAATTAGATTTTACTGCATCATCCAGGCTGTTTTCGTCTAAAATTCCTATATAGCCTTCGTTCCCTGCAAGTATGAGAGGTCTCCCGGCAGACAGAGCTTCCAGAGAGGAACGGCCAAAGCCTATGAACAAGTCAGCCAGTACGGTGAATTTATTTATGTCGATACGGGAGCCTGTAATAATTACAGTATTTTGACCGATAGAGTTATTTATTTCCGCTGCTTTTTCCTTAACCAAGTCCAGAATGTTTCCGCTGCCTACCATAATAACCTTAAGGTTTTGAATTGCTCCTGCAAGCTCCGGTACGATTTCCAGGAGCTTGTTTATTATATAGCCCCTGTCACTGTCAAACCTGCTTATATATACTATTTTTTTGTCTTCCGGCTCCAGTGCAAGTTCGGCTGATATGTCCGAGCAATCGATGGAAGGTGAAAATTTGTCGGTATCTATTCCATTGATTGTCACTGCAATATTTTTATCTTCTATTTTATAGTTGTCCAGGAGATATTTCCTGATGTCTTCACTTACGGCTACGGTCTTTTGACCCCAATTGGTTATATAGCGAAGCCCATAGCCTGTATTCCAGGTGCCATGGGCGGTTGTGACAAAGGGAAACCCCATTTTGTTATGCAGTAGCCCGCATATAAACCCGGGAATACGGGCATGGGCATGTACCAGATCGACATTTTCTGCTTTTATGATGTTTTTCAGCTGGTTGAAGGCCTTTATTACATTATGAGGTTTTTTATTATTCAGGGGCACGTGATATGCTTTGATATTACTGTTTATTAGTTCCTTTTCGTATACACCCCCGGCAGAAGCCACGACAACATTGAAGCCGGCCCGGGAAAGCCCCTTGGCAAGCTCCACTATGTGAGTCTCTGCACCGCCTATGTCAAGGCGCATGGTAGCAATCAATATATTGTAATTGTGCATATCACGCCTCCGGATAAATGTCATTTTACTTTTTCTTCAGGTTTATACTGTCGACGTTGATATTTAGGGTATAATTCCTGCAGCCTAATTGATTGTTTCCGTTATATACTTCCACGGCAAACTGGTGCTCACCTTTTGGAAGGGCGGATAAATCAAACTCCAGGGTGTAGGGTATCTGGGTTTTAACCCCGCAGACCTTTCCGTCAAGCTTGTATTGAACCGTAGGGTTTAATACCTTTGGCACAATAGTATAGACAGAAAGCTCAAGCTTTAAACCTTGAACGCTGTAGTCTGTGATTTTTTCATATCTGAAGCTCGGACTGCCGTTGATATCGGATAAGAAGTTGCCGCTGCTCACCAGCTCATTATATAATGCATTGAGCTTGATGCTTCCATATAAGGAGTAATCATCATATCTGGCTATATAATCATTATTTGCATTGAAGTAGTATATACCCTTAAGCTGCGGATAGATCATGGGACCATATACATAAAGCCGTCTTAGCTGCATTGTGGCCCAATCAGACATATTTTCTCCAGCAAGCTTTGAGTAATGGCCTATACCTGTTTCGGAGAGCATTATAGGCTTTTTTGTACCATAGATATCGATAATCGGCTTTATCTTTGCCAATGGGTTTGCATAGTCCCCGGTCATAAATACGCTGTCTATGCTGTCCTGCTGGGTTCCCCAGTCCTTTTTCCCCTGGAAGTAACGGTACGTATATGTGCTTATCCCTACCCAATCAACATATTCATCCCCCGGATAATATTGACCATATGTGCGGTCTTTGGCCGAGATATCATTAGGGGACCATACCATCGCTACATTGGGGGCTTTATCCTTCATAATCCCCGAAACATACCTGAAGGCTTGTATAAATGAATTGTAATCCTTGCAGTTGTCTTTTATATTCATTTCACCGGCAAATCTGAGGAATACCGGTACTTTGAGCCTTGCCAGATAATCTGCCGTAGTCTTTATATATGACTCATAACTTGCTATGTTTCTTAATAC
>JAKPKE010000202.1 GCA_029553855.1 Bacillota bacterium | reverse complement strand
ACAAAACCTCCTTTATCATCTTCTCAAAAACACTATAGGCGTTTGGCAGGTATTTTTTCAATACATTCAAACTACCCTTATTTGTAATCGTAGCACTAAACATCTCTGCAAACGCTTCAGTCTCAAGCATTCCTTTACGCTCCCAATACCCCTCTTCATGACCGATTATAACTTTACACTTGCCGTCTGTAGCACCTTTCACAATATCACTTATTTCTGTTAGAGATTTAAGAGGTAAACCCTCCAATTCTTTTGATATTCGGTCATATCCCCATTGTATGTTATATTCTTTTTCATCACCAATTACTGTGATTAAGCTTATATTATCTCCATACTTATCCCATATTGCACCATATTCCTTATTTTCCATATGCTTCACTATTTCTGGTAGCATTTCATCTTTATATGATTTTGCCCATGTATCAACATCACTCCGTATAGCTTTGCCAAATTCGTTATTATTATATCCTTGTGAGTAGTATAGCCCACCATCATAATTTTTGCCTAATTTGTAGTCAATGGCATGCCCTGACTCGTGAACAAATGTTTGATACGGGTTTGAAAAATCGCTACCAGTTCTATCCTTTTCAATATTAAATACTATCTTCTCATCGCTTGGATTAAAATATGCACCACCAGAATAATTCTTATCCCTTATGTTAATTTCACTTTCATACTTATTCCAGAAGTTAACAACATCTTTATCACCACTTTTTTCAATAATATCACGCAACTCATTGTAGTTGTCCTTGCCTAATGTTTGAGCTATATTGCTATCATAGTTTCTAGTAATTCTATTTTGGGGAATTGCTGTAGGCTGTTCCTTTTTCCAAGTATCGTAATCTTTATAACTAGCAATATCGCTCTTGCCAGTTACAGGATTGATCCCACGCCTTAACGTAGGCTCTAGCCCTTGTACAACGTCAATGACGGCGCATCGGCAATGGATATCTTCGGCAGGGTCGCCAAAGTCGCCAGGATACCTTGCAGACAAGCCATGAATATGAAACAGCCCTTCATCATC
>JAKPKE010000187.1 GCA_029553855.1 Bacillota bacterium | reverse complement strand
GTTTATGGTTTCGGGAATATTAACATATACTCCGCCTTCCGTATTGTAGTCCAATATAACTCCGTTCAGTTCATCCACGGTGAAATACTTACCGTCGGTATATGCTGTAGGCTTTGCGGGCAACGGTGTGGAAGTAGGTGTAGGTGTTGGAGTTGGAGTATCGGTCGGTGAAGGTATAACTTCCGTATTAACAGGTTGTTCGGATTGTTCCGCTTGGGGAGAGGGAACATAGGATACGGTGGGAGTTGCACTCTCACAGGAACATAAAAGAATGGATAATGTTATCAGTAAAAGAACTAATTTGCATAAAGTATTTGTTTTCATGTCTACCTCGAAGTAAGTATTAATGATGATATAACAATTATAATATAAACAGAATATATTAATAAACTGTGAATAAATTAAGAACATTACATGAATTCTTTACCGCTTCCGCTCGACATGTACACGCCGCACAGGTGTACTTAACCCAAGATAAGTGAAATACCGAGATATTTTCTTAAATATACAGAACGAAATTGATATCAGAACATATCAGAATCTCTCTCTACATTTCTATTTGCCTTGCCTGTAAAATCGTGGTAAAATATCTTTTAGGCTGAATATTCGGCAGTAATGATAACTGACCTTGAAAGGAGATATCGTGGTTACATTAAACTTTGAAAAACGTGAAAAGAATTTAAAAGGAAGACAACTTAGAAATAAAGGCATAATACCGGCGGTGCTTTACGGAAAGCATCTGGAGGAATCGGTTTGCTTACAGCTTCCCGTACATGAAGCCGAGAGATTTCTGCAATACAATTTCATCGGTTCAAAAGTGGAAATAGTGATAGGTAAAGAAAAGTATATGGCGGTACTGAAGGAAGCCACATACACTCCCGGTGCCAATAAACTGGAGCATTTAAGCTTTCAGGCCTTGGTAGCCGGGGAGGTTACAAGAAGCGTAGCCAGAGTCATAATCAGCGGAAGAGAAAGAATAAGAGAAGGTGTGCTCATTCATATGCTGGATGAAATAACATACAGCGCCCTTCCTGCAGATTTTGTTGACCGTGTGGAAGTGGATGTTTCGCAAATGAAACCCGGTGATGTGTTGACGGTGGAGGAACTTGATATAGCAAAGAATGAAAAAATAGAATTGGTTACACCGCCGGACAGCGTTGTTGTTACCGTAACGGTACCTAAGGTATATACGGAAGATGAGGAAGCTGAAGCTGCGGATGTTGAGGAGCCTGCTCTTGTATCCGATAAGGAAGAGGACTGAACAATTAATTGATCATGTTTTAAAGGAGCTGTTAAGAAATTTCTAACAGCCCCTTTTTTTATGTTCGTTTATGTTATAATCTAACGGTAGAAAGGGTTTTAAATGAAGTACCTCAAACCGATATCTCTAATAGTGTTTATATTATGCGCAGCCGTACTGATGTATGTTATTATTACTTATGAAACAAAAGTTGAGTATGTCGTATCGGGAGAAACAATTATTTCCTGCAAGACAAATGCCAAACACCCCGTTATACCGGCATCAATAGATAACAAAGCGGTTGCCTCAATAGGAAACAGAGCTTTTTGCGATAACTCCTCCATGATAACCGTTAAATTGGATGACGGCATTATAGAACTCCAGGATGAATCTTTCTATAACTGTTCCGCTTTAAGAGAAGTATTTATCCCTAAATCGGTTACTTATATAAGTCCGACGGCTTTTAGTGAGTGTCCCGAATTTGCGAAAATAGAGGTGGATCAGGGTAACAGAATATATAAGTCATTTAACGGTGTACTATTCAAGGACGGCATGTCGGAAATAGTGTATTTCCCCGTTTCGTTTATGAGAACGGAATACTATATAGCACACGGAACAAGAATAATAGGAGAAAAGGCTTTTTACAAAAGCCCGCTTTACACGGTTCATATACCGGATACTGTAACATATATACAAGATTATGCTTTTGCGGAGAGTAGCGATATGAAAAGTGTAACTCTGCCCGCCAATCTTATATATCTCGGAGAGAATGTATTTCTAGGAAACGGCAAACTGCGCACTATTACAATAGGTGCCGGTGTAGAAATTAAGCCCAATTCCGTAGACGGTATTTCCTTTTACGAACAGTATCAACTTTACGGAGCGGGCACATATTTGAAGACCGGCAATAATATATGGGAGTATATACACGACAAAGACTGAATGATATTAAACGACCGCTGTTGACGGATATAATCAATTTGTATCGGTGTCATTTTATTTAAAAAGAAAGAGAGGGAGGAACAGTTGCTGACTGTATATATAAAGCATTATGAATTCGTATGAAAGAGTAATGGCGGCATTTTCTAAAGAAAAAAGCGATCATGTACCTATCTATTGCGGCTCCGTTTCGTCGAGAGTCGCATCACAGGTAATGGGGAGAACCATGTATGTGGGCGGCGGTATTCAGCAGTACAGAGAAAGCCTTGCAAGGTTCCGCGGAGAAGAAGCCCACAGGGAATTTGCAGAAAAATCCAGGCAGGATGCTTTTGACTGGAATGAAGCGATGGATTTTGACTATGTACGCCCTTCCTACTGGCGATACCGCTACAAACCGACAAAAATGCTGGACGATGTCACTTTCTATTATGAAAGAGAAGATGGTACTTATTGGATAATGAAGTACTTTGATGAATATGAGCTGTTTGCTTGTATGGAAGATAGCAAAAAAGATGTAGACAATCCCGATTTTCTGGAAGAGGAAGTAATCAACACCGAGCAATACAATAAAAGATATGTTCCCGATATTTCCATGCACAGCGATTATATAGATACCATGAGTTACTTCAACAAACGCAGAGCTACCTATACCGGCGGTCTGGCTCTTCTGATACCTAATACAAGAGAAGTATGGTTTGAGGCGGTTGCGGCGAGACCGGATTTAGTGGAGAGATATCTGGAGGCTTTGACACAAAGAGCATTGATGAATATACCTCTGATAGCTTCCATAGGTGCGCGCATCGCATACGGAGGGGGAGACTGTGCCGGCAACAGAGGACTGTTTTATTCAAATGAAGTATTTAAGACGTTTATGGTTCCCCGCTTAAGAAGGATATCGGATAAGTGTCACGAATACGGGATTTATCATGTCTTCGGTTCGGACGGTTACTTCTGGGATGTGGCGGATGATTTTTATATCCACAGCGGTATAGACGGACATTACGAAGCCGACTGTTCCTGCGGAATGGACATCCGCTCGGTAAGGACAAAATATCCCGATATAACGGTAATAGGGGGAATATCGGCAGCTACTTTAGACAGTAAAAGCCAAGACGATGTCAGAACGGAGGTTACCGAAGCCGTTTTGGCGGCAAAGGAGTTGAACGGTGCAATAGTGGGATGTTCCAATCTTGTTTCGCCAACTACTCCGATAAGAAACTTCATGCTGATGATGGAGCTTCTTCATAAGTATAAATAATGTTGTATTCACATTAAATACTAAACTTTCCGCTTTCAAGAAGTTCAAGGGCTTTTTGAGCTGCTACCGGCTTGGAGAACAGAAAACCCTGATAATAGTCACAGTTGTTTCTCTTTAGGTATTCCAGTTGTTTCGGGTACTCAATACATTCGGCTACAGTTTTTTGTCCCATCTTATGGGCAAGATTTATAATATCTGAAGTTATGAGTTCTTTTTCATCTTTAACAAGAAGCTGGTCTATGAAGAATTTGTCTATCTTGATTATATCGGCGGCAATTTCATGTTCCTTTGCCAATGAGGAGTAACCTGTACCGAAATCATCTATGGCAAACCGTATGCCTAAAATCTGGGCTTTTGTAAGTTGATTGTTTATCATTTCCAGATTATCGGCAAAACCCGATTCGGCAATCTCCAGAATGAGGTTTTCCGGCAAAACGGAATTTTTATCTATGGCATTTTTTAAGTCGGTAAGGAAATCATCTCTTGATAACTGAATTTCCGAAATGTTAACGGCAACCGATACGTCGGGCCAACCGTTGTCCTGCAGTTTTTTTATGAATCCGCATGCTTCGTCGAGTATTATTCTACCCAGCTCCACGATAAGATACCGCTTTTTCGCAACATCTATGAACTCAATCGGACTTATGTTGCCCAGTTCTTTGTCTTTTATACGTGCAAGTGCTTCGAAAGCATGAATGCTTCCGTCTCTGTTTATTATAGGTTGGTACTCCAGATAAAAAGAGTCTCTTTCGGTATTGTCGCAAATGCGTGCCAATATGTCTTTTATGTATTCCTGTCTCATTACATCGGATTCCATATCCGTGTCGTAGAAGCTGTAACCGAACGGTTTAACGGCATCGGTCAATGTTGCGGTCATTGTGGCATTTTTCAGTACCGTCTGAATATCTTTGTCATTTTTATTGAAAATATCGACACCTACCCATGCTCCGTATGCTTTCAGAGCCGTATTGCTGCTCAACATTTTTATTATCCTGTCACACAGTTTCACAAGTTCATTTTTAGTGCGGAAGTTTTTCACATATAGAGCGAATTTATCCATTGAAAGCTGACAGAGTATATGGGAATCATCGGTTATCTCTGTTAAATGTGTGGCGATGTTTTTTATAACCGATCTGCAATAGGAATATCCGTAAGTAGTCAGTATAAGATTATATTTTCTTATGCGAATAACCAATAGAGCCTTGGAAGAATGGTCTTTTGCTGCTATATCCCCGCTGAATTTTTCAATAAGATATTTCTGATTAAACAGTCCGGTCACCGGGTAATGGTTGTTGATGTACTTTATTGTCTCTTCATGTTCTTTTCGGGCTGATATATCCGTTATGAGACCTTCAAGAGCAATAACATTGCCAAGTTCATCATAAATGCCTTGACCTTGTTCACATACCCATTTTGTCTCACCCGATGCGGTTATAATCTCATACTCATATACCATTTTTTGCTTGTAGGACAGTGCATAAGACCATTTCTGCCATACCATCTCACGATACTCGGGTACAATGATATCATTATATGACTTGACGGCATTGTTAATCAGTGATTCGGGGTGATAACCGGTCAGCTCAAAACACCCTTGAGATACAAACAACATGGTCCAGTCTCTGTCATATTTACATCTGTAAATCATTCCGGGTGTATTGTCCAATAATAGAGAATAGCTTCTTTCCGACTCCAAAAGATTTTTTTCAATCTGCTTTCTTTTTGATATATCTCTTATTGTGCACAGATGGTACTTATTGCCCACATTCTCGAAATACAGAGGAGAAACGGTCATATGTACCCATACTTTCTCCCCGTCGGGTTTAATATATCTTTTTTCCATATCATACCTGTCTATAAGACCGGATTTGAATTTTCGGAAATACTCCATGTCCTCATCAAGATCTTCCGGATTTGTAAGGTCAACCCATGTGGTTGTCGCTATTTCTTCCTTTTTTCTTCCCAGTATATTCTCAAAGGCGGCATTAATACCCGGCAGTCCCGATTCCGTTTCAACCAGATAATTATAACCGTCCATGATGGCTATTCCAATGGCGGTCTGGTCAAATACTCCTTTGTACAGGGTCATGCTTTCATTCAAGCGGTCATCCGTTTCCTTTATCAGCTGACGGTCTTTTTTAAGTTGAGTGTTTATTGATGAAATCATATAAATCACTGCAAGCATGGCAATTGTACCGAACCAGAAAATACCCGACTGTATGGCAATTTTTCTTTGTGCAATATACCATTGATTTGCAGGATAATCCAGTCCGAATAAAGCCAGTATTTCACCGGTTTCATTATCTGTTACGGGCACTGTAACGCTTATCCACCTGCCCGAATCGTTTTCATACGGCTTGGATATTTGCGGGGTTTGCCAATTAAATCTGATATGCTTCAGTTTTTCCGCTCCTGAGCATATCTGTCCCGGAAGATAATAATATTCGGAGTCCGCAGGGGAGGAATCCACCGCCAGGACAATAATCCCTTTTTGCATCATTACAAAGTATGCATATCCTATATGGTCGTTTGTTTTGACAAGTTGTATCAGGCTGTTTTTTATGCTGATATACTCTTTTTTGCTCAAATCGCTAATATTATTATCCAAGGCTTTCAGATAGGATTGCGGTATCAGCGAGGAGGAACTGTCGGCTAAAAGAAGCGCTTCGTCCTTTTGTATGTCAAAATGGTCATTGCATATCCTATGGGTAAAAAACACACCGCCCGTTAAAAACAGTAATGCAAGCAGAAAGAAGATAATTCTGCGATGATTGAGTTTCAAAGATATTCCTTTTTTCGATGCTTGAATATCCATATGTGTCCTTCAAATAACAACTTTACTGATAATATATTGCTTAACCGACCTTGTAAACAAGGGTATCACATTACATGTGATTATACAATAATATAGCAAAAAAATGCAGAGAATAAAATAAAAAAATGTCTTCAGACATTGCGTTAAGCGATTTTTCAAAGCAAATTAACATGATATACTTATGTTGTCTATATAGATGGAGGTGTTGTCTTGATTTACACGGTTACAATGAATCCGGCGGTAGATTATACTGTACTGGTACCGCAACTGGCTTTGGGAGAAGTTAACAGAACGGAAAGAGAAGCATATTTCTTCGGCGGGAAAGGCATCAATGTATCCGTTGTGCTGCACAATCTGGGGATAGAAAGTATCGCATTGGGTTTTATTTCGGGTTTTACCGGACAGTTTATACGGCAGGGAATGCAATCTTTGGGAATAAAGAACGATTTTATCGAACTTTCTTCGGGTATGACAAGAATCAACGTAAAGATTAAATCCGATAAGGAAACGGATATTAACGGCATTGGACCTTCGGTTGACCGGGATTCCGTTGCAGCTCTTCTGAATAAGACAAAAGCACTGAAAGACGGTGATTGCCTTGTCTTGGCGGGAGCAGTGCCTAAAAATCTGGATACAAAGATTTATTCCGATGTTATAAACAGTATAACGGCCAAGGACATATATGTAATTGTAGATGCGACGGAAGATTATCTTCTGAACACGCTGAAACACAAACCGTTTATGGTCAAGCCCAACAGAGCTGAATTGGGTCAGCTTTTCGGTAAAGAGATACATACCGATTCGGATATAGTATTTTATGCAAATAAACTGCAGAAGATGGGTGCAAGGAATGTGCTTGTTTCCATAGGCAATAAGGGAGCAGTGCTGGTTACCGAGAATAACCGGATAATATGCCGTGATGCACCCAAAGGACAAGTGAAAAACACCGTAGGAGCGGGAGATTCGCTTACAGCGGGCTTTATTGCTGGATATATGCATTCGGCCGATTTCGATTATGCATTAAGATACGGACTTGCAGCGGGAAGTGCAACGGCATTTTCCGAGACACTGGCAACAAAAGAAAAAATAGAGCAGGTACTTAACGGTTTTGAATAATATTTCATATATATCACTTTTTCGCTTTTTAGTATATGTCCGGTTTACATTGCTATAATTACAATTGTACAAGGTTATTTAATGGTATAATCTTAACGCAGACATTTATTATGCAATGAAAACGGATAAACATGGCAAATAAGAAGAAAAGCACTAAGAATACAAAAAAGGATAAAAAGAATATAGCGGTATTGGTAGCAATCACCGTAATCCTGTGCATAGCCATATCTTTTATTTACGCATACATGAAGGGCTGGTTTAACGGAGATATTACCCCTACACCCTCACAAATCAAGACGGAAGAGCCTGCGATAAGCGCATTACCTTCTCCTAGCGGGACCGTTACCGATACGCCCTCTCCGACACCGACCGGAACGCCCGTAATTGAACAGCCGTTACCGGAGAATCATATAAAAATAGAAAAGTTTGAGGATCTTTTAGGATATTTCGAATACCTTCTTTCCGTAAAGACCGGTGTTTATGCATTATCGGTTCAGGATATTACCGCAGATAAATCCTTTGATATTTCCGCAAGCCGGAAATTTGATAATGTATGTGCATATAAACTGGCGGTCGTAATGTATGCATATGAGCCGGAAGTGCGGCAGGCAATGCCTTTGGATACATCGGTTGAATATACTGAGGCTGACCGGGACGGCAATTCCTCCGTTGTAGCAAAGGGCAACTATTCCGATACATACACTATACAGAAATTATGCGAGTATGTGTTAAAGAGTGATGACAGAGCCGCTCTTAACATGCTTTTAAGAGTTTACGGTAAAAACAACATTGAAAAATATATGTCCGACAGAGGTATGTCCGGTTCCGAGTCTTACTATTCACCTGACGATATGACGGTCGGTTTTAAATTGTTTAAAGAT
>JAKPKE010000181.1 GCA_029553855.1 Bacillota bacterium | reverse complement strand
CCAATAATTGGGAATGGAGGCCCGGCCGATGGAAGAATTCTGCTAGTACTTGGGCAGGTGCTATTTTGGGCGGAGTAGTCGGGGCAGTTGGTGGTGCGTATTTATTTGGACCGGGAGGAGCATTTGCCGGAGGAGCACCATGTGAATCTGTCAATAGGATTAAATATGAATAATCTAGTTATGCCAATGGTCAAACTTGCAGTAAGTAATTCCGGTATAGCTCTTAAAGGACTAGGTTATCTGACAGCAGCAGGAGGCGGACTATGGTTAGCATCAAACCTTTTCTCAGGCAAGGAAAGTCAAGGTCCAAATATGGATATGACGATGGTGAATAATGCTCCCCAAGGACAAGGGGGTCCAGGATGGGAGCCTATTGTTGGTACTGCCGGTGCGATTGCGGGAGAAATGTATTATAGTAAAACATATGGCACTTGGATGGGCAAAAACTTTAAGATCTATCAGCAAACTTGGGGTGGAAACGGTGCGACGGGAGGTAAATTAAAATTTGGTAAAAAAGTTTCAACTGGAATAAAAATAGGGGGATATGGCTTAGGTGTTTGGAATGCTTATAAAATTGACCAGCAAAATAGAACGGGACAGATAACTGACGGGCAGATGTACATGGAGCAGGGGTCAAATTTGATTACCACCGTTGGTGGCCTTTATGGTGCTGCATGGGGTGTAGGCTGGGAGCTTGGAAGAGCAGTAACCAACATGGAATGGTATCAAGAAGCAAAATTTAACTTCTGGTACAATCGTTGGGAGAGCCAAGTCGGCCCACCATCCCAATCCAATGAAGCCCTTTGGTATTACTTTTATCAAAATTACAAACCATGATAAAAACACTATATTATTACTATTATCTCTTTTACAAGAAGATATTGAGGGATAATGAACCGCATTTGCTTGCAACCCTTGTTTTGGCGTTTTCGTTTTCTCTGTTGCTAATTATGATAATTAATATTTCTATGGCTTATTTATTTTCAAAGACATTAGGTCATTATGAGATGATTGGTATCAATGTGTTGATGATTTTTATTCTGTATCTCACATTGCATAGGACTGGTAAGGCAAAAGAGATAGTTAAGGAAAAGCCGATGTTCTTTAAAAATCATGTACTATCAATCCTGATTACATTCTTATTTTTTGCAGCAACATCTTCATATCTATTTTGGGGGTCTATTTGCGTGGGAAATATTTTAGGAACAAGATAGGATGACAAAGCCCGGTTGCCCGGGCTTTTTTTATAATAACAAGCTTTGTGGTTTACTTTTGGCAAAGAACGCATCGAGCATTGCGTACACATGGCTTTTATCTTCAGGCGAAAGCTTCTCAATGTTCTTCATCCGTTTTAACGTCTCGTCATCTATATTCTGGTACTCTGCATCCTTTACTAAATAATCAATAGTACATTTAGCGCCTCGGCAATTTTGGCTGCTGTATCAATCGAGGGCTTTATCTCATCCCTTTCGTACTTCCCGATAATATCACCGGGGTATTGCCTGGGTAAAATATAATTGTTTACATTTGCCCACTACGATACAATTCAGTAACGGGAACAAAAGTAGTTATGCTTACGATGCCAGAGGAATGAAACGTTCGGTGCAACATGCTTTTTCGCTGTCGGGGATTCAGATTCCCTTTGGGGCCGATACCGTTGAAAACAC
>JAKPKE010000166.1 GCA_029553855.1 Bacillota bacterium | reverse complement strand
GAAAGAAGAGATTTTATGATTCCGAGACTTAAAGGCATTGGCTTCAATATACCTTATAACCCTGAAGGCGCCTTTTATATATATGCAGACATAAGCAGGTGGGGAATCGACAGCATGGAATTTGCCGAACGGGCACTCGTCGAGGCAGGGGTCGCCCTCACCCCGGGATATGACTTTGGCGCCTACAAGGCAGGTTCTCACATAAGGTTTTCTTATGCCAATAGCCTTGACATGCTTAAATTGGGGTGCGAACGCTTAGAAAAATGGCTCAAAAAGATTTAAAAAATCCATTCCACATCTTGTACATCAATCTTTTTATCTGTTATACCTCACATTAAACAAAATTTATGACGCGTTGAAGGAGACGCCATATGTCAACGACTAACCTATTCCCTCCTGACTGTATTGGTGTGACAAAAACAAAGACAGGCAATTGTATGATGAAGGGTACCGTGCTGCACTTATGCGTGCCTTCCGTGGCACAATGAAAGCCTATTATGAATGGGTAAACATAAAAAAAGAGCTTTGAATAACCGCCATTTTTGTCATTTCGACCGAAGGGAGAAATCTTTAACAAACTGCCATCATTAGGATTTCTCGTCGCTCGCGCTCCTCGAAATGACATTTTTAAAAGGTCACTATTCGTCTAAAAATTCTTCGTTTCTTTCTTTTGCTCTGTGCCCCAAGGGTTCAATAATTTCAATATAGAGGTACCGGTGGGTTTCAGAACCCTTAAAAACTGTTCGCTCCGTGGAAGAAACCATTCTACATAGGCATCAGGTGCTATACCGCCGTATGTCTTCACTCTACAATCCGCGTAGGGCGGTGATGTCACAATAAGATCGAAGAAATTATCAGGATAATCCTGTAAAACACTCAAGCAATCGCCCTTTCTTATTATACACTCAAGAGTTCTCATAAATTGCATTTTAGCATGGAAAGGTTTTGAATTCTATTCTAATATTTTTATATTCTCACCCAACGGTCTGTGGTGAGTCTCATCCGTCTAATCTGGTAGTTTTTTCCAACATTATGCATATAAATGTATATTTCAATTTAATCAAATGATTCAGAATAATCAACAATATTCAATAAATACCGCATATGGCCTGGGTATGTTATTAAGGGATATTGTATAATACAAATTTGTTGTGGAAACATCATAATCTATGATATTTTTCTATCTGTCATTATGTTTTCTGCATGTACCAACTAATTGATTTGGAATGTAATTATGGCAAATGAAAA
>JAKPKE010000033.1 GCA_029553855.1 Bacillota bacterium | reverse complement strand
TGTAATGCCGTCATCAAACGATTTCCATATAAATGTCTGTGCTTTATGGTTTTCGTTACCGAAAATGTAGTCGGCAACAATAATCAATGAATCATCGGGCATTACACAAATGCGTGCACAGTTAAAGAACTCTTCTTTTGTGCCTTTTTTTGTAAGTGCTGTTTTCTTTGACCAGGTATTCCCTCTGTCAAGGCTGTGGCAGTATACAATTCTTGCATTATCCCTGTTGCCGTGGTGCTCGCACTCGGAGAATACGCATATCAGATTTCCGCTTTTTGTCAATGCTATATCCGGCCATGCTTCATATATCGAATCGTCTTTGCTTACTATGTATTTTTGCAGAGCCATATTGTCCTCCCGTTATTTCGGTAACTCCCAGATTGTTCCGAATATTTCACATAAAGAATCGGAAGTCTCTTTCTGATAATATATCGTTAAAATGCTGTTGTCCTTCAATTCCACCGAAGCCGGATATCCCAGATCGTTGTCCGGTCCGTCATCTCGAAGAATTATTTCCTCGGACCAGGTCTTACAGTTATCATAAGAAATCATAGCCCTTTGTCCGAAAGGCTTTTCTCTGTAACCGTATGTCAATATGACCGCGCCGCTACTATGTAAAAGAGCATGCGGGGGAGAGCCGTGTTTGTTGATTCTTACGGGATTGGACCATGTTTTGCCTTGGTCGTATGATTGGGTCATAAGGGTTGCGAAGAGACCTCTTTGCACCCTGATGAAAGCAACAAGTTTGTCCTTCAGTTCCAGAATATACGGTTCGCAATGATAATACTCATATCCTTCTTCTGTCACATAGGGGACATGCGAAAGATACTCCCATTTAAAACCGTCTTTGCTGTAAAAAACCAAAAGTTCTTTTTCGAATGTCAGTTTTTTATCATATTTGGCGGGATTCTCATCGGCTTCTTTATAAGTACCCATGTAAATAAGTCCGCCGTTTTTCAATGCGGTCGGTCCGTGCGGGGAGGTTACCGGTGCATGCATTACCTTGCTCCAAGTAAGTCCTTTATCGTCCGAGATAACATATGTGGAGCCGTAATATTTCTTTTCCATCTCTTTTGTGATGTGATTATTGGAGAAATATGCATCTCTCATGGCAAGTTTAAAGCCTTCTTGAGGGAATTTACTTTGCCTTTCGATAAAGTGATTGAAAGATGTGATAATTATCTTGTTTTTGTTGAAAACGGTGATACCCGCATCCCTGTCATCCAAAGGTGTGTCCATTATAATCTCGGGGACTGTCCAGGTGCGTCCTTCATCATAACTTCTTGAAAGAAGTACCTTGCCGAACGGACATACATGCCCTAATCTGCTACCCGAACAAACCGCTAAAAGTTCACCGTTTAAGCCTCTGCATACCGAAGGCCATCCGTGATATCCGAATACCGAATCCTTTGAGCGGAATATCTTTATATTTTCGGTTTTTGGTTTAATCATTGTAAATACCTCAATTTGAATGATATAAAAATTATACCATAATTACCGTTCATTAAGGCGTATATTCGTAAATAATAAATTTACATTAATATGAATAAAAAATAATCTAAAAACTATATTCATGTTGTATAATCTTGTGTATTAGGCAAACGCAGATATTTATATGCGTTGAGAAATGAGGTTGCACATATGAGACTGACCAATTTTATTGAAAACGGCAAATTCTATAAAGCCAATTACCACGCACATTCGACAAGAAGTGACGGACAGCTGTCTCAGGAAGAAGCTGTAAATGTTTTTAAAGAGCACGGCTACAATTTTTTATGTCTATCCGAGCATAATATAGTGACAAAGACCGATAAGTATAATACCGATGATTTTATACTTGTTCCCGGGGTGGAATTACATTCCAATCGTGATTACCCCCTTACTATCCATCACCTGTTGGGACTTACAACAATGGATAATGATAAGATTTATGACGGTATGAGACTGGAGGATATACCTTTTACCGAGAGTAAGGAATCGTTGCTGAAACTGGAAAAGACATTGCTGGATTTGGACCTCCTGACCGTTTATTGTCATCCCACATGGAGCCGAGTGGAACCTCATCAGTATGATTTCTTAAAAGACACGCATATTGTGGAAATATGCAACTGGGGAACGGTATATTCGCAGAATCATGATAATGACCGTGTGTACTGGGAAATGCTGTTAAAACAGGGAAAACAGATATGGGGAATGGCCAACGACGATTCGCACAGAAGAGAACAGTATTGCGGAGGATGGAATATGGTCAAGTGTGAGGAATTTACCGTTGAGTCTATGCTGGACAGTTTAAGAAAAGGCAGTTTTTATGCAACTACCGGACCGGAAATATATGATTTCTATATCGAGGACGGCTACGGATTTGTTAAATGTTCGGAAGCTAAGACCATAACATTCATCACGCTGAGCAGATGGGGAAAATGCTATCGAGATCCGGCTGCTAAACTTACCGAAGCTTCATTAAATCTGTCCAGCAGCGCATATATGGTCAGAGTGGAAGTGGAGGATAAATACGGCAATATAGCCTGGTCCAATCCCATAATGAGAATGGACAGATTTGAGTATTAGTAAGCGGTAAATAAAGGCACAAAAAAAGCGGCTACGAAAGCCGCCTTTTTGTGTAGTTTACTTTGCTTATTCGGCTATAAGGCCTGCTACTTTTTCCAATCCGGTATCTTTCTCAACCATAGCAAATACAACAGTGTATGTGCCTGCTTTGAGTACTACGGGGTTTCCGTTCCAGTCCGGTCCTACTGCCGGGGTTTCGGTAAATCCGGGAATCCAGAGAAGATCGGGTGTCAGGGAAGTAACCGGGCCGCTTTCGGGACTCTGTGCCCACCAGTCGGGAGCTTCCTGT
>JAKPKE010000138.1 GCA_029553855.1 Bacillota bacterium | reverse complement strand
GCCTGTGGACTGGTATAACGGGGGAATGGAGCATGTTACGTTGCATCTGCTTTACTCCAGATTCTGGCATAAGTTTCTTTACGACATAGGTTATGTCAATACTCCCGAGCCGTACAGTAAAAGAACCGCACACGGCATGATACTGGGTGAAAACAATGAAAAGATGAGTAAATCGCGCGGTAATGTAGTTAATCCCGATAAGGTAATAGATGATTACGGTGCCGATACCTTGCGTATGTATGAGATGTTCATAGGGGATTTTGAAAAAAGCGCTCCATGGTCGGAAAACGGCGTTAAAGGTTGCAGGCGATTTATTGAAAGAGCTTTTAAGATGACGGATTTCATGACCGAAGAGGACAACTACTCCAAGGATATGGAGACGCTGATGCATCAGACCATTAAAAAGGTTACAAAAGATTTTGAAATAATGAAATTCAACACCGCCATTGCACAGTTGATGGCATTTACCAATGCAATTTATGCTAAGGGAAGTATAACCAAAAAAGAGTTTGCAGACTTCCTTATACTTCTTAACCCCGTTTCTCCTCATGTTACCGAAGAGCTATGGTCATTATGCGGATTTCCCGGGTATATTCATCAACAGAAATGGCCGCAATATGATGAGGCCAAAACCGTTGAAGACGAGATAGAAATAGTCATTCAGATTAACGGCAGAAACAAGACTAAAATATTCATAAGTTCCGATATGTCCAGAGAAGATATGGAACAACTGGTATATAAAAATCAAGAAATATTAAATGTTCTGGAAGGGAAGCAACCTAAGAAGGTTATAGCGGTGCCCAAGAGACTTATAAACATTGTTGTGTAATGGATGAGAAGAAGATATTTGATATAGCGATAATAGGAGCGGGTCCTGCCGGAAGCCTGCTTACTATGCTGTTGGCAAATCAGGGTCATGACATATTACTTATAGACAAGAGAAATCTTGACGGTTATCCTCCCGTAAGGCACAAGGCCTGCGGAGGGCTTCTTGCACCCGATGCACAAAGGGTTTTAGCTTCTTTGAATCTTAACCTTCCCAATGATGTGCTGGCTAATCCGCAGCTTTTCAGTGTGCATACCGTAGACTTGAATACCGGTTTAAGAAGAGATTATCAGAGATTCTATCTCAACATGGACAGAGAAAAATTCGACCGGTATCTGTCTTCAAAAATACCGGAAAATGTATGCAAAGAATACTCCGCAGTGGTCAATAAGGTTGAGTACGAAAATGACCTGTATACTATACATACAGGTACCGGGAAGACATATAATTCAAAGGTTTTAATAGGTTGTGACGGAGCCGGATCGGTTGTGAGAAAGTGCTTTTTTACAAAAGAAAAAATGCCTTTCAAGCATTATTATGCTATTCAGCATGTGTATAAATGTGACGATGCCGGTGCTAAATATTATGCAATATTTGACAAAACATTGACCGATTATTCAGGGTGGGCATTCCCCAAAGACGGTACTTTTACTATAGGTATGGCATTTCCCGACGGAGCGGACGGTAACAGACTGTTTGCTCAACTTATTGAAAAAATGAAGAATGACGGGTTATCAATAGGTCAGGCTGTAAATAAGGAAGGCTCACTGTTGTTACGACCGGACGGCTATCCGAAAACATTTTCAAAAAACAACAATACATTGTTTCTTGCAGGTGAAGCGGCCGGTTATGTGTCGCCCAGTTCCGCAGAAGGATTCAGTTTTGCTTTTTACAGTGCATGTGCGTTAGCAAAAAGTTTTGAAAAAGGCGGCAATATATCTAAAAACTATCGGCATGAGACAAGAAAAATGCGGATAAAGTTGTTCTTTAAGGTAATAAAAGCACATTTGCTGTATAATCAGTTTATCCGAAAGATAATAATGGTTTGCAAGATAAAGGCGATAAGATAGGGGAGATGCAATGGCGTTAAAAGACATAAAATGTTTTGTATTGGATATGGACGGAACTATTTATCTGGGAAATCAACTTTTTGATTATACAAAAGAGTTTTTAGCCACGGCGGAGCAATGCGGAATAGATATATGGTACTACACGAACAATTCCTCAAAGAACGCTAAGTTCTATATCAATAAACTGAAGAAAATGGGGATTGTTTGTGAAGAGAGAAAGATGCTTATCTCCAATCAGGTAATTATAAAGCATCTTCTGGAGCATCATCAAAAAAGCAGAGTATATGTTGCCGGTACACAGTATCTTATCGATGATTTTGAGGAAGCCGGAATTAATGTAACGGATACGGATTGCGATGTGGTTGTTATGGGATTTGATACAACGCTGACATATGAAAAGCTTGTCAAAGCCTGCGATTTCGTGCGTTACGGTGCAACTTTATACGGTGTCAATATGGACTACAACTGTCCTACCGAAACCGGGTTCATTCCCGACTGCGGTTCCATATGTCAGTTGGTATATGCGTCTACGGGTGTAAGTGCGGAATTTTTCGGA
>JAKPKE010000290.1 GCA_029553855.1 Bacillota bacterium | reverse complement strand
ATGTACTCATTCCATTTATCCACTATGGGACTTTCCGCCTGAACTTTTGCGGCATATTCCACACCGTGTTCACACTCATAGTATCCGAATAAATCGTTATTGTTGTACCAGATGGTATAATTCTTTATTCCCGCTTTCTTGAGCAACTTTACCATTTCCGGCCAAATCTCATCATGCCTTCTGATATATTCATCCAGCATTCCTTCTTTTACTTTAGCTCTCCATGCATATCTTTCCATAAAGTCCTCCGCTTTATAATAACTGCTGCAGTATGTCTTCCAGTATTCCGTCCGCCAAACCGTTGGGTACCTGACAGGTTGCGGCATTCATAAGTCCACCCCCGCCGTGTTTCTTACATATAGCAGCCAAATCCTTATCCGAACCTCTGTTTATAATGGATTTTCCCAGTGTGAAGACGGTATTCCTCTTTTTCAGTCCCCACATCTCATGAATGGATACCGTGGCTTGGGGATACAGAGTATATACATAAAATCTGTTGCCTACATATATGGGATCGCAGTTCTTTAAATGAAGTATTACCACATCCTTAACCACTTCGGCACAACCTTTTAACTGTTCGTGGAAAAGTTTTTCATGTTCGTAATACATCTTTACTCTTTCCTGTACATCGGGCAGACGCATGACTTCATCGATAGTGTGGTCGGGACAATAGTTTAAAAGCATCATCATAAGATCGTAGTTGGTTACTCTGAAATTTCTGAATCTGCCCAAGCCCGTCCTTGCATCCAGAAGATAAGACAGCATTACCCAACCTTTAGGATTAACTATATCTTCCATGGTATATTGTGCCGAATCGAATTTATCTACGGCGTCCATGAGTTCTTCGGATATCTTAAGTCGGCTTGCTCCTCCGAAATACTCATACAGTACTCTTGCCGCGGAAGCAGCTTCAGGTTTATTTATGTAATTAACGGCTTTGGTCCCCTTCTCGGATATATGATGATCAAATGCCAGATAAACACCCGGCAGATACGGCACATTGGTGGAAATATCTCTTTCGTTAACATCAATCATACCATCCTGCATATCTTTCGGATGCACAAACATTATGTCTTCCAACATATCCAGTTCCTTTAAAATCATGGCACACACCAATCCGTCAAAGTCCGATCTCGTTATTAACCTGTATCTGCCCATCATCTACCTCCTGTCAATCATTCGTACAGCACAAATTACATGTTTATTATATAACAAAAAACTAAAAGTCAAGTTTTAATATACCACTATTTACCCAAAGCAAAGCCCGTTGCACTGAAGTACAGCACTTCCCCTTCATTATTCATCTCATAGTATACATATGTCAAATATACCCTTATGTCTTCTGTAACATCGAATATCATATCCGATCTGTCATTACCTTCTTTTATCTTCATAATCTGTTCGGCAACATTGTATTCCGTATTGTCAATAACTATCTTCAACTCTCTTTCCCGTGACGTATCGACAATATAGTAGCGACTGTATCCCGATATATCCAATGCGTTATAACTGTTGCTCTTGTTAAGATGTATCAGGCTGTATTCATCCAAACTGCCGTACTCGTTAAGTTTTTCAAATCCGAAAATATCGTAGAAAGAATTTGACTCTTTTATATATCCGGGCGCCTTATCTTTATAGTTGAGATAGTCATAGCAGCTGGATATTATCTCCTTATCGGTCTTTGATATATCCTTATAGGGCTTAACCGTACCGTCCGCAAGCATGTTGTTTCTTTTCAGTACCTTTTCCAGTCTGTATGTCTGCTCATACACCGGCACATCGATTATATTCAACGGAGTCAATGACGAAATCAACACTATCACGGCCAGACCGGTTATTACATGCTTTGTATATTTTCCCTCTTTGATAAGGGTAAGGATTATAAAGGCCAGAGCAGTTACATTCAGCAGTATTGATGCCCATCTGGCAGAGGTCAGTCCGTATGCGTTTACCCTTATATATATCGCTATGGCCTGTGAGGCAATTATCGGGAACAGGAACCATCCTCCGTATTTTCTGAAAAACCGCACAGGAGCATTATCGTAACTTCCTACGGTAAGGTAGAAGAAAATAAAGAAAAGAGAAGCCAGCGAAGCAAAAAGATTAATCTTACCCTGCGGCATCTCCATTATTACAAGTATTTTAATAAGATATGCATAAAGCACTCCGAGCAACAGCGTATATACGGGAAGACCGACATACAGCACCAGAACTTTAAATATCTTGGGAAGTACTATTTCATCGGTCTTTTCCGGTAACATTGCAATGAAAAGGTTATAGCAGAGTATGATATATGACAAAAGGGCGGTAATGGTAATCCATTTGTCAAACTGCTGCAACTCCACCACCAGAAAATCCAGAGCCAGTATGCACAGCGTTATGCCTCCGAAAAACAGTGAAGCCACCGTTACCGCAAAGAATGCCGATTTTATAATCTGAGGAAATACCAGATCACTATTCTCGTTATCATACATCACGTATAACGATATAAGAAGAAATGCTATTATCAGCCCGAAAAACCCCATAAAAGTCCTGTCCGACTCCATTATATTGCCGATAAGAAAATAGCACGGTACAGCAGTCAATGCAGAAACAATGCGCTGTATGATATCGGCTTTATTGGAAAAATTGTACTTTATGCTTATAATCTGCAACATTACCGACACTATAAC
>JAKPKE010000113.1 GCA_029553855.1 Bacillota bacterium | reverse complement strand
TAAGAATTGTAACATTAAGTGTCGCCTTCGCTAAGCAACCATTTTATATGCTTCCAGTGGTGAATAATAGTTAAGTATCTTCCTGGGATAATTATTCAGCCAATTTTCTATGCGTTGTATATCCTTCTTTGTATATTTCCCTATATCTGATCCTTTTGGTATAAAACGTCTTATCATTCGGTTCAAGTTCTCATTGCTTCCTCTCTCGTAGGCACTGTATGGATGTGCATAGTAGACCACTGTCCTTGCTTTCTTTTTGCTTAAGCATGAACGTTCCATTTCACTGCTGTTAAGAAACTCGGTTCCGTTATCCACTGTGATTGACTTGAACGTATCCCGAAAAGCTTTTCTCCCCATTTGCCTTTCCATAACATCAAGGGCATGTATTACGCCAGCCTGGGTTTTATCCGGTAGCTTACGTATAATCTCCCTTCTGCTTTTGCGTTCAGTCATCGTCAGCAATGTAGCCTTACTTATCCCCGCCTTGCCCACAATCAGGTCCATCTCCCAGTGCCCGAGCTCTTTTCGTTCATTAATCACTTCATCCCGTTCTTCTATGCTGCGTCCTTTCAAGTTCTTGTAGGAAGGCCGATTCACCGGACCTCCTCGCTTCTTACTGTATCTACCGCATATCAAATCTCCATAACTTACTTCTAGAAAAATGTTTTTCTCCAAGTAGTTGTAGATAGTCTTTGTGCATAGAGTAACACGGTATTTCATAGGGTCCATGCGTATATGGCTGGCTATCACATCCGGCGATACTTTCGCCTTTATTTGTTCTTCTATGTACTCACACAGCTTGTGGTCGTGGCCAATCTTCAAGTTGGCACCCTTGCACTCACGGTTCTTTATATAGTCATTCTGGGCATAGTCTGCATCATAAACATAATAATGTTTCAAGTATGTATTTGTAAACTGAACCTGTCCTCGCCGTCGTTCTCTCTGTATCGTTCGTTGGCTACAGCCTATAGCTTTACTGATTTCAAAAGTGCTCTTTTTCTCTTTTAGCATAACTTCAATGCGTAACCGTTCTCTGTAAGTTAAATGTTTGTTTTTGTGTGTTTCTCTGCTACAATGTGAGTATCCCATATACCGCTCTCCTTTATGTTCGGTTTAGTCACTTAACATTATAGCTGAGTTGGTCCCTGTGGGACTACATTTTGTTATATACGACACTTCATTTTACAATTTACCGATGTTTTTTCCAAGATAAACAAGGGACATAATTTATACCCGTTTTGCAGGGGGCTAAACTGAAAAAGCCCCTTTTAAAAGGAGCTTTTTAAAGACTTGTCTGTATCTTTTATTCTTTAATTGTGTAATGAGGCACTATATGATCGGATTTCCTTCCTATTACATATAGAACGACAGCAATGACAAGAGCTATTATCCCTCCTATGAGAAGGGCATTAAGCATTCCTTCGAAGTTTGAGAAAAAGCCTTCTTCAAACTCTTCCAGGTAATACTCAGGTCCCCAGTCTCCTTCGAACCACATGAGGAATGCTCTTCCCACGACGGCCGCAACGCCAACTGCGAAGAAGTAATAGGAAAATCTCAAGAGGTCTCCCATGGCAAGCCTTGTCTTTTTGTTAAGGGGGAATCTTTCAGGTTCAGTTTTGTACATACCTCCGTAGAACCATTTAAAGAACAAGTAAGCCACAGGTCCTGTGGTTATTCCCAAAAGCCCGATTACGAAGTAGTCGGTACCGTTGATCATAAGGGCAAGTACTGATATTATCACCACAATCCAGCAGCAGAAGTAAAGTCCTATTTTCCCTCCTGGTATTACGAACACTCCGCCTCTTTCGCTTACAGGTTTAATCTTTCTGTATTTCAAAACTGCAAGAGGAAGAATAATATAAAGTGCCAGAATGAACACGACCTCTGCCATAACAAGAGTTGCAAAGTCGTATTGGGCCAATAACATGGTTACTGCCGCAAGGGACAGGATGCCTATGTAAGGCACACCTCTTCCTTTACTTACCTTTACTAAGATCTTTGGACATAAGTGATCATCTGCAAGGACGAAGAAGCCCCTTGAACCTGACAGCAGATAAGAGTT
>JAKPKE010000086.1 GCA_029553855.1 Bacillota bacterium | reverse complement strand
AATCCAAGTGCTGCCTGATTTTACCGTCATTACGCCCTGCTGATCATTTTGATAAGGTGTTGCCCCATCATTTACCAGAGGTATATTCCATTGATAGGAATCAAATAAGATATTTGCGTCTGCAGGCAGCACCGTTGCATTGATAGTTACATTATTAGCCCATACTGCTCCGGATATAAGCAATAGCAGATCAGTGATCGCCCACCATTTTTTCATTTTGCCAGCTCTCTTTGCTCATTTTTCATCCCTGAGCTCTGAGAAAAACTTTGCAAATTGAAATCATTCGTGCTCTCAGATAATCAGTTAGCACTTATGCCAATGGTGAGAGTTGCGGTGTATGCGCCATTTTCGTAATAATCGGTATATTCATTAATTTTGAAGCTTATGGGGAAAATCTTACCTGCAACAGGAGTCCTCGCACTGAACACGATAGTCTTACTTGTTGTTAACTGAACATAGTCACTTAGATTATTCGTTGAAACTCCAGAGGACCATCCCGTAGTATCAACTTTTATCAGATAGGGAATGTAATAAGAATCCATCTTCAATTGACCAGAATCAGTAGAGCTGAAAGTTACAGTATATGCATGCTTACTGGATTTCACTGTAAGGCTATCCACTGGTGAAACAGCAAGAGCTGTGCCCGTATTATCGAGGGTGACACTCCAAGTTGTACTTCCTGTAGCTACACTCAGTACCTGAGAAGCAGTCGCAGTGATAGTGACGTTGGCAGCCCATGCTCCGCTGCAGACAAGCAGCCCTACAAACACAAAAGCCAAAAACTTTTTCATAATCCACCTCCGTTGACGATTATGATATTAAACTTGCAGTGAGTATAATTGCGTTTCTAAAATATGTCAAGTATTCTCAATAAATAAAATATCTCAATTTTCTCTAATTCAAGGAAATATATTGGTGCTGCATATAAGGTGTCAATATCAAATTTGGCCCTTTAAATTTCCTTTTTCAGCAGATCTTCGTATGTCTCGCGCCTCACCGACAGCCGATAATTTCCATTTTTTGCAATTACCATGGCGGGTCGCGGCACTCGGTTGTAATTACTCGACATTGCAAAACAATAGGCACCGGTCGAATAGACGGCAAGGATATCGCCTGGCATAGGATCGGGCAATGTTGCATCTTTGACTATTATG
>JAKPKE010000074.1 GCA_029553855.1 Bacillota bacterium | reverse complement strand
AAAGAACAAAGCAATTTAATATAATTCGCTGTGCTATCGGCAATACGGGCAGAAAGTGAGGAAATTATGGAAATTGATAAATGGATAAACGGATATAAGGTAAGGTCATTCCCGTGGGTAGATGGCAAACACATATATTTTAACGTGCAGTGTTATTCGCCCGGTCAATCAATCGAGAAGCCCCCTGCATGGGATAAGACTGTTTACATTACAGACAATGAGGCAGGGCAAAGGCTTGTAGATAATTTTACTCATTCGCTCGTTGAACATATCGCAAAAATGCAAATCGAAGAAGGACATAAAGTTATATTAACAGCATAAGCCGACCCCGGCGGCATATCCGGGGAGAAAGTGAGGAAATTATGAAAGATAATTACATCAGAATCCGCATATCTACCGAACTAAAACAAGCCGCACAGGAAGCCGCCAAACAAGATGGCCGCACTCTTGCAAACTGGATTGAACAATTAATAAAGCAAGCTATTAAAAAAGAATCTGAATAAGGTTCTTTTTTTCTTTCACCTACCAATTATATCTTAATCTCATTCTTTGCCGCTTCATCCAATCTGTTAGCCTTCTTAATATTTCTTCTGCCATGTTACCACCTCAATAAAAAGAAAGCAGCTTATTTGCTGCTCTCAAATTGCCCTTCTTTGTGCCAATAAACATTGTTCATGCCCAAAATGATCGTGGCATTCATGCTTTGTCCATCCCTCGTATACTTTGCCATCATGCTCTATTCTATAATATTGTTCTTCCATTTGATGAAATACTTCGCTCGCATGTTTCCCGCATACATCGCACTTACCATATTTGTCAGAACTTTCATTTGTTGAGCTTATTTCATACCTGAATTCGTTTGTCTTCATTTCCCTTCCCCCTCCGCTTGCCTTATTACCTGCCTCTTACAGTCTCTGTACCAGTCGGCCCGGTCCTTGTATCCCAGCTTGCGTATTGCCTTATCCAGCTTCTCAAGTTCCTCTGCTGTATCTCTTACCTGGAGGCGTGTATTGTCTGCCATTACTCTGCCCGCCTTGCCAGCTGTACCCAAGAGTTTGATCCATCATCCCAGCCGATTAATCTGCCATCTGTGGTTATAGCTGCCTCGTATATGTCACCTGTGCTTGTTTCATGCTCAAATACTTCGCT
>JAKPKE010000071.1 GCA_029553855.1 Bacillota bacterium | reverse complement strand
CATAATCAAGAACTACGATGCTATAAGGATGTTTGCCGAAGATGTTAAGAATGCTGCAGGGCAGATGGCAGTTTCCAATCAGGAAACCCTTGAACAACTCGGCTTCCTGGCAAATCAGGTAGATCAGACCGTTTCCGCTTTACAACAGCTGACATATACAATGAAGGAATCCAGTGAGGAAAATGCCGCATCATTCAACAATATGAAAGATGCATTTGAAAAAGCCATAATCGCTACATCCATGGAAATATCTTCACTGACCGATAAGATTAAGCAATCATTCCAGCAAGCTCTTAAAGAAAGCAGCGACATTATAGCGGAAAAGACAGCCGATACAATGGAAAAATCTATGGCTAATATTTATCAGATGTCCGAATCCTTTGAGAACAATCAGAAGATTCTGGCACAGACCATAGCATCTTTACCGGAACAGACAATGGTATACAATAAATCGGTTTCGGGAAAGATACAAAAGAAACTGGATGAAATAGAAAAAGCCATAAAGAATGATTAACGTAAGATAAGAAATAAGAGGTGATCTAATTGAAACAAAGAGTGAGCTATTTGAAGAAAAACGAACCGGAGAACTATTGGCCGTCATTTGCGGACGTTATGTCCACAATGGTGCTGATAATGCTCTTCTTAGTTCTCATAGTGTTCATTAAAAATATAATTATATCAATAAATTTAGATGAACAGGAAGCCACCAATATTGCCACCGGAGCTCAGCTGGAAGCAACAAGAAATGATCTTGCAGCAAAGGAACTTGCTCTTCAGGAAACACAACTGGATTTGGAAACAAAACAGACCATTCTCATCATGCTGGAAGAAGAACTTGCAGCAAAAGAGATATCCTTAAGTCTGTTGGAAAACGAGTTGGCGGCAAAACAGGCCGCATTGGAACTGTCGGAGGAAGAAGCAACAAACCTTCAAAACCTTATACTTATTCTGGCCGAGCAACAGGCTGCGCTGGAAGCTCAGAAGAAGGAACTTCTGGAACTGATAGCTTTAAACACAATAGAGTTGGATTCCATGAGAGAACAACTTCAGAAAGTGGCCGTAATGCAGGTGGATATATTCGAGAAGGTTAAGAAGTCCATAGATGATGCATTGGGAACGGGATATGTAACAATAGGTGATGACGGTAATTTGCAGATAAATGCCAGTCTGCTATTTAAAAGTGACAGCTACGAAATAGCTGCTACCGCATATCCTTTATTAGATAAATTGGCTATCGCTTTTGAAGAAATACTGAAAGATTCCGGCAAATATATTGAGTCCATCATGATTGAAGGTCATGCCAGTACCGACGGTACTTATGAGAAGAATCAGGTTCTGTCCACAAACAGGGCTAATGCCGTTCTGCTGTATTTATTCGACAGTAATAAAAAACTGGAAACAACCTATGCGAATTATTTCGGTGCGGTCGGTTATTCCGAATCACGTCCTATAGTAAAAAATGATTATACCGAAGCATTACGTGCCAAAAACAGAAGAATCGAGTTCTCCATAGTAGTACGTGAAGAGAATGTCGGACAGATAATTCAGGAGTATCTGGACTCGATTGACAAGAAAAAGTAGGAGATACAATGGCAAGAAAAGATTTTAAAGATTTAAAGCTGTATTTTTCCAATTCCATGATAAGCCTCAAAGAAGGAGACTATGAGCATGCCATAAAGGGTTTCTCCAATCTAATAGACCACGGTATCGAGCCTCAGAAATCCGTTATAGGATTAATTACCGCCTATTCCTGTCTTACCAGATATCCGGCGGCATTAAAGCTTTATGAAAAGAATAAGGATATTTTTATAGGAAACCCGTCAAACAGAAATATGCTTGTGGAAACCATGACAACCCTTCTCATGAAGGAAACAAGTTTGTTGAAGAAAAATGCACGAGGATCGCTTTCCGCCGTATTCATGGCTAAACGCATGAAAGCCGTTCATGAAG
>JAKPKE010000285.1 GCA_029553855.1 Bacillota bacterium | reverse complement strand
CTCCCCCATAGCGACCGTCACATTATCTTCCAGATCTTCATCCACAATGTGGCCTACTCCGACGGTAAATGTCCCGTCCCCCGCCTGATACATTAAATAGCCATTTTCATCAAAAGTTATCTCGGCCTTATATACTTGCAGATAGTAATCTTCACCTTCCGCAAGCTCATCTAACAATCCGGCATCAAGATAATCCTCGCCATATACAGAATCAATTACCCTTATAGGATCCGGACTGCCTGTCTGCATCACACACCCTATCATTATCCTTATTTTGCCGTTATCAATCATATCCTGGTTCTGTGCGTTTTCATCACAATCAAATTTTTCGGGTATGAGCTCTAT
The DNA here is from genome assembly GCA_029553855.1 of Bacillota bacterium. GTDB lineage: Bacteria > Bacillota > Clostridia > Lutisporales > Lutisporaceae > BRH-c25. The sequence goes on along the minus strand of JAKPKE010000285.1, from coordinate 26,249 downwards.
ATAATTATCATAATCGTAATATATATCAGCTGCCCCGTCTTCTCTGGCCTCTATAACCACCTTTACTTCATTTGAGGTCACATTGCCGTACGGTGTCATTTCTATTGTACCTTTATGCTCATACATATCAAATTCAGGATCAAACTCCCAATCGGTGGTTATATGCCCTGTGGTCATGTCGGAATCGTAAGTATAATCAAAGGTATACTCATCCCCTATTCTCAGGTCATATACCTTTTCGCTTACGGTTATCGGCTCCTGTGAAACAAGGAAAGCTCTCATAACCCCCTCATGCTCCCCTGAGTACACAATATAAGGCTCGGTATATTCTTCAACCATGCTATAGGGTTCTGATGTAAATTTGGCAGTATTCCCTGCAACGTCTGCAGCCCTTACATGCAGATACCATAATCCTCTATCTCCAGCATCTTCACATGTAAGATTCACATGACTTTCGTTACTTACATCCTTCCAGCTTGTTACTGATTCTATATCCCCGTCCATACTAAAGGCATATTCGATTCTTGCTATGTTATTATTATCACGAACTTTTATTTGGGGTGAAACGCTTATTGCATTACTTTCATTACCGTTGGGGATGACTTCTATAGTTGGCGCTTCGGTATCCGTGGGTACAGGATCATAGTCATCGTCATCATCATGATATTTGACCGGTGGTATTACTATTATAGGCTTTTTGTAAGCCTTAATCTCAGCCATATTTCCCGCCACATCTTTGATCAGGAAATATTCCGGCTCGTCTACAGAAATGATTTTATCTTTATCTCCTATAACCTCCACCGCCTGTCCCGGACACAGGTTGTCTGACAGATCCTTAAGTTTTGCATTGAACCAGTAGTCTGAACCGCCATAGCTGCTGTATTCGACACTCCCCGTCGGAGGGGTCACGTCCCTTATGACCGAGGACTTAACCGCGTCCGATGTCCCAATCCCGATTTTCCTGTATTTTGTATAAAACGTTATTTCCCCTTCCCTTTGGGGCAGAGGCACATATAAAACTGAGTTGAAGCCATCCGCCCCTATGTTTCCCTTTTTAAAAGGAAGCCAGCTGCTCCAGGAAGACCCATCCAGGGAATAAGAAAACTCATCTGCTTCCGTATCCGTAAACAACTCTGCAAAGTTCTCGTTTGTATATGACTTATCGCCGTACCTGTTATGCAGATTGACCATCACAAAGGGGTTATTTATTCCCCCTGTGCCGTCCCCAAAGTAGCTGCCATATTTTATTTCCGACCCATCCGGGCCGATTGCCCTGATTTCCAGGCCGGCTCTTGGGTTCAGCAGTTCCCTCCCCAAAATTATCTCTCCGTTGTCCGGCAGTCTCTTCCAATCATGAACATTGAAAAGGTTGTTTATATCATATTCAACCCGGAAATCCTTTCTCCTGATAAAGTCGCTTATTACAGAGGGCCTCACAACAATACTGCCGTCCCCCATTCTCTCCGATTCTACAACAATTTTACCTTTATCAAAATTATAAAACATCATATCCGGCGAAGTGGCACGGCCTATAGGTTTATCATCATCGCCGACGGCAATGACATGCATGAAATACAAGCCTTTCCTCTCTTTTGGGTTGGCATCGTATTCAAAAGCCTGAACCGAATCTCCGGCTTTGTATTTCCACAACCCTGAATTTCCGGGGAATTCCGGAGGCGTTCCTTTTTCGGACAGGCAGTACCAGAGCCCTTTGATCTCTTTTAATACACCGATGCCCCTTGATGCGAATCTATAGGCCTTGCAATAATAAAACTCGCCTGAGAAATCGAAACGCACATCCCCCTCCATATAATACAGATCTTTATATTCCAAGGCTCCCGGAATGCAGAAAACCGTCTCATTCCCGTCAGTGCCAGAAGCTTTAAGGTATAAATCGGCACCCCCGTATATATAAACAGAGGGTCCCGGCCCAGAAACACTGAATTGCCTTGTCCCGATGCTGTATGTGTGTGCCTGCAGCCAATCCTCCGTATCGGGATTAAACCCTTCCGATACCCATTTATATTTGAAGTCGGGGGCCTTTGTTGAACCATATCCGATTTTTGCATTAAAGTGGCCATAGTTTGACGAATATTTTGTCTTATCCACCTCACAGCCGATTAATGTAAATATTGCGCTATCGTTCTTTATATCAGTCCACCAGGCCCACCCGCCCATTTCATTGCAAAGATAATTGCCGCTCCTGTCCTTGGCCTCGACCCCTACCCTCAGGATGTCCTCTTTGCCAAGGTCTATCCCAAACATTTCACTGAGTTCCCCGGAATGATATTTCCGCCCCGGCGCCAGGGGTTTCATGTTCTTGAATATTTCACCCGGCGCAGTACTGGAGTATCCGACTCCGAAATAGAGGTTGTCATAATCTACCCCCGAACCTTCATCCTCCGCATTTATTGTTAAGTAAAAGCCGTCTTTCCCATCCCCGGCCTTTGTACTCTGGGCACTTACTTCCGGTGGCTTGCGGTCCGCTATGTAACGCTTTTTATTTGAAAGCTTTATATTCTTGTCCTGCAAAAGCGGTGCCTTGTTTCCCGCTGCGTCCATTACGTATATTTCACCGCAGGAGCTGCCGCCATACATCTCGAAATCGCTCCCTGTTATCTCGAGAGGATCAAAATCGGTTTCCCGGACATAATAGCTGAATGCAAGAAGCGATGTACCGTTGCCCCCGGAATAATATGCAACCGGAAGGCCGAGAGAATTATCCGCAATCCACGAATATCCATTTTGATATCGGAATTGGGAATTAAGACTTATCGAGGTAAGGGCTAAAGTGATCCTATTGGCAATTGAATCTTTATTGAACTCTAACTCGTCAATACCATGCTCATTAAAAGCATCATCGGACAATGTCATATATACGGGCTCATTAAATTTGAAGTACAGTTTCAGCTTCGTGAATTGGTCTATTTGCCCATCGGGTTCTCCTCCGTTAATTTCCAACAATACCGGAGGTGAGGTTTCCACATTGAAATTCCGGGTATATTTTCTATAAATATTATTCAGGCCGCTCTCTGATTTTGAATCAAAAGAGATAACTCTGCAGCTGTCGGACATAGCATTGAAGGAATTATCGGTAATTATTCCCCCTTCTAAGGTCATTTCATAAATATTCTCAGCTTTGAATGCATCCCCGGGACGTATAGCGTATCTGAATTTTATCTGTTTACTGTAATCATTTCCGTATGTTTCCTTGTTATAAAGGGATTTATCCACCACCTCCGCATATCCCGTTTTATCCGATCCATCGGAATTTGTGTATTTGAATTTCAGCCTCAATTTACCGAATTGCTGTTCAACCGTCCTTCCGTTATTCTGTCGGACATGCTCTAATATAGCAGTATCCTTAGGAAATTGATCTGTCAAACGTTTCTCTATAAACTCCAATACTGTCAGATTTCTCATAAATGTTTTTAAAAACTTGTATAACTCATCATCATTCCCTTGAGTAATAATAAGATGCCTGGCATAGGCAAGGTATTCCGGATCGTTGATATAAACAGGCTCATTGAATTCGATATCCCAGTATACATCCTCGCCGATGCCGTAATAATCTTTCATCCTTCTCATTTCGGGAGTGCCGAGTTCGCGTCTTTCCCCATACTCTATTCCTACAGGCGTAGGCGGTATTTCATCAATTATATATACCTCGATATTTCTGAAATATATGGCGCAATCATCATCCTCAAGGGCACCATAGGCCTTCTGCCCGGAAAGAGTAAGAAGCATGGCAGTCGCCCCCTCCGGCACATAGCCCGAGAAGCTGACATCATTCCATAAACTGAAATCCTTCTGCATTCTTCCTGCCTCTATCGCCCCCGTATATCCGTCATCCCCCGGACCCCAGAAGTTAAGAAATATGCTTGCCACGTCCCCATCAAGAAATTGCCCGAAAACCTGAAGCTTCACCTTATATATCAGTCCATCCTTTGCTTGGGCATTAATGCCTTTCAGGGGCATCGACCATTGATAGGAGAAGCTTTTATTTATGTCTGTGGGCTTGATTTCGTCCCCCGTGTCCGGGTGGGCTTCTATATAAAAGCTATTTCTCGGGTCCGTGGACCATTTCCCTTTATCGGGATAACAGTTTACCTTCCCGAGGGACACAAGGCCCCCGGCACTTTCAAAACGCACATCGGTACCTGCCCCCAAAACCGGGATGGCCTGTGATATCAGGAGCACCGATATTATTATCGCTGTCAATATTTTTCTGCATATTCGATTCCGCATAAACTTTCACCTCCAAATTAATTCAGATCTCAACCGAGCAAAACAATCTCCATAAGCTCGTTGACGGTCAATCGCAGTCTGCCTTCACCCCAGATGACATAGTCGCCGTCAGTGGAAGCGGTATTAAAAAAATCTTCATTTGATAGTTCTAAATATTTCATTGTGTGGAGTTTACTTGTCAAATCTACTGTGACAGTGCTGCCCCCTTCCATTTCCATATATAGTTTGTGGTTTTTCATCGGCTGTACGGATTTTATATAGCCCATCCCGACATCCCCTTTCTGCAAAGAACAAAGGCGACCTTGGCCGCATTTGAAGCCCATGCGAGGGCAGTTAAATAAAAAATCCATTCTATGCCTATTATAGAATGGATTTTCCTTCTGCAAATCGTCCAATCAGACGATATTTGGAATAAATTGTTTTACTTGAGCCTTTCAGCTAATTTTGCCCGCCGGTCTATCTGAAGCTTTTGAAATATAGTGCGAAGGTGCGTGCGGACGGTACTTTCTGTAACAGATAATTTTTCTGCTATCTCACCGTTGCGCAGGCCTGCCGCCGCAAGTTTTGCCACCTGGTATTCCCGTTCGGTCAGATCGGAGGGTATCTCCTCCGGGGACATAACGTCATGCAATACGGCCCAACCTGATAAAAAGCGATTCCTGACCCTGTCAAACCTTTCCGACAATGCAGGGTATGCTCTCTTGACCACTTCATCCGTAAGACCCTGAAGGAGTTCGGTAAAGGATGTAAAAGTGAAAATCAAACCGTCGGGAATTGCCCTTTCTGCCGCATGTTCAATAAGCATTACAGCCTTTTCCCTGTTGCCTGTGCCCAAGTAGCCGACAGCTGTAAGGAGGCAAAAAAGGTGCTCAGCAAAAGGCCGGGCTTGGACATATTCCATCTCTATTGCCTCTGATTCACCAATTAGCCTCTCATATTCCTTGTTTTGCATAAGATAAAACAGATGTACGAACATAGCATTATAAAATGTATTTGAAAACAGCAGGTGGTCGGAAAAATCACCCGTGCGCAGCCATTCGGCAATATCCCCGTAGAATTGAAGCTCCCCTAAGAGTACTCCCTTGATTATTTCCAGCATAGGCCGGATGATACTGATATGTTTTAATGAAGAGGATACGGCGCGTTCCATGGAGCTTATGGCATGCTGCCAGCCCTCTGTGTCGGCTTTATGCAACGCAACCTCAGCCAGCTGCATTGTGGCCCCCAGCTGAACAATACCTTGCTTTTTGTTTTCTGCAATATATACTGCCTTATAAGCTAAAATTTCGGCCTCTTTCAGATTTCCTCTCTGATAGGCAAGCTCGGTGCGGAACAGCACATCCGAACCGCTGCCATGTCCATTGGTTAGCCGTGAATAGATACCGATATACTCCTCAAGGTCATCGGCCTCCTTATCTGCTTCACCCGCTATCATGTGGAACTCGGAGAAAGGAGAATAATTGCCGAAGCACCATGGTACCGTCGGAAGGATAACCCGGGAGCACCTGTCTCCGAATAATGGAACAACCTGCTTTAATATGGCAGTCATACCGGCAATATCCGGAAAACAGCTGTAGCTTGACAGAAGCTTCCATTCCCCCAGCAAATACGAATCTTCGTATAATTCCGGCATCTCATGAAGCTCTTTCATCAATGAATCAAAATGTGCCGTTAATTCCGACATTCGAAGAGTCCAGGCAACCTGAAGCATTGAAAGAATGTGCCCTTTTTTTATCTGTATCGGACAATTGCATGCAATATCCAGTGCAATCTCTTCAATAGAGATACCGTTTATTGTCTCTTGGGTCACTTGTGAAAGATCCAATGAGAGAATCCGCTCATAGTCTTTTATCCGGGCATAAAACCCCAGCGCCTCTGTAGCCCTGCCCTCGTCTCTGCAAAGATCTCCCGCCCTCAGCATGCACTGGGATTCAAATACGGCACCGCACTCTTTACGCTTCTGAACAATCAAATCAGATAAAATATCATGCAGCTCATACCGCTGCTCTGCCGCATCATAGCGAATAAACGGATTATCAAGGGCATTCAGGGCATATTCCGGCAAAGTGGTATAGCCTATAAGGGCACATGCCTGCTGTGTGGTTATCATTTTAAAAGGAGACAGGTACAGAAGAAACTTTTTTTGCTCTTCAGTCAACGGTTCCCATATCAGGCTATCCATAAGCTCTAATATCCCAAGGGCATCTACGAGCCTTCCTGTTTCCCTGTAGGCACGGAGCTGCAAATAGACCGCAATGACCCAACCCCCGGTATAATCAGCTATCAGCCGTGCATCTCCGGGAGAAATATCTATTTTTTCAAGGAAATAATAACATCTGATTTCCTCAGCGTTCAGGCGCAGATCGGCTGCTCCGACATATAAGAAACCTTTGCTCTTTATGGCCGCGTGCAAACCTTTCTTGATCATATGGGTTATAAAGATTATATGCAGGCCTTCGCCGCTGTGTTCAAAAAGAGCTGTAATAAAGTCAGTGGGCAAAACGTTATATAAATACTGAAAATTGTCTATGACCAGATAGGCTTCATGAATACATCTTATTTCTCTCAATATATCTATTACTTCTCCTATAGTGACTGTATTCGGTAATCCGATTTTGATCAGCTGCTCCCCTGCGTTCCTGTCTACTTTTTCGATTTCCCGGCATAAACGCCTATAGGCTGCGCCGGTAGTTTCATCCGCCGCGGTGAACCAATAGACGGGCGTACCTTCAGGAAGTACGGTCCTTAAATAGTCCCGTACCGCCGTAGTCTTGCCATAGCCGGACGGAGCTTCGACAATGGCAACAGGCGCAGAGCGGAGTTTGTCCAGCTTATATTTAAGCCTTTCCGAGTAATAATGGGGTTCGGTTCTTACACTTTTCCTCAGTTCCATATTGCTGCCTCCCGTGCGGCCTTTTTAGCTATTCCTGTCATATTATGCAATAGATTCTACCATTATAGTATATTTCCTTCTATTTATACAATTTATTTCTTTCTAAAAATAACTGCAAGAGTATAAAAGATAAAAAAACCATATTTTGTAATGCAGCTGCATAAGAAAAGCACAACAAAAGGAGAATTCCAAAATCAGAATTCTCCCTGATCATTATTAAGATATAATGTAATCCTACCTGTTCTTAAGATATAAGTCTGTCATTGCGGCAGCTTCCTCACGGGTAATAAAGTTTTTGGGCTTAAAGGTATTATCCTTGTATCCGCTTAATACACCCATATCTGCCAGCACGTCCAGATAGCCCAGTGCATATTTTGCAACACTGTCACGATCTGAGAAATATACTCCCTTTGGCCTTGCCGAACCTCCAAGCATCCTTCCCAGGATGGCGCATGCTTCTTCTCTAGTTATTCGCCCATCTGCTTCAATCAGGTTTTTACTCTCTATAACTCTTCCATTCACCCACCCGTTAATGAACGCTTTCTTTACATGCTTCAACGCCCAGTCAGGTATATTCTTTCTATCTGCAAAGGGCAGCTGTATGCTGTCGGTTTCCGTATAGTCCTCTTCCAATGCCGAAGACAGTATTTTTATGAACTCAGCTCTTGTTATGAAGGTGTCCGGCTTGAAGCAATAAGCTCCTCCGATTTCCACTCCGTCAATAATGCTCCGGTGAACCAGAGAGTAAATAGAATCCCTTGACCATCTGTCCTCTCTTATATCCTCCATAAGTCTGAGGCTGCTGTTTTCTATCACTGCATACTTGCTGAAGCCGGAAAGACAGACGGTGATAATCCCGTTTTCGCTGTCTATAGTTCCACCGATGTATTCCCACACTCCCTGCTGTTCATTAAACCTATATACCGCTACTCTTCTTACGTCTGTAACCCGTCCGGCGTCATATTCGAATCTCAGGCAAACAGGAGCCCTTAGCCTTACATCCCTGTTAAGGCTTATGTCAAACATCGGACTGAGTAACCTCATTCTCGGGAACCTTCTCATAAGCTCCTCCTGGTTGTCATATCTGCCGAACATTATGTCGGCGGCACTGTCGAGGGAATTTGCCGGAATATCAAGTGACAGAAACTCATCAACATCCAGAACGGTCTCATTGCCCGGCTGCAGTCTTCCGGCGAAAATATCCACCCTGCCTCTTTCCATAGCCGCTATATTGTTGAGTACACCAGCAGGGCCGGCCAATCTAATGCCGGCGGCCTTCGGTTTCTTTCCGGTTCTTTCCACTACTGTAAGCGGAATCGCGTCGGTATGTGAGAAATCATCTGTTACCTTATATTCCGCCATTATATATGCCTGTCCCACCTGAAAAGCTTTGACATGGGCGTTATCGTCCAGGGTTACGGTTCCGGTATCGGCCATAAGGCTCCATTTTACAAGCCCCGGATTGACAGAGAGATATTTCCCCTCTGAATCAACTGCATTCAGCTGCAGCTTTAAACTCTCTCCCACTTCTATCGTCGGGCTGGCCGGAGTAATTACAACCCTCCGTATCGCCTTAAGCATGGCATTGTACACAGTACTTCTGTATTCGGTTATATTCCCTACCCTGTCTTCTGCTGCTGCATAAACCTCCATACTTATGCTGCTGCCCATAATCAAAGTGTGCTCAAATATACCTTCGCTGTCAAGATCTGCATCTTCTCCATTTATGGTAAGCTTGCAGCCGGGCTCGCATTTCCCCTTTAATACTGCTATTGTGCCAATGCTGCTTTCCTGGATTTCAGTGGAATCAATAAGCAACAGAGGCGGTACCGTATCGCAAATTATCCTTATAACCTTGTCGGTGAAATCTCCGGCACTGTTTGCGGCCCTGATTTCCACATTGTTTTCACCCTCGTTCAAAGTCAGGGTGAATTGGTGCTTGTCTCCAATGCCGCCGCTGTATACAGCTTCATTGTTAAGATGTATCCTTGCACTTACCGGAGTGTCCCCTTCAACCGAAAGCATTACCTCATTACCTTTGGAGTAATATTCGTCAATATTTGATTCGCCTGTATTAAGCGGCAGAACATTCCCTCTTTGCTTCAACATAAGCTTAAGCTTCGGCGGCTGCGGAACCGGCAGATACACTACGCCCGACATGACCGGTTCACTGTAGTGCTGTCTTTTTATAGCTTCTCCGGGAATCAGTTCATCCTCCCTGTGGGCCATAACCGAGACATTGTAGCTCTTACCGGGTTCAAGCCTTACGGTTGTTCCGTCCTGCCGGGTGATTTCTCCCCCTATTATTGTTTCGGTCCTTCCGGAGACATATGCTTCCGGGAATCCCGGCACAGCAGTTCCATCCTCGTTGAAAACCGTTATAACATAGCCCTGTGCCGGATATTTACCCTCCGGCTCCTGGGTCCATTCCACCTTCAGATAACCGTTGCCCGCAGGTTCGACCTTCAGATTGCGGGGCTGACCCGGAGCCTTGAGATCAGTTACATCAAATGCACCGGTGGTTTTGCTGGTAAATCCGTAATCCTCCTTCTTAAGCTCCGCCCTTATTACATATCTTCCTGTCTGTACATCCTCCGGAAGCACTGCGGTATATGCCCCTTTTGCCGCATCAATGTCAGACCTTAGCAGCCTTCCCGCTTCGCTGCTTCCCTCTTCCAGCAGGAACAGGTTTATTTTTGCTCCATCCAGATACTCTCCCGTCCATTCTATCTCCACCGTACTGTTGTCTATTTTAGTGCTATTCAGGGAAGTAAATTCCGGAGCCATTTTTACATCATACAGCTTCGCGCTCTTTAGCGGTTTATCGGATATGATCTTCCAAATCCCCGGCTGCGGCTTGACAACTGATATCCAAAGCTTTTGCTCGTCCTTACCGCTCTCGCTGTGCTCTGCTCCGATAGTCTGGTACCTCATATTTCCCTGAATGTCATTCTCTATAAGCATGTATTCGGTACCATCGGGTTTGATTACCTTAACCTTCGGCTTTGCTCCCTCGTATTCAATTTCAAAAAGTGCAGCTTCCTGATTCTGCACATTTAGTTGATAAGTACTGTCATTCAATGCCACGACAACAGGCATGCCCATCAATATGGATTTCCAGCCGTCACCGGCTGACGCTACATACACATCATTCCTTGCATATGCTTTATCCCATTTTGAGGAGCCCAATAGCGTTACATTTGTACCATATATCATTGTCCCCTCTTCACCGGTCTTCTCATCTCTGTAATTTATCGCACAAAGCCCTTTGGTGCCATCCATATATGCAACCAGTCCTTCAGTCCCCGGCTCCCCATCTCCTATATAAAATTCAGGAGAAGCTTCTCCGAATACATATTTAACTCCTAAGGCTACGCTTATAATTTCAAGCTGCGCCCAAAGCTTATGCGTATCTATTCCCAGTTCGGCCCCTGCTATTGTCATATTTCCAACCACCGGGACCTTTTCGGGTATATACAGCCTGACTGAACCAATACCTACAATATCATCCTGAAATATATTGAGAAGTACCTTCCCCTCAATGCAATCAAAGGCTTCAAGCCTTGCCGACGCATGGAACCCGAAAGGTGTATACCACCTTATCCTTATAGTTGCATCCTTTATTATGTCATACTTCTTTATCTTTATATCACCTTTCAGCTCAGCATGCTGCCAGGATATGCTCAGGGTTACATCCTTCATCCTCAGTATTCTCCCGATCTCTGCAGTTACTGTAAGCATTACGGTAAACGGCGGTGATGAAGCATCCAGGTTCACCAGGTTATAAATATTGTCAATGCCGCCTCCTACCCCCAATAATGTAGCGACAGGTACCGGCGGAATAATATCTACTCCAAGCTCATCGCTTCCTATATAAAAATACAGCTTGTCAGGGATGGGATAAGGAATAAGTACAAACTCGATTTCGCCCTTTACTTTTATTATTTTTAAATCAACATCCAGAAACATCCCAAACTCCCCGGGGTCACTGAAGGTGTCTATCTTCACTTTTGCCTCGGCACCTATGTCCACAGGCGGCGGGAAATAGTCCTTCGGGAAGCCGACGGTGGCTTCCGCAGCTATACCCTTAAGCCCAATTTTTTTGTCGGATTTTTGCCCCATGGCTATCTTTTGCACATCGATTTCTATCTTGAAAGGATCATCTTTATCATCGTCTTCATCTTCATCTTCATCTTCATCATCTTCATCTTCACTTTTACTTTTACTGCTGCTGCCTCCACTGCCGGTATCCTCCTCATCTCCTTTCTTTCCAAGGGAAAGATACATGGAGCCTCCGAACATAAGGCTGTCTCCCTGCTCATCCCTATAGAAATATGCATTGTTGAACTTAAGATTAAAGCCTGCAAGCATATTTTTCAGAATTCCTCCCGCGCCCGTAAATACTATTTCGACTCTTTTGTTATTATCCTCATTACTGTCCTCATCCGATGGCGTCAGGGAATATTTTATACCCTTGTCAAAACAGATTTCAAACCCCCATTTCCAGAAGGTAACCGAACCGGATACCGACAAGCCCCCATTACCGGTCAACTTTACAGACCCATTGCTCTCACTTATGCTTATCGGCACATCGCTCTTATAGAGCAATATCCCGTTCATCTCTATGGGAGTGTCGTAACTTGAATAAGCTTCAAATTTCCTCGCTTCCTTCTGCTGTATGTCTCCTCTGACAACAAGAAGAATTTTATCTTTTCCGATGTACGTTTCAAGCTTATCCTCGCTTTCAAAAACATTAAGCTTGTAAGTGCCGTTTGGTTCACTCGTAACTGCCAGTATGCCGTATTTCAGATTTTTATATGCCGCATCGTCAGTAATATTCAGTCCATTCTCAAAGGTGCACCCCGAAAAATCTCTATGGAAAAGCTTCACCGTGTATGAACCTATTTCGCTTATATCCTCCAAAATTACCTGAATTTTCTTATCATCAATCACGTTTATCATTCTGTGATTGATGGTATATACTGCAGGATTTGTGCCTCCCCTTATCAGCTTCAGATCCCACTTGCCCCTGTCCTTCAGCATCTCAAAGCCTGTTCCGTTGATTTCGAAGGATTTTCTTGCGTCCTTATAATACAGGTTTTTGGGAGTAATGTCCGTATATTGAATATCAGGTATTTTGTCGGAGCTTCCAGGAATTATTATATATTTGTTGTATGTAAGGGTCTCTTTCAGGGATTCTGATTTTAAAAATATCGTTGCCTGTCCTATTCTGAAATATTCCGAAGGCTCACCCCGTACTTTCCAGGTCAATGCAGCCCTTGAATCCCGTTCAACTACCCCGATGCTTATTTCCTGAGGCTGCCCGGAGGCGAGCTTAAGTCCGCCTTCCAGCTCTATAGCTGCCTTTATATTTTTCATTGGTACCGAAACAGGCAGACTGTTGTCCATTGTCAGCGAAATCTCAAAATCCTCCTGCACATAGCCTGTTTAGTCTTCCTTCAGCTCAAGCTTATCTGGTCCCGTCATCGTTGCAAGGAAGGTGTTGCCGTCTGCGGACATAAACAATCCCAAACCATAGAAGGTTTCATATACTCTTGTCTCTCCCGGTTCAAGGGTTTCCGGGTCCCAATACAATGCAACCGCACTGTCGCTTTTATTGTACTTGTTGAATACCGAAGCAAATTTGACCGTACTGTCCGCCTGATAATCCCACTTGGTTGCGCCAATCCCGCTCCAATGGGCAGCTGTCATTCTGTCAGGAGCCTCGTTGTTCCAACCGCTTACCAGCCCGTAGGAAACAACCTCGGGACTTATGTCTGTATCTGCCGACTGCCAGAAGGAAGGTACCTGCTCTCCATCGAAACTTATTTCATACTCCACAGGTTTTTCAATTCCGGGTATTATAAGAGGAGAACCGTCATTTGTCCCCAGCATTGTATCAAACAAAATCCTTGAGCCTATGCTCTTTCCCATTTTCCCATTATTGACCACGGTATAGGTCACCTTAACATTCCCTACATCGGGATTGCTGCTGTCCGCAATTAGGGTTAGCTGCTGCCTTATTTCCACATCTCCCAGCTTCCATACGGAGATATTGACACCTCCCTGAGTTGCCGGCGATTTGCCCATCCCGCCCTGTATACCTAAAAAACCATAGTCATTTCCGAATATATAATCCTCACCGTCTATCCTGAAAGTAGTAAAAGAGGTATCCGGCTTCTCTCCCTTATACAGCAGGGGAGCCATCCGGTCTCCTTCCCTCCTTGGAGCCCCCTCTACAGTACTTATTCCGAATCTCCCGGTTTTTTTATCTACAATATAGCTGATAAACTGGTTTGCTACCTTTAGGCTGTCCTCTTCCGCTGCAGCATTTACGATCTGTATAAAATCTATGGATGACAGAAGTAATGCTAAAATCAGCACAAAGACTGCGGCTCTTTTACAAATTTTCACTGCTGTCCACCCCCCAAACTGTTTATTAACACATGAATTAGCCTACTGTTTCTTTCGTTGTCATAGACATACAATGTAATCCATCCTGCGGCCGTAACCGGTACGGTATCTGCGGATGCTTCGGTACCGCCATCTTTAAAGAATGCTTCAGTCTCAAAGCCCTTTGCCCATTTTACCCTGATCTGCCCCGCAAAGCCTTTTGTACTTACACGAAGCTCCTTTGTGCTCAGCATTATAGGTTCGGACTCATGCTTTATACCGTTTATCAGTACTATCCGGTCATCCCTTCCGAGAACCACAACCTCCAGAACCTTGACCGCACTATTTCCGCAGCTGTCTGTTGCAATGTAGATTGCCTGGTATTTGCCCGGCTGCTGTGTGTTTACATTACCTTCTACCTTTACCTTGTTGGTTATGTCTCCGTCAAAATTGTCCACAGCGGTAAACTTCATAAGCTCTATGGGTTCTCCCGCCAAAAGAGTTATTTCTTCAGGATATCCCAATGTAATGACGGGTGCCTCTGTATCTATATTCTTTACCTCAGCCTCCACAAGCTTTATCAATCCCGCGTTGTCCCTTACAATAAACTGATATATCCCATTTTTTGCAGCTTTCTTCTCCGCTTTTCCGCTGTTATTCAGTACAGTAAAGGCTTTATCCGAAGTAAGGCTTATTTTAACGGGCTTACCTGTCATCGCCAGGGTACTATAGCTTACTTTAACATCTATATCGCTCTGATTAAGCCCCAACATATCTATATAGTCAACGGAGGCCGTAGCGCTTGCCTCATTTCCGCAAGCGTCCCGGGCCTTAAATATGTACTTCCCATTCTCTTTAAATACATGGCTGAGACTGCTTCCCTCAGGCGGGGATATCGGTTCCTCAGATCTTGCTATTGCTGTCACACTATTGTCATAATAGTTCTTTATATAGTCGACCCAGAGAACCGGAGGTATCTTGTCGATATTTTCTAAAGCAGCGGTAACTTCCGTCTCATCGCCTGCTTCGTTTATGAAGATGAATTTCCACCGGCCGTTGTTTACAGCATTAAAGCTGTAGCTGCCATTTTCAAAAACTGTCACCATATCTCCATTTTTCAGCGTAAGCCCCGGATCCGGCAGGAGGGTAACCTTCACGGCATCTCTGGTAGGAAGCCTGGTGCTATACAAAACCGCTATCCTTGAGACAGCCCTTTCAATGGTGCTGACCTCAGCTAAAGCACGGCCGCGGTTCCCCTCTTCATCAACAAATTCAAACACAAACTGCCCGTTGGCATTAAATACGTATTTGCTGCTTCCCCCGTTATTCGTAATTGTAACCTCTCGTCCGCTGCTGTCCAAAAGCTTTATATTTGCGGTAACAGGCCCCTTCTTAGGATCATCGGCGGTATAAGTTACCTGCCCCACAGGAGGGGTAAGGTCCACTCCGGAAAGGCTGCCCTCCGCCTTTGCCAAAGCTGCATAAGCGGCAATCCTGCTGAAGGAGGCAAGCAGGTGCTGCGGGCTGTACGCCCAAGTCCTGTTATTCATATATGCTGTGGTTACATTTCCCTCTATTGACGGATCAACTATGTGCCCCACTTCAATTGTATATGTGTGAAATTCGTATTCATAAATCTCATTGATTTCATCGTAATAATTGCGCATTGTCTGATACTGTATGAATCCGTTTTCGTTCATTCCAATCTTAGCTTTATAGATTTGCAGGTCGTACTCCGGGCCAAACTCCAATTCCAATTCTTCAACTAATGCATTGTCATATTTTACTCCATCGTCAGCATCAAATTCTCTTACGGTAACCCAATTATCACCATCGAATTCCAATACCCGTCCGCAAAGGATTTCGATATCATCTCCATTCATTAATTCCTCGTTCAGAGCTGATTCATCAAACATGCTGGGGTTTAGTTTAAACGAAATATCATATTCTTTATACATATTCCCTTCGAAGGCATCAGTAGGTGACTCAATTGTAACGGTTACTTCACCGGAGGTGCCACCGTTGCAAGGATCCATGACGACAATTGCTTTATAGGCCCTGTCTTCATCCGAATCAAATACAAAGTCTGTGGTTACAGAACCCTCAGTTCTGTCTTCAAAAGTATAATGGAAGGTGTGATCATCGCACTCTGCATTGAGATCATGCACCTTTTCATCTGCTTTTATAGGATTCGGCGAAACCAGTATGGCCTTCATAACCCCTTCATGTTCACCTGAGTAGACTATCCAGGGTTCGGTATAGCTTTCAACCATTTTATACGGATCTGACCTGAATACACCGGTATTCCCTGCAGCATCCGTTGCCCTTACATGAAGGTAGTATGTCCCTGTTACTTCAGAAAGGCTCACTCTGCTTCCATTGCCCGTTGTGGTCCAGTTTACCACGTCATTTGGATTTTCGCTTATTGAGAAGGCATATTCTATTATTGTTGTCACACTGTCATCTGTAACTGTTATTTGGGGCAGAATACTTATTTTTTCATATGCGCTGCCGTTGGGGTTGATTTCTATTACAGGAGGTGTCGTATCGATTGGTGCAGGTGGTTCCTTGTCCTTGTCTTTTTTCTTCTCCTGCACAACAGGAGGTATTTCCATTTTTACCTGAGCCTTAATCCCCTCCTTGTTTCCTGCAACATCCTGAATAATAAAGTATTCCGGTGATTCATTGGCCTCGATAATCTTACTTTTATCGCCTATAATTACTATTGCATCTGCCGGGCATAGGTTATCTTCAAGATCCTTAAGCTTTGCTTCAAAACAGCAATCAGAATCATTATATCTTTTATATTCTACCTTTCCTGTAGGAGGAGAAACATCCCTTATGACTATCCCGGCAACCGGATCGGATTGCTTCCCCGTATCGGTTCTGTATCTTGTATAGAAGGTCAATTCCCCTTCCCTCTGGGGCAATGGCACGTAGGGCCGGGATTCTCCGTAGCCCTTGGCGCCGTTTTCCTTGATAAGGGGAATCTAGTTGCTCCAGCTTTTGCCGTCCTGGG
Organism: Bacillota bacterium; assembly: GCA_029553855.1. Lineage (GTDB taxonomy): Bacteria > Bacillota > Clostridia > Lutisporales > Lutisporaceae > BRH-c25. The sequence goes on along the minus strand of JAKPKE010000285.1, from coordinate 9,696 downwards.
AATAGGAAAATTCATCGGCTTCCGTGTACATAGACAGCTGTACGAAATCTTCATTGGTGTATGCCCTGCCATTGTATCTGGGTGCCGAATATAAACTTACGTAAGGAGCCGTTAGTTTGCCGGCATCACTTTTATAAGGGCCAAGGTTGTAATAATTGTAATTCCCGCATGCATCTGTTACATCTATATGTAACCTGGCTTCAGGATTCTGCATATCCTTGCTTATAATTATCTCGCCGTTGGCAGGCAGACTTCTCTTCTCTTTGGGGTTATTTATGTAATAATCGGCCTTAATGTCTTTTGTTATTGTATATTCATCAGAAATATCGGCCCTGATAAAAAAGCTGCCGTCCGCCTGTCTTTCTTCATCTATGCTTACCTTCGGCGGCTCAAAGTCGAAAAGTAATGCATCCGGGATTGTTGCTGCTCCTATAGGATTGTTGCTGCTGTCTACTGCAATGACATGAAAATAGTAATATCCTTTTCTGTCCCGGGAATTGCCCTCAAAGTCATCCCAGGTGTTGACATTATTGCCGTCCTTATACTTCCATACTCCGGTGTTCTCTAAAAATCCCGGCATCTCCGTCTCCCTTGTCATGCAGTACCATAGCCCTTTATATGGTACCTCTATTCCGTTTCGGTTCAGTCTTTTTACCTCGTAATTGTAATACTTTCCAAATCCCACCCCGTTAAGGGATATGGCCAGTTTATCCGCTGTATTCGACATTTCATTATATGTAAGAGCCTTGGGTATATGGAAAACCGACTCGTTGCCGGCCAGATTAACTGCCTTTATATATAAATCCGCATCCTTGTATATATAGGTTGAAGGCCCCGGCCCTTCCGCATGATAATACCCCAGTCCTCCGTGATAAGCCCGCGAAACGGGAATCCATTCCTCCATATCCGGATTAAACCCTGCCGATACCCATTTATACTTGATATCAGGGGAGGAACCCAAACCTGTATTTTCTGATTTTCCGTCTCCATCAACTATCTTTGCGCTGAAATGTCCCAGCTCACTTGAATACTTGTCTTTATTCACATAGCAGGAATTTAATGCCGGTGCCACAGTATCAATGTTTATTACAGCATCCCAGCCTTCGCCGAAAACCGGGCTGTAATGATCATTGCCCTTCTTGTCCTTAGCAAGGACTACAACTCTGAAAGCATCCGACTTGCCGACATCCACTCCGAACATTTCCTTAAGCTCTTCGGAATGGTACTTCCTGCCCGGTACCAGGGGATTCATATTGCTCTTTATACTATCTGCCGGGGAGCCGGCATATCCAAAGCCGAACCTCAGACTGTCATAGTCTACTCCTGCGCCTTTATCCGTAACGTCTACCTTTACATAGAAACCGCCCTTTCCGGCTTCCCCCTTCATGCTCTGAACAGAAATCTCCGGGGGTTCCCGATCCGCCAGATACCATTTATTATCCGACAGCTTTATGTTTTTGTCCTGGAGGAGCGGCGCCGTGTTGCCCGCTGCATCCATTACATATAATTCTCCGCATGAACCATCGTTCTTTAGAAGCTCTGTACCTGCTGCCTCAAGGGGATCAAATTTATTCTCATGTACACGGTATTTGAATTTGAGCATTGTAGTGCCGTTTCCGCTGTCGTAATATGCTGTGGGAGATCCATAAGTGCCTAAAGCCTTACCCTCATGGTCCACGTACTGAGAATTCATATATATAACAGGATTGTGAACTACACCATAATGCATAGAATTAAAATTGTATTCGTATTTATCTATATTATTTCTGCTGAATGCCTCATCAGAAAGTGTTATATATACCGGTTCCGAGAACTTGAAACACAACTCCAGATCGGTGTTTTCGCTTATCTGCCCCTCAGGGCTTCGTCCATTGATTTCCATAAGCACCGGAGGAGTAGTCTCAACCCTGAAGTTCTGTAAATAGCTTCGATAGACTGTATTCATCCCCCCTTCGGAGTTCGAATCGAAGCGTATCTTTTTGCACCCATCAGGCATCATATTGAAGGAATTATCGGTGATTATGCCCCCTTCAAGTTCCATTTCATAAATGTCATCGGCCTGGAAATCGTCCCCCTGACGCACGGTATATCTAAACTTTATTTGCTTGCTGTAATCATTTCCGTGGGTTTCCCTGTTATACTCGGACTTGTCTACCATTGCGGCATATCCGATCTTATCCGTTCCGTCCGAGTTCTTATATTTGAATTTTAGCCTCAGCTCGCCAAACTGCTGTGCTGTCGTTCTCCCAGCATATGCAAGATACCCGGGGTCATTGACAAATACCGGCTCATTAAACTCAACATCCATATATACATTCGTTCCTGCACCATAAAAGTCCCTCTGCCTTCTTTCTTCGGCAGTACCCAGCTCATGTCCGGCACCGTATTCTATACCCAATGGCTGAGGCGGAATATCATCAATAATATAGACCTCAATATTCCTGAAGTATATTGCACAGTCTTTGTCTGCAATAGCATCCCTGGCCTTTACTCCGGCGAGCCTCAATCTAAGGTGGGTTGCATTCTCCGGTACATACCCGTAAAAGCTTTTATGATTCCAAAGCTCAACGTCCTCATGCAGTGACTGGTCTGTAATAAAGCCGTATGTTCCATCACCATAAGGGACAAAAAAATCAATGAATATATTTGCCGTATCACCATCTACAAAATGCCCGAAGACATCCAACTGTATATTATACTGCAATCCGTCATTTATTTGCGCTTCCATACCCTTAAGGGGCATGTACCAGCAGTAAAAAAAGTCCGAATTCTTATCCACCGGTTTTATTTCATTCCCTGTTTTTGAATTATATTCTATGTAAAATTTCTTAAGGCTTTCGTCGCCCCATTTCCCCTTGTCAGGGTAGCAATTTGTCTTACCCGATGAAGCATATTGCGCAGCATTGTTATACCATACGCTGGAGTCTGCAGCGTTTGCTACAATAATCTGCGACATAAGAAATACAATCAGTATTATTATTGATACGATACGCTTCATTATCGAAGTATGCATAAAATGATCCCACCCCCCATTTTTTCATTCGTTTTCCTGAAGAATCCATTCTGCTCGCTGCAGTCATCCCAATAAAACCACCTCCATCAGTTCGTTGACGGTCAGGCGCAGCCTCCCATCGTCCCAGATGACATAATCACCGTCGGTTGCGGCAGTCCGGAAGAATGCTTCCTCTGCAAGCTCAGCATATTTAACCGTGTGCAGCTTATTGGAAAAGTCTACTATTACCGCACTGCCCCCTTTCATTTCCATAAACAACCTATAACCCTTCATAGGCAGCACGGTTTTAATATAGCTCATTCACATGCCTCCTTTCATGGCGGATAAAGAACAAATCCCATTCTACAGATATACTATAGAACAGGATTTTTTATTGCAATTGTCCGAATGGACAATCTTTTGGACTATTATGATTTCATCTTCTCTATTAGCTTGGTGCGGCGGTCGATTTGGAGCTTCCGAAATATAGCGCGCAGATGCGCGCGCACCGTGCTTTCGGTCACTACCAGCTTTTCCGCAATCTCACTGTTGCGTAAGCCTTCAGCAGCTAACTTTGCCACCTCGTATTCCCGTGGGGTCAGGTCAGCAGGCAATTCGCATCGAAAATAGGCTTCACGCAACGTGAACCAACCTTCTGAAAATCGCTTCCTGACAGCCTTGAACTTGTCCAAAAGCGCGGGATGGTCCCGCTCGATGACCTCATCAACCAGACCATGAAGCAGCCTGGAATAAGCGGCAAAGGGAGACACCAGCCCATCGGGAAGAGCCCTTCGAGCTGCATATTCCACAAACTCGGCAGCCTTGGCACGATTGCCCAGCGCCATATGGCTGACAGCCATAAGGAAACATGCAAAGATATCTCTATAGGGACTCAATAGCCCCTCCGCCGGCCGTACGGCCTCCACCGTTCCTATCACTCGCGCAAACTCACCTTGGTGCATGAGAAAGCTAAGGTGCACGAACAATGCATTGTTTGTCATTGAGGGTGACGGGCAGCGTCCCGCAAAATCGGCATTTTTCAGCCAATCAGCAATACTTGTCTGATTTTGAAATTCGTTTAGCAGCACACCCCGGATAATGTCCAGAAGCGAGCGAATAACAAATGTGTCCTGCCGGTCGAAGGAGGCGGCACGTTCCATTGAATCGATAGCACACTGCCATCCGGCTGTATCTTCCTTGTGCAGCGCAATGTGGGCCAGCAGTATGGCAGCACCCAACTGAACCACGCTTTGCTGCTTGCTTTCGGCAAGAAACGCCGCCTTGTAGGCAAGTATCTCCGCATTGCTTAAATCTCCTCTCTGATAGGCCAGTTCCGCACGAAACAGCGCATCCGCACCGCTGCCGTGACCATTCGTAAGACGTGAATAGATGGCGATGTACTCCTCTAATGCCTCGGCCTCTCCTTCGGCCTCACCGGGAGTAATGTAGAACTCAGTCAGCGGAGAATAATTGCCAAAGCACCAGGGCGTGGCAGGAAGGATTACCTGCGAGCACCGATTTCCCAGAATCAAGGCCGCCTGCCTCAGGTCGGCTGTCATCTCATTCAGGTGGGGGAAACTTCTGAATGAGTAAAGAAGCATCCATTCGCCGATCAACTGCGAATCTGCAGCATTCCGGGCAGAACGGTACGGCAGCACTTGGCCACCTGTATCAAGCATTTCGCGCAACTCGTCCATCAGCACATTGAACTCATCATTCATCCCATAATTCAGAAGTGTCCAGGCAATTCGAAGCATGGAAAGGATGTGCTCCTTTTTTAGATCTGAGGGGCAATTCTTTGCTGTGTCAAGAGCCAGCTCCGCAAAGGGCACACCATTTACTGTCTCAAAGGTCATGTGAGAAAGGTCAAGGGAGAGTATCCGCCCGTAATCCATGGCCTGTGCATAAAAACCCAGTGCCGCTGCGGTTTGGCCATCGTCTCTGCAAAAATCTCCTGCCCTCAATAAGCATTCACGTTCAAAGTCCGCTCCACGCTCCCTGCGTTTTTGTATAAGCAGTTCGTTTAGAATACTGTGCAGCTCATACAGCCCCGCGGCCGGCTCATAGCGTATAAACGGACTTGCCAGCGCATTCATGGCGTATTCCGGCAGCGTACTGCAGCCCATGAGAGCACATGCCTGCTGTACGGTAACCATCTCAAAAGGTGACAGATATAAAAGAAATATTTTCTGCTCGACCGTCAGCCCATCCCATACCAAATGCTCCATGAGGGCCAGAATTCCAACTGCATTGGAAAGTTTCCCCGTTTCCCTGAAAGCACGGAGCTGTAAATAGACTGCTATAATCCAGCCTTCAGTGTAGCACTCAACGTCCTGTGCCTCCTCCGGGGTAATGCTCATATTGGCAAGGGCATAGTAACGGCAGATGTCCTCAGAACAAAGCCTGAGATCTGCTGTGCTGATGTGCAGAAGCCCACTGCCCGTAACGGCAGCAAGCATATTCCTCTTGAGCATTTGGGTTACTATGATTACATGTAAGCCTTTTCCTCCATGTTCCAGGAGAGCGGTAAAAAAGGCAGGCATAAGCGCATTATCTATCAGTTGAAAATTATCTATGACAAGATAGGATTCATACATGCATCGGATAGATTTCAAGGCATCCACTGCTTCGCCGATGGTGGCTGCGTTCGGCAGCTGGATTTTGAAAAGACGTTTACCTGCATCCCTGTCAATTTTCTCAATTTCACGGCACAAACGCCTATAACCTGCGGCGGGTGCTTCATCCGATGCGGTGAACCAATAGACGGGCGTACCTGTGGGAAGCTCAGCTTCCAAATAGTCCCGTATCGCCGTGGTCTTTCCATATCCGGACGGAGCCTCGACAACGGTGGCGGGCGCAAAGCGAAGCTTGTCCAATTTTCGTTTGAGTCGTTCAGAGTAGTAATGCGGCTCGACTTTCCCGTTTTTTCTCTGCTCCATACTTTTCCCTCCTGTGCGGCTTTATTAGCTATTCTTGTCATATATACAGTAGATTCTATCATTCCAATATATTTCCCTTTTATCTACGCAATTTATCTCTGGCTGAAACAGTCATAAAAACACTTTTGTATAAATCACAAACTTAAAGGAAAACTAATATGGGAAACGGAGGGATTGTTTATGACGGTTGCATCGCAGGTCAATAAGGTACTTGCCACATTAAAGGGAAGTCAGGGAACCATCAGATTATATTCAGCCCAGGCTCAAAAAGAGGAAATCAGGGCAGTATACGATAAAGCTGTGGAAACAACTTCAGAAATCATATATGATCTTGAAAAAAGGCTGTCGGAGATAGAATACCGGGAACCTCAATATAAAGGGAATTAGGTGAACGATAACATGAGTATATGGTTGCAAATCCTGATCAGGTCTATATTAATATTTGTCTTATTGTTCGTGGCAATACGCCTTACGGGCAAGAAAAATATAACCCGGATAACCCCTTTTCATATGGTTGGTTATATAGTTATGGCAGTACTTGCGGCTATTATCTCAACAAACGCTATTGCAAATCCCGTTCTGGGACTTATTCCGCTGGGAGTATGGGTAGTCGGCATTATTGCTCTGGAATACCTGTCACTGAAAAGCAAATGGGTGCACGATTTTATATATGGAAAGGAAACCGTTTTGATAAAGCACGGAAGGGTTATGGAAGAAAATCTTCTTAAAGCAAGGCTTACAGGTGAAGAGCTTCTAAGGGAGCTTCGGTCAAAAAATGCTTTTTCCTTATCCGACGTTGAATTTGCTGTGCTCGAGGCTTCCGGAGACATAAATGTATTTCTGAAATCCGACAAAAAGCCGATTACTGCCCGTGACATGGGAATCAAGACTGCGCCATTGGCAGAGCCTCAGACAGTAATACTGGATGGCAATATACTAAACGAGCCGCTGGCTTCTATAGGGTATAACCGGAATTGGCTTGAGACTGAGCTGAAAAAAGCAGGCTTATCCCCGGACAATGTCTTTATTGCGCAGGTAGATTCATCGGGGGAGCTGTATATTGACCTTTTTGATGATTCCATACAAAATCCTCAGTCCAAGGTAAAAGAAATGTTATATGCCGGCCTGGAAAAAAGCCAGGCAGACCTTATGACATTTGCTTTGGAAACACAGAATGAAGATGCAAAGGCCATGTATAATAAAAACGCAGAAAAACTAGAAAAATTGCTTAAAGCACTTAAACCATATCTTCTAAAATAGAAGGTGATACATATGTCCAATAAAAAGAAAAAGAAACAATCCCCAACACAGCAGCAATACCAGAAATTAGCCAAAGTAAGGGAGCCCAAAAGGCCCATATTCGTGAACTGTGTAAGGGCTTTTTTTACCGGCGGCATTATCTGTACGATAGGTCAAGTAATACAGTGGATTTATATAAATTATTTCAAGTTTGACGAAATAACCTCCGGAAGTCCTACTGCCGCTACACTTATATTTTTATCTGTCCTGCTTACCTGCTTCGGAGTCTATGATCATCTGGCACAGTGGGGAGGGGCAGGTACCGCCATACCGGTGACCGGATTTGCCAATACTATAGCTTCGGCCGCACTTGAGCATAAAAGCGAAGGCTTTGTCCTGGGAGTAGGAGGAAATATGTTCAAACTGGCGGGGCCGGTCATTGTATACGGTGTCTTCTCAGCCTTTATAGTTGCATTAGTGAAGGTCACAATAAAAATGTTAGGTGGGATGTAAATGCTTCAAGGCCATCAAACCTGGGTTTTTGATTCAAAGCCGATAATAACAGGTTCTGCGGCTATAGGCGGACCTTTTGAAGCACAGGGAGCATTGGCAAAGGATTTTGATCTTCTGCATGATGACCTTTGGCTTGGACAGGAAAGCTATGAAAAAGCAGAAAAGAAACTGTTGGAACAGGCTTGTGAAACAGCAATAAAAAAGGCAGGCTTGAAAAAGGAGGATATTCAATTTTTTCTAAGCGGGGACCTTATCAATCAAATTGTGCCCAGCAGCTTTACCGCCCGTACATTGGCGGTTCCCTATTTAGGTATATACGGTGCCTGCTCCAGCTGCGCGGAAGGCTTGTCTCTCGCCTCTCTTATTGTGGATGCCGGATTCGCAAATCATGCACTGACCGGTACCTCCAGCCATAATGCAGCAGCAGAAAAACAATACAGGTATCCAAACGAATATGGCGCACAAAAGCCGCCAACCGCCCAATGGACAGTGACGGGGGCCGGTGCGGCAGTTATATCTTCCGAGGGAGAGGGCCCTCGTGTCGCTGCGGCGACCATCGGGCGGGTAGTGGATATGGGACTTTCCGACCCCTTTAATATGGGAGTGGCAATGGCTCCGGCGGCAGTTGACACGATAGAGGCACATTTCAGGGACTTGAATGCGGATGCTTCGCAATATGACCTGATCGCAACCGGTGATTTGGGAAGAGTCGGGCATAGCATTGCAGGGGACCTTCTAAAAAAGCACGGAGTGAAAATACCGGAAGAAAAGCTGACGGATTGCGGGATACTTATGTATAAAGATGACCAGCCGGTTTTTGCAGGAGGAAGCGGCTGTGCCTGCGCAGCAACGGCAACTTACGGACATCTGCTTAACCGTCTGAAAAGGCGGGAACTGCACAAAATCCTTATTGTTGCAACCGGTGCACTGCTGTCTCCTATGTCGTACCAGCAAAAGGAAACTATTCCTTGTGTAGCTCACGCAGTAGCAATAGAAATCTAAAAGGAGATGTTGTGTTGGAAAAGTTCATTTGGGCATTTATTGTCGGCGGAGCAATATGCGTCATAGGGCAGCTTCTGATGGATGGGCTGAAGCTGACTCCGGCCCATACTACCTGCACTTTGGTTGTAACCGGCTCTGTCCTTGGGGGTTTTGGTTTATATGACAAGTTGGTAAAATTTGCGGGGGCAGGCGCCTCCGTACCTATAAGCAGCTTCGGCAACCAGCTTGTAAAGGGCGCCCTGCAGGAAGCCGAAAAAGCGGGGCTCATAGGTGTTCTGACCGGTATTTTTGAGATTCCCAGTGCGGGGATATCCTCTGCTATTATTTTTGGTTTTTTAGCTGCCTTGGTTTTCAGACCAAAAGGCTAAATATATAGTTGTTTTGAAAGGAGGCAGGAAGAATGACAATAGGTACACAGCTTCAGCAAGCAATTGCTTCTGTTCAAAGCGCAGCGGCCAGCATGAAAACCTTTTCCCTCGAAACCCAGGACCAGCAAGCAAAACAGACTTTTCAGCAATTGGCACAGACATTAGATAATGCCGTTGTTACTCTGAAGGGAAGACAAAAATATATAGAAAAGCAAGAACCGCAGTACAAACAGTAGCAGTTGAAAATAAGCTGAAAAGTTATCCTTTTCAGCTTATTATTCTCTCCCGTGTCTCCAGCAGTTGCGTCTGCAAAACTTCTTTTTCTCTCCGGGAAAGCATTCAATACTTTTAGAATTGCATGCAGGGCAATTAAGCTCGCCGTTTAAAACTCTTTCAAAGTTTTCGTAGCTCTCATTCCAGTGTCTTCCGCAATCAAGACACCTAACAGGGCATATATTTCGAGTGTAATTGCCGCCCTCAATTCTTATAGCCTTTCCATTTATAAGACTGTCGGCAATCTTTTCTCTTGCGGCGCTTAAAATCCGTTGGAAAGTTTGCCGTGATACCTCCATTTTATCGGCACAATCCTCCTGCTCCATACCTTCAAGATCCTTAAGGCGTATTGCCTCAAGTTCTTCAATCC
>JAKPKE010000051.1 GCA_029553855.1 Bacillota bacterium | reverse complement strand
CACTGACCTCGGAACGTAAAGGCTTCCGGGCAAAATCATCAGACGGGCTTGCAGAGATGGGACCCTCGCCAATGATTTTGCTGGCTTTGGAAGGTGAGGAGAACATACTTCCCCTACAGCCGGAGTAATTCACAAACTATGTCGCATTATTCTCCTTATGTGTTATAGCCTGAAATGAAAAGTCCATACCCTAAATGGGTATAGACTTTTCATTTCTCCCCGCACTCTGATGCCCGGCCTGTCAATATCTCAATGCCATGCTTCAGTGCAGGCAGTATTGCCTCCAAATTTTCTTCTGCACCCTTGGGGCTTCCCGGAAGGTTTATTATCAAAGACCCCTTCCGAATACCTGCCTGGGCCCTTGAGAGCATTGCCTTCGGAGTAATTAGCAGGCTTTTTGCTCTCATTGCCTCAGGTATGCCCGGCACACACTTTTCAACAACCTCCATAGTTGCTTCAGGGGTTATATCCCTTTCGGAAAAACCGGTGCCCCCTGTTGTCAATATCAGATTCAGTCTTAGACTATCCGACATGTCAATAATTGCTTCCTTTATTTCCTGCTTCTCATCGGGGACAATAACATATTTCTCCACCCTGCCCCCTGCCTGCTTTATAATGTCCCTAATAACCGGACCTGAAGCATCTGCCCTAGCTCCTATTGAACCCTTATCGCTTATTGTTATTATTCCTACGCTGAATCCATCCATTGTCTTTCATCTCCCGACTGCTTTATTTCTGCTGCGCACATCAGCACCTGGTATTTCTAATGCTCTCGTACAGTTTCTCGCTGAAATTGAATTCACCCGACTTGCCGCCCCTTTTATGTACAAGATGTATGTCGCTTATAACCATAAATTTATCAATGGCCTTGCACATATCATATATGGTCAATGCCGCAATGGATACTGCCGTCAATGCCTCCATTTCAACCCCCGTGACGCCTATAGTCTTCACAACCGCTTCAATATCAATCTTGGAGTTCTCCAGATCAGCCTGAAACTCAATATCCGCTCCATAAATATTTATGTTGTGACACATAGGTATTATATCAGAGGTTGACTTGGCTCCCATTATACCGCCTACCTGGGCAACAGACAGAACATCGCCTTTCTTGATTTTACCTTCCGCTATAGCCTTAAGGGTTTCCCTTTTCATATATACAGAGCCTCTTGCAATTGCTTCCCTTACACTTTCTTCTTTTTCAGACACATCCACCATTTTGGCATAGCCTTTATCGTTTATATGGGTAAATCCCTCAACACCTTGGGCTTCCTTTTTATCTTTCTCGTTCATGTTATCACCTCACATGATATAAAATTCAGGAAAAACCTTAATCTATAAATCTAATTATATCAGTTTTAGCAGCAGATAATCAAATTTTCAAGCACACCCCCAACGTACTTGAAAAATGTGCAAATTCTTTCTGTAAAAAGTAAAGGCAACAGGACAATATTTATTTCTTGCCACTGTAGCCATATACAACAATTTTTGATATAATCTGACATAGATGGAATTTGTACTGTTATATTCAATCATACTATGGAGGCAGATATGTTTAAAATCAAAAGCAGAAGTATAGTGTTCAAAATTCTTGCAATGATATTGGTTATTTGCATATTGGAATCTTTGGTATTCATAATAATGTCTGAAAAACTTACAGGTCATATCCTTGAAAAAATGATTAATGAAAACAGCGAGAAGAATGCGGAACTGTATTCGGAATTTATCGGCAACTGGCTTACGGAACGGATTCAGGAAATAAGGGTGTATGCCAATTCTCCGATTGTTAAGACAATGGATTGGGATCAGATTGAGCCTTATCTGCGCGAAGAGGTTGCCGGCAGGCTCGATATATATGATCATTTCATGGTTGCAGACCCAGACGGAGATTATAATACAACTCTAAGAAGAAATGTAGGAAATGTCAGTGACCGGGAATATTTCAAAGCTGCCATGGAAGGCAATGCAAATATTTCAAATCCTATTACCTCCAGGACCAACAAAAAACCTATTACTATTGTTGCAGCACCGATAATAGGAGACAATGGAGAAATTATAGGAGTTATGGCAGGTTCAATAAACCTTGTTAAGCTTTCAAAGATTATACATAATCTTAAATACAACTATCCTGACTCCTACTCATATGTAGTAGACAAGAACGGTTACATCGTAGCCCATCTCAATGAAGAATTCATTTTGCAGAATGTTGCATACCTGGGGTCCGGCACAGCTGACGACTATGTGGCGCAAATGCATTCGGAAATACTTGCAAATGAAAAAGGTTATAATAAATATCACTCTAAAAATAACACCTTTATGAATTATTATCATAAAATTCCAAACACAGATAATTGGAAGCTGGTAATAAACATACCCGTAAACTACTGGCTTACACCTATTAAATATGCATCAACCCGCCTTATGCTGATTAGCCTGGTTGGGCTGATAACAGCTTCAGCCCTCGGATTTTTCTTTTCCAAGAGCATATCCTCCCCAATAATCAAGTTAAGTAAAGTATTTAACAGAGCATCAGCAGGAGACCTTACAGTAAGGTCGGAAATTGATACTGAAGATGAATTTGGAGATGCGTCAAGAAGCTTTAATGAAATGATGGATACTATAACCCGTCTGTCATATTATGACGCCCTTACACAGCTTCCAAACAAGGTGCTTTTTAATAAAACCCTTGATATGGAACTTGAAAAGGCTTGCAATGAGAATAGTAGGATTTCAATCATGATACTTGATATTGATAAGTTTAAAAGCATAAACAACACTTTAGGTCATAAGGCGGGCGACAGACTGTTGAAAAGCATAGCCGAAAAGGTCAGTTGGTTCAAAGATCGGAACCACCTGATTTTTCATATCGGTGAAGACAGATTTGCCATATTGTTTAAAGACTTCCATGAAAAAGATGAAATTATAAGACTGTCTGATGAAATCCGGAATATTATCAAGCAGCCATGGACTGTATATGAAAACAGGTTTTATATCACTGCCTGCATAGGAATTGCTTTCTATCCGGAAGATGGAGAAAACAGCGAAAGCCTATTTAGAAATGCTTACTCCGCAATGCAAAAAGCAAAAGGTCAGGGCTGTGATACTTACCAGCTATATGATCCTTCAGTCAATGCACGGCTTTTAGAGCAGATGAATTTGGACAGCAATATGCATTATGCATTGGACAACGGCGAATTTTCTTTACACTATCAACCTCAAATTGATGCAAGAACCAAAGAAATAATAGGATGCGAAGCTCTTATAAGATGGAATCATCCCGAGCTTGGCATAATCAGTCCCAGCAAATTTATCCCTGTTTCAGAAGCTAACGGATTAATAATACTTATCGGAAGATGGGTACTATATACCGCCTGTATGCAGAATAAATTATGGCAGGATTCAGGCTTCAAGCCGATCTATGTATCTGTTAACTTATCAGCCGTACAACTAATCCAGAATGATTTTATTGACATGGTTTCCGGTATTCTCAAAGAAACAGGTCTTGCTCCGGAATACCTGGAGCTTGAGATTACTGAAAGCGTTGCAGTGAAAAATTATCAGTATATTGCGACAATCCTGGAAAGGCTTAAAAAAATGGGAATTCGGATAGCCCTTGATGATTTCGGAACCGGTTACTCATCTTTGAATTATCTTAAGAATTTTGCCATTACTACAATAAAAATAGACCGTAGCTTCATACATGACATAAATGAAAATGTTAAAAACTCAAGAATTGTATCCAGTATACTAGCAATGGGCCATAACTTAAGATTGAGTGTAACCGCAGAAGGAGTTGAAACTGTCGAACAATATAATATCTTAAGGGACAGGGGCTGCGATATAGTACAGGGATTTTATTTCAGCAGACCTCTTCCCCAAAATGAATTCGAAAAGATCATAAAAAAACCCGGTGATTAAAATCACCGAGTTTTCATTTTAATACATCATGTCTCCGCCCATGCCGCCTCCAGGCATCATTGGCTTTTCCTTCTCGGGAATGTCCGCAACCACACCTTCCGTAGTAAGCAGCAGTGCTGCAACAGAAGCCGCATTTTGCAGTGCAGATCTTGCTACCTTCGTCGGGTCAACAATGCCGGCCTTAATCATATCAACGTATTCTTCACGTAAAACATCGAATCCGATCCCGGGCTTGCTTGCCATAACCTTTTCTACTACTACTGAACCCTCAAGTCCTGCATTTTCTGCAATCTGTCTTACCGGTTCTTCCAGGGCTCTTTTTACTATCCTTACACCTGTTTTTTCGTCCCCGTCTGCTCCGCTGATTAGTGCTCCCACAGCAGGTATTGCATTTACAAGTGCAGTGCCGCCGCCGGCCACTATGCCTTCCTCAACTGCTGCTCTTGTCGCTGCGAGAGCGTCCTCTATCCTGTGCTTCCTTTCTTTAAGCTCTGTCTCTGTAGCAGCGCCAACCTTGATGACCGCTACACCGCCTGAAAGCTTGGCAAGTCTTTCCTGAAGCTTTTCCTTATCGAAGTCGGAAGTAGTTTCTTCTATCTGTGTTTTAAGCTGTTTGATCCTGTCTTTTATTGCTTTGGCATCTCCTGCCCCGTCAACAATAATAGTGTTTTCCTTTTGAACTTTAACCTGCCTTGCCCTGCCCAGTTGACTCAGTTTGGCTTCCTTAAGCTCCAATCCCAGTTCTTCTGAAATAACTTGCCCATCTGTAAGTATCGCAATATCCTCCAGCATTGCCTTTCTTCTGTCTCCGAATCCCGGAGCCTTTACGGCTACGCAGGTAAAGGTTCCTCTCAGTTTGTTGACAACCAATGTCGATAAGGCTTCCCCCTCGACGTCTTCAGCGATTATCAGAAGCTTTTTGCCCTGCTGTACTATCTGCTCCAAAATTGGAAGCAGCTCCTGTATGTTGGATATTTTCTTATCGGTAATAAGTATATATGCATCATCAAGCACAGCTTCCATCTTCTCGGTATCGGTAACCATATACAGTGATATGCAGCCTCTGTCAAACTGCATGCCTTCTACTACATCAAGAGTTGTCCCGAATGTATTAGATTCTTCAACTGTGATAACGCCATCCTTGCCTACCTTCTCCATTGCTTCTGCAATAAGCTCGCCTATTGTTTCATCAGCTGCAGAAATAGAAGCAACCTGCGTGATAGCTTCTTTGCTCTCAATTGGCCTTGAAGTTTTCTTGAGTTCTCCTACTGCCGTATCAACAGCTTTTTGAATGCCCTTCTTTACTATTATCGGGTTTGCACCTGCTGCAACATTTTTAAGGCCTTCTCTTATCATTGCCTGTGCAAGAAGTGTTGCCGTAGTAGTACCATCTCCTGCTACATCGTTTGTTTTTGTTGCAACTTCCTTGACAAGCTGCGCCCCCATATTTTCAAAGGGGTCTTCAAGCTCTATTTCTTTTGCTATTGTAACTCCATCGTTAGTAATTACCGGTGAGCCGAACTTCTTATCCAGAACTACATTCCTGCCCTTTGGTCCCAAGGTAATTTTAACTGTGTTTGCAAGCTGATTTACACCGCTTTCAAGTGATCTTCTTGCATCCTCCGAATATTTAATTTGTTTTGCCATATATATCGCCTCCTTATTTATTCGACTATTGCCAAAACGTCACTCTGCCTGACAATCAGATACTCATTACCGTCCATTTTCACTTCTGTTCCTGCATATTTAGAGTATATGACCCTATCGCCGACCTTTAATTCCAGCGGAATTTTCTTACCGTCAACCATTTCACCGGAACCTACTGCAAGCACTTCACCCTGCATTGGTTTTTCCTTTGCGGTGCCCGGAAGCACTATACCGCTCTTCGTTGTTTCTTCACTTTCGATGACCTTAATAATGACTCTGTCACCAAGTGGCTTGATATTCATACATAATCCTCCTTAAAAGTAATTATTTTTAACATTATGTATCCTTTTTATTAGCACTCGCTTAAGCTGAGTGCTAACTACACTTATTATAATAATTTATGGTAAATACATTATCAAACTCCTAAATAAGCCAAATAAACCCTAATACGCCAAATAGCTGCTGATATTTGATATTATATCAATATTCCTCTATATTTATACTGTTTGCTCGATATTTCACAGAGTCCATCAAAATTTCGGTCAAAGATGTTATAGGCAGCATATTAAACTTCCATTTCATTTACAATTCAAATCTCTTGCAAAATAAAAAAGGTATTCCTGGGCAAATCCCGCCATATCTCCGAATTTTTCCTCTGCAAAGCGCTGTATCTCTTTCATTTTGACATCCCTATCAAAAAAGAAATGCTTCGTTACCCTTTTTACCCAAACATCCACAGGATAAGCCCCATATTTTTGCATCGAAAAAAGCATTATGCAATCGGCTACTTTTGGACCGACGCCGGGAATCTTCATTAGAGTTGTCCTGGCATTATCAATATCCATGGAGGCAATTTCCTGCAGCCTTATTTCCCCTGCTTCCACCATTTTTGCAGCCTGATAAATATACTTGCATCTGAATCCGGCTCGACATAAGGATATCCCATCAATACCGGCCTCAAGAAGCTTCACCGGATCTGGAAAAGCATAATACGCCTCTCCCCTGTAATGAATCTGTTTACCGTACATTTCTGAAAGCAGGCCTACACTTCTGGATATCATAGGTATGCTGTTGTTTGCAGATATAATATAAGATATCAGCAGCTCCCATGGCTCTTGCTTCAATATTCTTATGCCTTTCCCATGACTTATTGCCATACCAAGAACAGGATCCTCCGAAAGAGCTTCTTTTATGGCACCGTAATTTCTACCAAGGTCAAAATAGTCAAACCATATACTCCAAAAGTCCTTAAGGTTGGTATTGCCAAGAAGCACAATCCCATTTTCGTAGTCAGATTTTACATTAAGCACCCTTCCATAGGCAATTCCGGTGTAGCTTCCGTCTTGTTCTTTCTTCCAGCGGAAACACTGACCGCATTCAAATATATGCCTGGCTTCAAAGTCTTCCACATATTCTAAAATCAAACCGTTTTCGACTTCTGTAATCTCCATTTAAATTCTCCCGTAGAGTATTAATTCATCAAGACTGCAATGTCTATCCCGGGCCATCCTGAACACAGCGGAGGATCTAAAACCCTCAAGTATTGTCCGAAATCTCCCCGAAACCTCGTAACCCCGCACCTCGTGCCTCGCACTCCAACGCCCCGCCCTAATCTCGTTTCTCGTATCTCGTATCTCGCGTCTGATCATGCAGAAATACCCTTCACCGTTATATTTATACTTAGCACATTTAATCCCGTCATGTATTCTATTCCTTCCACAAGCTTTTTCTGGAGTTCAACTACCATAAGGTCAATCCTTGTAATAAGCTTTACTGACAAATCTATATCAATTACTACTCCGTCAGGCTTATTCTCTATCCTGATTTTCATTATTTTATTTACTCTCTCTACCTCTGATATGCATATGCTGATAATCTGTACAAGTGCGGCTTTGGTAAGTTCATATTTCCCCAAGTAGCTGAAGGTAGGCCTTATAATAGTCTTTTCCACAATGTCCGAAAATCGACCCTTCTTACTGAATATCTTTAGTGAATCAATAAAATATCCTGAAAAATCCTTTTTGACTTCAAAGGTAGGCACAGGTATGACATGCTTTCCATCCTCACGCCGTGATTTTTTTGCAGCCTCGATTTCCTTCTCAGTCGATACATCCTCTATATTCAATACCTTATGAAACTCAGGCAGTCCCAAAACCTGACGTATTTCCTGAACCATTTTAAGAGAAGTGCCAAGTATAAGAAGCCTTTCCGGATTTATTTCTTCTATAGCATTTTTAACCTTTTTCCTATGCTCGGGATCATTAAAAAGTGCTCTTCTTACAGATGCTATACGTGTGTCTTCCCTTTTTGCCGACTGACCGGCTATAACCCTTGTACCGCCTATTAATAATCCGTCATCGATTATATAAGCTATATCCATTTCTTTTGCAACTATAAAAGCTTTATAGCTTTTTCCGGTGCCGCTTTGTCCGATGAGTGCATAAATCTCCACGCAATACCCCCCAATGCCCGTAAAATGACTTGCTATATGCTTACTATTCTACCATATTTCGCGCTTTCCTACACAATTAAAAATACATCCGGTCGGGCGAACACTGTTCGACCTTGCGGACGTAAAATACTAACGCTCATATAAGGAAACAACCCCTGTGTTATCTCCTTACAACTCAATTTCTTCATTTTTTCATATCCTCTCTCTCTTTAAGAAGGAATGATATTGTAAATAAGCTTTCGCTTAAGTGAACATTCTCAATAATTACATTGCCCTCCAGCTTAAGATCAACCGGAGCAAAATTCCATATTGCCGTTATATTGCAATTCACAAGCGTTTCTGCTATTTTTTGTGTGCCTTCCTTAGGTGTGCAAAGAATGCCTATCTCTATACCGTTCTCTTTAATGAAATTTTCAACCTGTTCGATGGGCAAAACCTTATGACCTTTTACTATGTCGCCTATTTTTTTGGGGCTATTGTCAAACATACCATAAAGCTTAAAACCGCTTTCTTCAAAGAAAGTATAATTAGCAATAGCTCTTCCTACGTTGCCTGCACCGATAATTATAGTCTTGTATGTCCTGTTCAGCCCCAGTATATTTCCTAACTCCTGGTACAATTCTTCCACATTATAACCATAGCCTTGCTGCCCGAAACCCCCGAAGCAATTTAGATCCTGCCTTATCTGTGATGCCGTAAACCCTGTGATACGACTAAGCTCTTGGGATGATACCCTTCCTATACCATTATTCAATAATTCCCTTAAGTATCTGTGATATTTTGGAAGCCTTCTGACTACCGCCATCGAAATATTGCTGAATCTTTCCATATTATCTACTCCCAACTATTAATATTCAAAAGGTCAAATAAAAAATCCTTATAATAATCTTGTCCATTTCATTTTTCTGGGAAATACACATTATTACCAAGGCTATGAAAATGTTTTGTATGGATTTAATGCGACATGTTCAGTGCGAAACATATAGTAAGCTAATTTTATTATATCCTGAAGATGTTGTCAAGAATTTACACCTCTGCTTTTTTTGATATCCCCCAGTACTATATGCAGACCTGTCACATTTATGATATAATATGCTTCAGCATATTATATCCTTTATTTAAATGCCCGTGGATGTAAACACATATGAGCAAAGCCTTTGTATATCAGCTAACACCTATATGGAGAGCAAATACCGGCGTGGGGAAGCTATTTTTGACGAAATCTTCCATTGACCCCGGAACGGGAATACCTCCAGGTAAAATCATCAGACGGGCCTACAGAGATGGGACCCTCGCCAATGATTTTGCTGGCTTTGGAAGGTGAGGAGAACATACTTCCCCTACAGCCGGAGTAATTCACAAACTGTGTCACATTTTTCTCCGAATGTTCAATAGCCAACTGCTCATTCTTTGCGCGTTCCTATTCTTTTCTTTGATTAATATATTCCGCCACTACATCGTCATAGGCTTTTATAAGTGCCTTGATTATCGGATTGTCTGCAGAGTTGAAGACCATATCATCAATTGATCTAACAGGGAGGATCTTCGGCGAGGTTCCAGTTATAAACACACCATCCATGTTTCTCAGAGCAGACACGGGTATGGGTTTTTCCTCAATTTCAATTCCTAGATTTTTGCAGAGCTCAAATATGCATAAACGGGTTATTCCCATTAGTACATTACCTTTGGGAGCCGTAATAACTGCGCCGTTTTTGGTAAAAAATACATTGGAGCGGCTGCCTTCCGTAATCTCATTTTCCTTGTTTACCAAAAATGTTTCATAAGCATTTGAGTCAGCCAAAGCAGAAGCAATCCGCTCTTTAAAGCTAATATTCAGCACCTTGGCATTGGGATTACCTCTTTCTTCATTAAGCAATATTCCATGTACTCCCATTCTGTACTCCTCGGGGGTTGGGTAACTGCTTTGAATGAAATATATCATATAGTCGGGGATAGGATTATCCAAATTATATACTATTATTTTCACATTCTTGTCGGGACTGTGATTTGCCTTTATGAGCATTATAATATTGCTTTGGATTTCATTGGAGATATTTTTAATGGAATAATTCATAAGCCTGGATGAAGCCTCTAATCTGGCCATATGTTTTTCAAGAAAAAGTGGAACCCCTGATATTATTCTTACTACCTCATAAATAATCCGGTAAGAACCCTCAGAAGGTAACATGGCTTCCGATACAGGCATAACCTTATTGTTGGAAACAATGTATTTTTCTATTATTTCGCTCTTCATTATTTCAGCTCCTGTCTTCATATTGTGAGTTCTATATAGAAATTTAGCATTAAGTGTATTATATTTCAAGAGATTATATTCAATACTAAAAGGAATATGTAATTAATAAGTCGAATAATGTACATATGGTGATTTGAACTTAAATTTAATAAAAACTAAGGAGGCAGTAATGAATAAACATGACATTAGAGAACTGAAAAGGTATGCGGCGAAAGTTCGAATACATATCATCAATGAAGTATTTAGTGCAGCATCGGGGCACCCGGGAGGATCCCTTTCCTGCGCAGATATTTTAACAGCATTATACTTTGCTAAAATGCGTGTTGATCCAAAGAGACCTTTATGGGAAGACAGGGACAGGTTTGTGTTGTCCAAAGGGCATTGTACTCCCGCTCTTTATGCAGTTTTGGCAGAAAGAGGATTTTTCCCTAAGGAGGATCTGTTAACTTTCAGGAATATAGACAGTTACCTTGAAGGACATCCCAATATGAGAAGTGTGCCAGGGGTGGATATGTCCACAGGGTCCTTGGGACAAGGCATTTCAGCAGCTGTAGGAATGGCTATGGCGGGCAGGTTGGATAAGAAGGGCTATAGGGTTTATGCCATAATAGGGGACGGAGAGATTCAGGAGGGTCAAGTCTGGGAGGCTTTCATGGCTGCTGCCCATTACAAGCTTGATAACCTGACAGTCTTCCTGGACTATAATGGTTTGCAGATTGACGGCAGGATTACCGATGTAATGTCTCCTGAGCCCGTAGCAGATAAATTCAAGGCTTTTGGATGGAATGTATTAGAGGCGGACGGACACGATTTTGAAAAAATAATAAAATCCATAGATCAAGCAATAAATACTGAAGGAAAGCCTACAATTATAATTGCGGCTACAATTAAAGGGAAAGGTGTTTCCTTTATGGAAAACCAGGCAGGCTGGCATGGAAGCGCCCCTAATAGAGAACAAAAAGACCAGGCAATTACTGAATTGAGTAAAGCCTTGGAAGAGTTGGAGGTAGAATAGAATGGCAGATAAGATAGCTACGAGGGAAGCATATGGGAATGCCCTTGCTGAGTTTGGCTCTGACAATAGAATAGTGGTTTTTGATGCGGATTTGTCAAAATCCACAAAGACAGATAATTTTAGAAAGAAGTATCCTGAAAGGTTTTTTAATATGGGTATTGCCGAAAGCAATATGATGGCTTCGGCGGCGGGAATGGCAGCCTGCGGCAAAATCGCCTTTGCAAGTACTTTTGCTGTATTTGCGGCGGGCAGGGCTTTTGAACAAATAAGGAATTCAATATGCTATCCGAACTTGAATGTAAAGATCGGCGCATCTCATGCCGGTTTATCAGTGGGCGAAGACGGAGCTTCACACCAGGCTATTGAGGATATTGCAATTATGAGGGCTCTGCCGAATATGACGGTAATAAGCCCGGCAGATGCGATAGAAACCAAATATGCCGTTAAGGCTGCAATAGAGATTGATGGGCCTGTTTATTTGAGGCTGGGGAGGCTGGGCGTTCCCGTAATATATGACGAAAATGTATATAAATATGAGATAGGCAAGGGCATTGCACTTGCCGAAGGAAGTGATGCAACTATCATTGCTACCGGGCTTATGGTGCATGGGGCTCTGGAAGCGAAGTCTTTGCTTCAGCAGGAAGGGATAAGCGTAAGGATAGTAAACATTCATACAATAAAACCTATTGATATTGACATAATCGTAAAAGCTGCCAAGGAGACAGGAGCCATTGTCACGGCGGAAGAACATAATATTATCGGGGGTTTGGGAAGTGCGGTGGCTGAGGTGCTTGGGGAGCATTATCCCGTACCGATACTGAGAATAGGCGTTCAGGACAAATTCGGGAAGTCCGGTAAACCGGAAAAACTAATGGAGATGTATGGCTTGACTGCAGCAGACATAGCGGAAAAGGTGAAATGCGTTTTACAAATGAAAAAGTAATGGGGAATGACTTATCCATTCACATTGAATAGTGATTGCAGTGAGCAGGTTATTTTTGTATAATTGTAATATATTAGGAACTAAGAATTGGTTCCAAAAGGCGGGTGAAGCTCAATGAGGCTGAAGTTAGGGATAATTCCTTTGCTTTCTGTATTGCAGGATGCCGTTAAGGTTGAAAATTCTCACTACAGTATTATATCGGGGCTGAAAAAGGAGTTTGATATTTCCTTTATTAACCCCGAGGAAGCTGATAGTGTAGATTTGCCGATTATCTTTATAGGTTCGGGCGGGACTGAGAATTATTTCAAAGATACATACAGCAGGCTATCCAAGCCCGTAATCCTATTAACTGACGGTATGCATAATTCTCTCGCAGCTTCTATGGAAATACTGGCATGGATCAAGGAGTGCGGGGAAGACTCGATTATACTGCACGGAAACATTGATGAAATTACATCCCAGATAAATGCCAATTATGAAATCTATATGGCAATGAAAAGGTTAAATGAAACCGTTATTGGGGTGGTAGGATTTCCTTCTGATTGGCTCATCGCAAGCAGCGTCGATTATATAGATGCTCAGAAAAAGTGGGGAGTCATATTTAAGAACATCGAATTACATGAATTCAGCCAGCGGCTGGAGGAAATCAACATTTACAAAGCGGAGAAAATGGCAGGAGATTTTATCGACGGAGCGGCTTCACTCAAGGAACCAAACAATAAGGATGTAACTGAAGGGATGAAGGTCTATTTAGCTTTAAAAGAATTAATAGAAGACTACGGGCTTGATGCAATCACTGTACGATGCTTTGAATTGCTTTTAAGACATCATACTACCGGCTGTCTTGCTTTATCCTATCTGAACAATGAAGACATTGTTTCCGGCTGCGAAGGGGATTGTCAGGCGGTATTTTCAATGCTGCTTTTAAATATTCTTACCGGCGGCAAGTCTTTTATGGCAAATCCCGCCTACATAGATATTGAAAAAAACAATATTGTATTGGCACATTGTACTATTCCAACCTGTCTAACCGATAGCTATGTTATCAGAAACCACTTTGAATCTCACATGGGGGTTAGCGTTCAAGGAATAATGAAAAAAGGGCCTGTTACCATATTTAAATGCGGGGGCGGCAGATTGGATAAATATTTCCTGGCGTCCGGAGAGCTTTTGGAAAACCTCGAAGATGAAAATATGTGCAGGACTCAGCTAAAAATACACCTGAATGCGGATACCGGGTATTTTTTAAGGAATCCGATAGCCAACCATCATATTTTAATAGAAGGTGATTATGTCGGCCTTATAGACCGATTCATGCAGTATGCAGGCTGTAAAAGGATAGCATAGCCCTCATGCCTTGGATACATATTTGCTTTCTTCCATATAAAACCTCCAGGGCTTATCTTTATATTCCCCTGCATAGTCTACGTTAATCCTTGGTGAAGTCCTTATATTGAAAGGCTTGTTTTGCGCATCACATATATAAAGCGTGCTGCCGCATAAATCAAGCCCGTTTTCGGATTTCCCGATATCCATGGCTATACATAGTTTTCCCGGGCCATTGCATAATCCAATCTTTTGTCTGGAAGTTAAAGAATGCAGGGCAGTGCCATATCGTAATTCTGCCATATGCCCGGCTCCTTCAACAGGTTCGACAGCCCTCACAAGAACAGCCGAGGGTGAATCCTCCTGTTCAGTCACTACATTGAAACAGCAATACATTCCGTAGATAATGAATATATAGGCAAAACCGCCTATACTATACATTGCTTCGGTTCTTTCGGTTCTTCTTCTGCCGTAGGCATGACAAGCTTTATCTTCAGGGCCTGTGTAAGCCTCTGTTTCGACTATTTTTCCGACCAGTCTGCAACCCCGTGCCTCATGCACGAGTTGTTTTCCCAATAAGTCCCGGGCAACAGTCAGGGTATCTCTCAAGTAAAAGTCTCTGTTAAGCTTATTCATGGTTTCTCCTAAGTTTTAATAGGTAATTATGACTCAAAAATAGCATAGCAGGTACACATTGTCAAAATTAATATTATGGAATTAATGGGCATAAGTGTAAGGAGGGTAAATTATGCATGAAAGTGGCAGGATAGAATTCGAAGATAAGAACAGGTTTTACAGGATTATGCTTGTAAGATTGGAAGGCCTGCTTTCCAGTGAATCCGACTGGCTCGCCAATTTGTCCAATGCGGCCGCTTTACTTTATACGAATCTTCAGGATATTAACTGGGCAGGGTTTTATCTTATGAAGAAAGGGGAATTGGTTTTGGGCCCTTTTCAGGGTAAGACAGCCTGTACAAGAATCAAATCAGGAAAAGGAGTATGCGGTACAGCGGCAGCTGAAATGAGAATACAGCTTGTACCAAATGTGCACTTATTTCCGGGACATATTGCCTGTGATTGTGCTTCCAATTCGGAAATAGTAATACCCATAGTTAAGGATGGAATATTATACGGAGTAATGGACATAGACAGCCCTGAACTAAATAGGTTTGATGAGCTGGATGCCAAATACCTTCAGCTATTTGCCGACAAGCTGAACGAGTATATAGACTGGAGCCAAATTAACTGAGATTTATAGGACATAAAAAGCAAGAAAAAGCCTTGGATATACTCCAAAGCTTTTTTCGTATTGTTTGCCCCAAAATGCCGTTTAGCCATAATTTGACACCTAGCTCTTACTAGGTGGGTATCCTGACATGGCCCGCTATCTTCCTCTGATGCGGATAAGCTTTGACTGAGGCATGGTATTGAGCCATATACCTGGATTCCCGTATTGGATCTGTAGGTTCAAATACAGGCATATCGAACATTTTAGGCTGCATACTTAATATATTATTATATTAACATAAATCATTAACATAGTCTACGGAATTATATGTCTTTATTTTATTTTTTGTTTTGCTGTAGGACA
Organism: Bacillota bacterium; assembly: GCA_029553855.1. Lineage (GTDB taxonomy): Bacteria > Bacillota > Clostridia > Lutisporales > Lutisporaceae > BRH-c25. The sequence continues at coordinate 1,296 of JAKPKE010000051.1, read as the reverse complement.
TGCAATGAGCATGGGCGTCAAATGAGGTTAAAGCTATCCTTGTTCATTGATGATATTATTTGTATTCTAATATTATATTATGTATATTAGAATTGCGTTTTTTCCAGACATTTTCTATATGCTTCAAGAGTTTTAGCTGCGGTTTCCTGCCAGGAATACTCTTTAGCCTTTTCAATACCCATAAGGCTATATTTTTGCCATTTATCCATGTCGGAAAGCAGCATGATTATTGAGTCCGATATGTTTTCCACAGAATAGGGATTTATTAGCAAGCATGCATCTCCTACAATTTCGGGTATGGATGAGACATTTGAGGTTATGACCGGTATACCACATTGCATTGCTTCCAGGGGAGGCAGGCCAAAGCCTTCATATAATGAAGGATAAATGAAAATTTCTGCCCCATTATAGAAATATGGCAAATCAGCAGTAGGGACAAAATTCAGGAATTTGACGTAATCACAGAGTTCCAGCTCTTCAGTGAGCCTCCAGAGGGTTTCAAAGGACCTGGAATGCTCTCCGAGAATCAGAAGGTTGATTACCTCTTCTTTTTCTGTTATTACCTTCTTAAAAGCCCTAATCAGCCTGTCAATATTTTTCCTTCGGCTGAAGCCGCCAAGGTAGAGCAAGTAGTTCTTATCCACACCATATTTATTAAAAATCACTCTTTTTGCATTATTCCTGTCCAGCGGCCTGAATATAGAATCTGCGGCAAGGTGGGTTACCGTTATTTTATCGTCGCTAACCCCAAAGTATTTTTGAATATCCGTTTTGGAGTAATGTGACACAGTGATTATTTGAGATGCATCCTCAATGATGTACGGGGTATTTTTTATGGTATAGTCCAGATGAGGCCTGTCGACAGTCTCAGGTAGCACATAAGGAATAAGGTCATGGAGGGTAATGATTTTTGCGCCCTTAAAATTCCCGGGGAGTCCTATTCCGTTGACGGTATTGTGAAAAACATCAACGGGGTAATTAGGCTCCCATTTCAGGTCATATATATTACGCCAAAAATCAAGGCGCCTTTCCCCAATCAGAAGGTTTCTCGGTATATCGTTTATATTAAAACAGTCAGTCCTGTCCTTAAGGGGGTAGAACAGGAATATACCCTTCAGCTGTTGCAGCCTGCTCAGATTTTTCAGCAGGTTATTGGTGTAGGTAGCTAAACCGGAGCCAATATGCCAGGTTATTACTCTTCCGTCAATTCCAAGATTCATATTTAATTGCCCCCCGAATGCCATATATTTTCATAATATGTGCAAGGGAAGAGAATGTGACAGGGAAGCATTAAAT
>JAKPKE010000046.1 GCA_029553855.1 Bacillota bacterium | reverse complement strand
GATAATCCTTCGAGAAATACTCACCTATGCAAAAAAGGAAAAGATAGAAACCGGCAGAGTAGTCCGTGTTGACTCAACTGCAGTGGAAACCGATATCCACCACCCCACGGATTCCACCCTTCTTTCTGACGGCATCCGCATCATCACCCGCTGGCTTGCCGAAGGAAAAGAGCTTACGCCGGAGCCGTCATATCAGTATAGCGACCATCGAAGAGCAGTGAAGAAAAAGGTCATGATAATCCTCAATGCAAAAAAGGATACCATAAGGATAAACGCCTACCGTGATCTTGTCCGCTATGCATCTTTGGTGAAAGGATACGCCAAATCAGCAATTGCCGAACTCTCCATATATGAAGGCCATGATTTACCCGATACCTTTGCGAGACGTGAACTTGCCAGAAGACTCGAGCATGCCGTAAACATCCTCTCAAAGGTCATCGATCAGACCGAACGGCGTATCTTCAGGAATGAAAAGGTGCCTGCATCGGAAAAGGTCGTCTCCTTCTTTGAAGAACATACTCAAGGGCAGAAGGCAGACCGAATACGGCCATAAAATCTTCCTCTCCGGCGGGACTTCAACTATGATCCTTGGTTGTCTTGTTGTCAGAGGCAACCCTGCTGATTCCGATCAGTATCAGCCACTACGGCTTTAGCAAGGTTTGAGAATGCACTCAACGCATGGGCCGAAAAACACAGTAAAGACAATGAATATAATTTCAGGGATTTCATTCGAGAAGTAAAAGCAGAAGCAAGAGAGGTTTTGGACCGTTCTGTTGAGTCGCGGGCATATGAAAACCCGAACTCTCTTATTTCTTCAATATCAAAAGATAGTTATAGAACGATTGCCTCTGTGCAGTACGAAGGTGGGGCAAGGATTAACGAGGTTTGGAAAATAGAGACAAATGACCTCAAGGGGATGAAGCTTGACCCCTACTCAAAAGAATTTAACCTAACTTCATGGATAATTGATTGATATTATCAAAAGACAAAACAAGATACTGACTACAAACATTAAGAAGTCAATGTAATGTGCTGTACCTCATTGAATGATCCGCAAGAAGCTTTTGGCGTAAAAAGAGGTGATGTCATAGATTTTGGGAGTTTCTTAAATTATTTTACATCTCCTAGATCAAACGCCAAAAAGAGTGATTCGAGGCATTTCAATTTTACGCCAGATCCTTCTTTACTACGGATGTCCTTTATATAATCCAGATAACCGGCAGGCACATCGCCTGATGCGTATGTATCATCCATAATGGTAATCCTTGTCATACCTGCCTGTGATGTCAAGCATCATACCCTCTATCGCCCTTATATCCCAGTCATATAGGAAGTCTTTTTCAATACCTGATATGATGAAGCTGCCGACGAGGCACAGAAGATCATGCCTGTTCATCGTATCGCAGTTTTTAAAAGCCCCGAGTCTGCGTCTTAGCTTCTTATGTTCGTTTAAGTATTCGAGCATGCGCCTTATTAATTCCCGAAGCTGGCTTTCCGTCATCCCTGCAGTTTCACCCAGAAACTCCTCCACATACTGTTTTCTGTCTGCATATTCATGTATCCTTATCCATATTCTGTTTTTATCCATCGGTTTTAATGCAAACCACCACAGGGCGGATATGTCGTTTTTGTCTATGTTGTTCTGGATGGATCTTTTAAGCCAGGCGATTTCTTGTCTTGTAAACGGCTCGCCTGTTGATTTCATGAGGATGGAGGTGGAGAAGGAATATAAGGATGTGCCGACGGATCTCTCGTACCAGTCGTCGTATGCGACCGTTGACGGATATTCTGAGACCGCTGCATCATCGTCGTATTCATCGAACCAGCCATCGGAATGGGAATCGAATATGACATACTCCGAGGATACAAGCCTTTTCATGAATGCTTCCTGCTCTTTCGGCTCATCATCGTTTTCTTTAAGGGCATATTCAATTGCCTTTGGCATATAGCAGGACAGGTTCTCTTCTATCTGTTCATTGCTGAGAGCTGCCATCTTTTTTGCGTGCTCTATGCCGTAGAACCTTTCTGCCAGTTTCCTCTGCCTTGAAGGTGTGTCTGCTTCAAAGCACGGGTAGCGTTCATCGACGTAGTTTCTTCTGCCTTCAGTGATATCTTTTACAATCTTCCTCCATCGTCTTCTGAATGCGCCCACCGCAGTCTTTTTAAGCCTTAATTCGTCGGACATAAGTTTGCCTCCTTCTATTTGTTCTGTTTTATAGAAAAACTATAAGAGACATTTAATGGCTCTAGGGCTCCACTCAATCGTTATCCTGCTGAGATTAACTGCCATAATTACAGTGTCAGAAAAGGAGTTTGTGGTTAAAAGACAACCAAGAGAAGTGTCGATCGAATGTTAATTTTCCGCGCATATCCATAACCGAATCTTTCTTTTGCTCTCTGCCTGGCTCCGGAATTATACCATCACACCAAGGGTATCATTGAAAATTGCTCCGCACAATCCTCCTGGTACCTTTCTTTTTTTCTGTCATTTGTCCGCTGCCACTAAAACATTACCAGGCATTAGCAAACCTCGGCATATTCAATTTTACTATATTATGGTGACAGCATTATGTCATTAGTGATAAATGATATTTTTAATATGTGTCCAATTCACACATCAAAACAACCTTTTACTTTATCTGGCAGAGCATTTATAAGTTTTCCTTCGAGTTTGTCTTGTTCCATACGCACAGGACACAAAATAAAATCTGAGCCATTCCATGCCCTCGCTTTATCGCTTTCAAATTTTCCATCTCCCACAAATGGATAAATAAGCATTATATTTGGAATTTTATTCTGTTGGGTGTTTTTACAATAAATCTCTGCATAAACAGTTAATTGTCTGACGTCGTTAGGATTTAATATTCTGCCTGCAGATGTTGATGAATCCCCATTATCTTCTGTTATTTGTGTAAAAGCAAGGGAATCTTTCTGATTTTTTGCCAGATGCTTGTATTTTGCATCACCGATCCACGGCTTGCCATCTTTTGTATGCCATAAATAATCGGCTTTTTGTTCGATTTTACCATTTGATATGTCGGGAAAAAGATATCCGACATTTTCCTGACATTTGATGCCGACATTAAATCTGTTTTCCAGTATGGCTTTAACATATTCTTCAAAAACCTTGTTCATATCAAGGAGAAAAACAAAGGTGCTCGTATCTGCGGAGCTAAAGATATGTCCGATACCTTGAAGAAGGCGTTTGGACAGTTCAAATACTTGGAGAAACCTTTCTGTAGCACGACTCCACCTGTGACTTATCACTCCAGTCAAAGCGGTGAACGGGTCAACATCTGAGACATCTTCCAACTGAGCAATACAATTCATGAGCCCAATGAAGGAAGCTCCATCCCTAACACGAGGCTGCAAAAATCTGCAGGCACACTTCAATATTCTATTCAAGGGAATATCCGGGGTAAATTCATCCCACTCGCATGATATTAAATCCAATCGATCCATATTCCTGGTAATTTGATCTGATATACATATTTTTCCCCTTACAATACGGATATTGTCACTGAGGACCTTGTATTGGTGAGGTATGCCCAGGCTTAATTCCCTGAAGAGATGTTTTGACATCAACAGTGCGAATATATCATAAAAATTTGTCGGCGACTCCATCAAATGTGCCTCTTCAATTTCAGCAATGCCCATATGTCCCGAGATACCAAGTATCCACAGAAGATTCTGCATTATTGAACCGGCTAACTTTTCATCTATTCTGCTATTATCGTCATCCAACAAATGCCCGTCCAGTTTAGGATATATTTCTATTACAGTATCGGCAACTTCGATAATACCAACGTATTGTCTCGTATTAATAGTATTGCCCTCGGGGTCTGAAAACCAAAGCGGAGCATCTGACAAACCGTTTGATATCTTCCAGTTTTCAATTACTTCGTTGACACCCTTTTTCTGCTCCTGCGTCAAAGGGATGTTTGGTCTTTTTGAAGACCATTCACATATTCGGATTGGGTCTTTATCCCTTATCATTATTCTTTTTTGTCTTTAGAGAAATATTTTTCCTGAAGTAAATTCAGATATTCAGGCGGTTTTTCCCCTGCATCCGAGTACCATTGCCATTTGTTTCTGACATAACGATTCGCGTTTTCACATCCAGGGATTTTGCAAATGAATGGACCTGTGTCTGAGTTCTCTTCGCCCAACACGAATTTAAGTCCTTCCCAGTCATTCCAGAAGTATTCCTGAAGAAGGGGTATGATTTTTTCTTTGAAGGAGCTGTTAAATGAAGCAGTATCATGTACATCCATAAAATAGGAGTGCCCTATCTGATGATCCCTGTCCTTACGAAGGGTTATGCGCTTATTCAATTCTTGTAAAACATCCCGCATTTCTTTTGTTAAATCTTTGCAGACTGTTAAATCAGGCGTAAGCTCTTCAAAAACAAACCTACGCCTTAATGCAACATCTACAAGGGCTATACTTTTATCCGCCGTATTCATCGTGCCAATGATATAAAGATTACCTGGTACGCCAAATTCTTTCTGAGAATATGGTAGCGTCACTTTCAACGCATGTTTTGCACCGAGGCGTTTGTCCGGTTCCAATAAAGTTATCAGCTCTCCTAAGATTTTTGAAATATTACCACGGTTTATCTCATCGATTATTAATACATATTTTTTTGGGTTACCGGCATGGCTGTGGGACACTAATAATTTTTTCAGTTCATCAAGTTTCAATTTTTCATGAGATAACTTATATAAAGTCTTATGCGTGAATTTGACATCTTTAAGTATTTGTTCTGCGTTCCGGCTTTTATCGAAAATCTTAAGCCACTTTACGGATCTTTTTTGTTTATAGATATATGCTTCATCGAAAAAATAATCTCCAGATACCATACCTATAGCGCGGAACTCAGGATTGGCGTCCGAGATTATAACCATGTCGCCAAGTTTCATTAGAAATTTTAATGCATATATCTGATTGATGTTATGCTGGATGGTTGAAGGCCAGTGATTCCAGTCTAACCCACTAAGCATATTTTTAATATCATTCTTATTCTTACATTCTGTGAAATCCAATCCTCTTCCAGCACCATGCGCAATGAAATTACCTTTTATACATTCTTCATAAATATTTATCTCTTTTGGGTCTTTTGCATGACCGAGTGACATTTTCCAGATTTGGGCTTTGTCAAGGTCAAAGTCAGGTAATTTATCGGACTCAACAGATTTAGATTTTTCTGCTTCAGCACATATTTGCTTGAAAATTCCGTCTCTACATACATATCTTGGACTGTTTGTTTTATCACAGCCTTCAATATCGGGTCTAATACCCTCTACAAAATCTTCGTACGAATATGATTGATGAAATGTTATAAATCTAATCTGGCCAGCTTTATATAGTTCATCAAATCTTATTTTGACGGCAGTAAAATCTTTATCAAAAGGCGGCTTTCCATCAACTATTTCCACAGCCCTTTTCAATGATGTGTATGTCTTGCCTGTCCCTGGAGGACCATAAAGGATTGTATTCAATGGATATTGGGCGTTTATGTCAGGACCATCGGGATCTTGTGGATTTTTAGTTTCTTTTGGAAATGGTCTATGTCCTTTTGGGTTTTTGCCTGTCGCTATCAAATGCGCCTCATGAGATATATCTGGAAAATCAGGACTTATCTCTAATTTAACCTTTTCGAGTAGTTCCAAATATGATTGCCATTTTTTTTCAGTGTAGCCAATTTCGTAACTGTCTTTTAAAAAAGCTCTGTTTTTGCTATCCAATGCCAAATATTTATCCGGACAAAACCAGAATAAACCCATTGTAATATTGCCTATATTAGAACCCTTTATTTTCAAGCATTTTTCAAAAATATCTGAATCAATCTCTCGGACATTTTTAGTAATGGCAGCTTCTGCCAACTCCCAAAGATTATCAATATCATCTTTGCCTCTCATGTAAGCATAAGAAAAAAACCATGTATTCATAGGTATCATTGTAGGAATACCGGAATAATCTTTTGGAATATCGGATTTTAATTCAAATCTGTCTTTCATATATTGTAGAATTTTTGCGACTTCATCAGCCTTTGATCCTTTATTAAATGATGCGAAAAAAGTAAACGGATCTATGTCCTCAAGGGGTATCTTATTGCCTTTGGGGTTCTCGTCTTGAAGCATAATGACTTTAAGTCCTTGTTTTTTTGCATCAGAAAGAATTTCTATCAGCTCGTGACGGTGGTTTCTGTATTCCAGCAATTTTTTCGCCAACTCCGTATAGATTGGTTTCCAGGTAAACATCATAATAACCTCCAGAATATTAACAATATGCGTCTGCTGTTACAAATTTAAATTTTCAAAAAAGCATGCCGATGACTTGCACCGACAATTTGGTTTTTTATCTATTGAAATCCCAGCCTGTGTGCATATAGGCCGTATGAATGATGATTTTATTCTTGTATGATTTGGTAGGGCGAGAGGCATCTTTGAACCATCGTTGTTGATGCGCCCAATTGAGATATGTTCCTTTTTACTAAGCAAACGAAAGCCTAAAAGCCCCAAAGATTTTACAAGTCCTGAATGTATTAACATATAATTTAATTGCTTATTATATGTCTGAAAGAACCTTTTCGTAAGTATCTCCCTCACATACAATAATTTTCTTTATACCAAGCGGGTATACCACATATCCATCGGGGTGCTTCTTGACGATAATTCTAAACTTTCTTATATCCATCCCCCCAATATAAAAGAATTTCTTATGGTAAGAATAACATATCTGAATTTAAATTAATATGTCTGCTGTTTTTTTGTTATTACATATTTTACGTCCCAGCCTGTGTCATAGACCGTGCTGCCGAGCACCCACCCCTTTAGGACGCCATCCGCATCGAGGATGGCGCCTCCCTCGGCAACACGGTAAATGTCGTATCCCATTATGTCACGCTCTGTTATCTCGGGTGCGTAAGAATCGGGGATGAGCATGAACATTATGGCAGCTGCCAGAAATGCGGTAACAATAAGCCTTTTCATCTTGTCCTGTAGCCCCTCCTTGTCCTGTAACC
>JAKPKE010000035.1 GCA_029553855.1 Bacillota bacterium | reverse complement strand
TAAAATAATTTTACCCCAAAATTTTACGGTAATAAGCTGCTTTAGAAGATATGTAAAATGTAAAACAGAAAATTGCACCCAAGGGGGCATATTAAGTCAATAAAATGCGTGAAACCCGCTAATCTCTAGTGTATAATGGTATTAGCACACAACATCACATCACTAAAGAAAAGGAGGTTTCATATGGCTATTATAGCACAACAATCACTATTTGTGTGGAATGAAATTGAAAATTTAGGGGACTTGGAAAGGCTGAGGTTGGTTATCGAATATATGCCCGACGAAGAACTCATGAATAAGCTGGAAAGGGCTCGAAAAAACGGTAGAAATGATTATCCTGTCAGAGCTGTATGGAATTCTGTATTAGCAGGAGTAGTATTTCAGCATATATCAGTAGAAAGCTTAAGAAGGGAATTATCAAGGAACGGGCAACTGCGATTCATGTGTGGTCTGTATAGAAGCGGAGAGAAAGCAGTGCCGCCGGAATGGGTATATACAAGATTTTTCAAGAAACTGCTTAAACACGAAGCAGAAATCAATGAAATATTTGAACTGTTGGTAGAAGAGTTAAGAGAACTTCTACCGGGTTTTGGAAAAGACCTGGCTATAGACAGTAAGGCAATAAAATCCCTGGCTAACAGAGAAAACAAGAACAGTAAGGAAGATGGGCGCAGGGACAATGATGCTGACTGGGGCAGAAAGGAATATCGAGGGATTAGAGAAGATGGGACATCGTGGGAAAAGATAGTAAAATGGTTTGGATATAAGCTGCACCTGATAGTAGATTCCAACTATGAACTTCCAGTGGCATTTAGTGTAACTAAGGCTTCTGTACCTGATATAAATGAGGCGCATGTATTGATTGATACACTTAAAGAGGAAAGGCCGGAGATACTCAAAGAATGCGAAACTATGGAAGCAGATAGGGGCTATGACGATACGAAACTAATAAAGAGGCTTTGGGATGACGAAGGAATCAAACCAGTAATAGATATTCGCAATATGTGGAAGGATCCTGACTCGACGCGGCAGTTAGAAGGGTATGAAAATGTAGTATACAATTACAAAGGGAATGTATACTGTTATTGCCTTGAAACCGGAGAAAAGAGAGAAATGTGTTGCGGGGGATTTGAGGGAGATAGAAAAGCGCTAAAGAAATTATGTCCTGCAAAGCAGTATGGAATAAAGTGCAAATGCAAGGAAAGATGTCCGGTAAATCGAGGGATAAGAATCAAGCTGGATACAGACAGAAGGATCTTTACGCCTATAGACCGGTCAAGTTACAAATGGAAAAGAGAGTATAATAAAAGGCCATCGGTAGAAAGAGTCAACAGCAGGCTGGATGAATCCTTTGGATTTGAGAAGCACTACATACGGGGTAAAGCTAAAATGAAGGTAAGGTGCGGGATTGCATTGTGTGTAATGCTGGCTATGGCAGTAGGAAGGATAAAGGAAAAGCAAGCAGATAAAATGAGGAGCTTAGTAAAAAGTGCTTAAAAACTACTAACGCTTATATAAGAAAGCTTAAGATGCCTACAGAAAAATCGAAGGTTTATTAAATTTACATAAAATCAGAGGATGAGCTAAACCATTGGATTACAGGGATTTTATGTAAGCAATAATTTGCTGAAAAGTAAACGAAACGATTCAAATAGCAGCCGATTTCTTGAATGTTTTTATAAAAAATGCTCACATCGCAAATTGCACTTAGAAACATATAGTTGATTATTGCTTTATTGAGTGTTATAATTTATAATTGCGTAAATATCCTCGCTCTGCTATATTTGGGCAGGGCCGCTAGTCCGTGGGGAGGAGGTGAATTTTATGAACAGATATGAGACTATATATATAGTTAGGCCAAACGTTGACGAAGAGGGAATAAAAGCCCTTCAGGAAAAGTTCAGAGCAATTATTGAGTCCGATGGTGAAATCGAAACTATAGATGAGTGGGGCAAAAGGAAGCTCGCTTATCTAATAGATGATATTGGGGAAGGCTTCTATGTATATATGAAGTATAAGGCAGCGAAGGCTGTGCCGAAGGAGCTTGACAGAGTATTCGGCATTACGGAAGACATATTAAGGCATATGATAGTAAAAATAGAAGAGTAATAAGAAGAAATTAATTTGGGTGGTGTGATTATGTTGAATAGAGTTGCCCTTGTGGGCAGATTAACAAGGGACCCTGAAATCAGATATACGGCAGATAATCAAACACCGATAGCGAAATTCTCTATTGCGGTTGATAGAATCTATAAGAGGGATGGTCAACCTACTGCAGATTTTATCCCCATAGTGGTATTTGGTAAATCTGCAGACAATTGCGGCAAATATTTAGGTAAGGGAAGGCTTGTTGCCGTTTCGGGTAGGTTGCAGACAAGAAGCTGGGATGATCAGGACGGTAAAAGGCATTATGCTACTGAAGTAATAGCGGATGAGGTTGATTTTCTGGATAGAGGTTCCGATACCAAGGGCCAGGGAAGTGAAGGAGCATCCGGCTCCGATGTTGATGATTTTCGGCCAATGGAGGAAGAGGACGATCTTCCGTTTTGACCCATATAAATGCAGGTTTTTCAGTATACGAATTAATGAAAGTGTTTTGCACTTTCAAATTGAGAGCGATAGCACAGAACTTATAGATAGGAGGGAAAAGTATTGAATAAACGCGGCGGAGAAAGAGCCGGTGGCAGCAAAATGCGAAAGCCCAAGAAAAAAGTATGCAACTTTTGCATTGATAAAGTTGAAAGTATAGATTATAAAGATGTGAATAAGCTGAGAAGGTTTATCTCTGAAAGAGGAAAGATAATTCCAAGAAGGATTTCCGGAAATTGTGCGAAACACCAGAGACAGCTTACAATAGCAATAAAGAGAGCGAGAAATATTGCATTCTTACCGTTTACTACAGACTAATAATAGAAACCCAAAGGTTTTTAACGCCTTTGGGTTTTTGCATTTTTGTTATAGGTGAAAAAATGATTCCTGTATATTATGGAGGAAAATACATATTTCCCCATAAGGGCTGAATGCTACATAACCCGCTTAATTCCAATATGTATAAAGGATTATTGAGCAGGTATTATGTAAAGCTTGTCGAATATAAAAAAGATTAGCCTTCTTTGATAAAAGACAGGCTTATAGCTTGCCGACATAGTTATTTCAAGCCTGGCAGGACATTTTGATTTGTTGTTTGCCATAGACAATTGTGGTAATATAAAATAAGCTTCTCATGCAGAATTCGACCAAGTTTTTAAAATATTAAGAATATAATATTAGTAAACTTAAATGAATAATGCAATGGGGGAATAAGATTGTTAAATCAGGATACAGACATAACAAAAAATATAAGGATTATTGAGTTTTTAAAAAGTGAACTGCTAACTACAGTTGCCTCATTGTATCAGGGCCTTCTGAAAGGTACCAAGGTGGGGCAGGAAGTTATACAGGATACACTGGCAAACCTTGTGTTGGTTACATATTTGCTCGGCAAAAGGCTTGGCATTTCATATTCATTGATTGACTCCAGGATGTTGGAAAAGATTAGAATAGGGATGCTGGAAGAGCACGAAACCGAAAAATGGTACGGTGATTTAACAGATCTGAGTGAATATCTGAAAAAGAAGAAGGGCTAAAAGTTAAATATGGAGAGAATACATACAAAAGCGTTGGTGGAGGGTGCTATATTTGCAGGTGTTACTGCAGTTCTGGGAGTATTGTATTACTATATGCAATACCTTGGAATAATAGCTATGGTTTGGCCTGTGCCGGTAATAATAGTAGGGTATAGGAATGGCCTTAAAGCAAGCATACTGTCCGCATTATCCGCCGGACTTATAGTTTCACTGGTGACCCAGCCGCTGGTAGGGGTGGGACTTCTGGCAGGCTTCGGGCTTCCGGGAGTATTAATGGGTTATATGATAAAGAAAAAAGTGAATCCGTACATTATAGTATTAATATGCGGTCTGGTTTTGTCAATAACTATGGCAGGGGAGTTTTTGATTTCCTTAACAGCTTCGGGGATTGATATGGCGGATTTTCTGGCCGGCATAGACTCTGCACTAAAACAGCAGCTGGAGATGCTTTTGGATATTTACAAGAGATTCGGTATTACTGAAACAGACTTGCAGACAATGAAAGATAATTTAGACCAGATTATACGGATGATGAAGCTTATATTCCCTTCCTCCCTGGTGTTATCCGGTTTGATGTTTTCGTTTATTGATTATAAACTGACAAGACTCATATTGAAAAGAATAGGGCATATGATACCTGAAATAGAACAATTCTCAAAATGGAGGATTATTGAACCATATTCATTCATACTGCTTGGGTTGGTTGTGCTTACAGGGATAGTACCATATCTTGGACTTCCCGTATTGACTGCAGTTGCCTTGAACATCAGTACCTTGCTTATGTTGATTTTTACGGTTGTCGGGGTATCGGTAATTGTTTATTATGCCGGGATTTATGGGGATAGGAACGGTATTCCCAAAGTCCTGCGAAGAATCATTGTTGTTATTGTCATACTTGTTTTTATGAGGCTTGTTGCTCTTGTCGGCATATTGGATTTAGTGTTTAACCTCAGAAAGCTAAAACCCGAAAAAGACAATGGAGGTATAAAATGAAAACACGTAAGTTTTCCGACATATGGGGATCTGATGTGAATATATACCTTTGGATATTAGCTGTTGCGGTAGTAATTATAGGTTACTACAACATATATTTTGGTTTTGCAGGATCGTTTGTTCTTGGGTATCTTATTTATCATAATTTGAAGGCGGCAAACAAAAAAAAGGAAGAACTGAGAATATATATAGAAAATCTATCGGAAAATGTTGATACGGCAACCAAGAATGCAATCCTGAACCTTCCGTTTCCGCTGGTTATTATTGATGATCAAGGCATAATAAACTGGTATAATATGTCTTTCTCGAACATCTTTCAAGGGGAGTATATACTAGACAAAAGGCTGTCTTCTTACTTAAGCGGTGTAGATATAGGAAGGATACTGAAAAACGGAATGGATGAATTTAAAAATATAAGTATTAAGGACAAGTACTATGATATATACTGCAACCTGATAAAAATAAATGAGAGCGGCGAAGATAAAAACATTATAATTATGTACCTTGTTGACAAGACGGACTTTATTAATCTTAGGAACAAATATAATGATGAAAAAACAGTATCTGTTGTTTTACAGGTTGATAATATTGATGAGGTGCTTAAGGAGGCGGAAGAATCATCAAGACCCGTTCTGGCAGCGGAAGTAGACAGGAGGATAAATGCATGGGCAGCTCTTAATAATGCATCTATTCAAAAGTATTCCAATGGCGAATATTTGCTTCATTTAAGCAATGGGCAGCTGAAGGTCCTTGAAGAAAAGCGGTTTGACATACTGGACAGCATAAGGGAAATAAGCTCGGGCAATAGAATACCGATTACGTTAAGCATCGGGGTAGGAGTTAACGGTAAGAATCTTGCAGAGCTGCAAAAATTCAGCAGCAGCGCCATGGATATTGCTTTGGGCAGGGGAGGGGATCAGGCGGTTGTCAAAGACAATGAGAAGCTGTCCTTTTATGGAGGCAAAACAAAGCCTGTTGAGAAGCGGACAAGAGTAAAAGCAAGAGTAATAGCCTATGCATTGAGACAGCTTATAGAGCAGTCCGATGATGTTCTTGTTATGGGCCATGAAATGCCCGATCTTGACTGTATGGGAGCCGCTTTGGGCATATACCGCTGTTGCAGGAGCCTTAACAAGGAAGTGAATATAGTGCTTAGCAGCATTAACGCAGGAATAGAAAACTTATGGGCAGAATTGCAGGAAGATAAGGAATATGCAAATGTTTTCATTAATCCCCAGGAGGCTCTTCAAAAATGCAGAATAAACACTTTATTGGTGGTTGTGGATGTACATAGGCCTGCTTTTACGGTACAAAGGCAGCTTGTAGAAAAAGCCGAGAAAATTGCTATTATAGACCACCACAGACGAGGAACCGAGTTTATTGAGGATGCGGTCATAACATATATAGAGCCCTATGCATCGTCTACAAGCGAGCTGGTTACGGAACTGTTGCAGTATATGTTTGAAAAACCAAGAATAAAACAGATAGAAGCTGAAGCTTTGCTTGCCGGGATTTTTATAGATACCAAAAACTTTACCTTTCAAACCGGTGTAAGAACCTTTGAAGCAGCATCTTATCTTAGAAAGGTTGGGGCAGATACGACTTTGACAAAGCAACTTTTCCAGGACGATATGGCAACTTTTCTTACCAGAGCTGAGGTGGTCAAGTCGGCCCAAATGTATAAGGGCAATATTGCAATTTCAACTATACCAAATAATGCAAAAAACTCTGCCCTGGTCGCTGCTCAAGCTGCCGATGAGCTGTTGAATATCAGAGGGATAAATGCCTCCTTTGTGCTGTCGGTTATTGGTGATGATATTTTTATTAGCGGAAGATCCCTTGGAGATGTCAATGTACAGGTTGTGCTGGAAAAGTTAGGCGGAGGAGGGCATCTTACAGTAGCGGGGGCACAGCTTCCCGGGCTGGCTATGGAAAAAGCCATTAGCTTATTGAAAAAGGCAATAGAGGAATATCTTAAGGAAGGTGAAAAATAAATGAGGGTAGTGCTTTTGCAGGATGTTAAGAATCTGGGAAAGAAGGACCAGCTGATCAATGTCAGTGATGGATATGCCAGAAACTTCCTGATTCCAAAGAAGCTTGCCGTTGAGGCTACTGCTGGCAAGCTTAAAGAAATAGAGGACAGGAAAGAATCGGGGCAGAAAAAAAAGGAGAAAGAACTGCAATTGGCAAAGGAACTTGCTGATAAGATCAGTAAATTAGAAATAAGTTTAAAGACAAAAGCAGGTGAAAATGGCAAGCTATTTGGTTCTATAACAGGCAAAGATATAGCCGAGGCAATAAAATCACAGCATAACATGGAGGTGGATAAGAAAAAAGTAATTCTCCACGATGCCATTAAGGCACTGGGAACGTATCAGGTTGAAATCAAGGTATATCCGGAGATTTTTGCTAAAATAAATGTAAAGGTAGCAGAGGAATAGGAAGGGGTATTTAAGGTGGGTCATAATCACAGCAGTATTCGCAGTAAAGATGTATCAATTGATGTTCTTGTTGATTTTACGAAAAAGCTGTATTCTAATGAAAAGACCAGGAGACTGGATGGAATTAAAGACGATAGGGAAAAGGTTTATATGCTGCATGAAATAGTATCCGGAGAAGCAAAAAACGGAGAAATAATTGAGGAAAAGCTTGAAGCTTTGATTGAAGATATTAAGGACAAGCTCTCTGATACTGCAGCCAAAAGATATATAGAAGAGGGGATAAAAAGAGAAGTTATTAAGCGCATGGAGACAAGGGAGAAGGAATACCTTAATGAAATGAAGCTTCAGGTTATCAAAAAACATACCGGTATCGAAAATGCTTCTACCCTGAAAAGGTATGCGGATTTGGAGTGTATGAAGCAAATAAAGCTTTCAAAGTCAATTATGGATGTTATGCGCCCTAAAAAACAAGAAGAAATAATAGGACAGCAAAATTCCGTATCCGCCTTGATATCCAAAATTGCCTCGCCCTTTCCCCAACATGTAATACTGTATGGGCCTCCGGGAGTAGGAAAAACTACTGCAGCACGGCTTGCTCTTCAGATTGCAAAAGCAAGGAAGCATACTCCTTTCGGCAGTAATGCCAAATTTGTAGAGGTTGATGCAACAACGCTCAGATGGGATCCAAAAGAATCAATTAATCCGCTTATAGGCTCCGTGCATGACCCGATTTTCCAGGGAGCCAATAAGGAGCTTGCCGAGATGGGTGTTCCGGAACCCAAAACGGGTTTGGTCACAGAAGCTCATGGGGGAGTGCTTTTTATAGACGAAATAGGCGAGCTGGACGTAACGCTTCAGAGCAAACTGCTAAAAGTACTTGAAGATAAGAGGGTAAGGTTTGATTCGTCTTATTATGATATAAATAACGAAAATGTACCCCGTTATATAAAACTTTTGTTTGAGGAAGGCGCTCCGGCTGATTTTGTACTTATCGGGGCAACTACCAGATCTCCCCAGGAGATAAATCCTGCTCTTCGGTCCCGTTGCGCAGAAGTGTTTTTTAATCCTCTCAGCAGCTCTGATATAGCCAAAATAGTGATGAATGCAGCTAATAAGCTGGGGGTAGACATAAGCTCCGAAGGAGCGGAAATGATAAGCAGTTATACTTATGAGGCAAGGAAAGCAATTGGCATTCTGGCAGACTGCTACAGCAGCACGGTCAATTACAGCTGCAAAGATAAGGATATTGAGATATCCCTGGACTGTATAAAGGATGTAATCAGCAATGGAAGACTTATACCTCTTAACATGAAAAAAGCGAAAAACACAAAAGAAATAGGAAGGATAAGTGGTCTCGGAGTTAATGGCTATATAGGAAATGTCATTGAACTGGAAGCGGTGTGTTTTGAGAGACAAGATGAATCAGGCAGCGTCAGATTCAATGAAACGGCCGGAAGTATGACCAAGGATTCTTTGTTTAATGCCCTTTCGGTTATAAGAGAAATAACCAATAAGAATATTAGCAAGTACGATATTCATGTAAACTGTGTAGGCGGCGGCAAG
This sequence comes from Bacillota bacterium, assembly GCA_029553855.1. Lineage (GTDB taxonomy): Bacteria > Bacillota > Clostridia > Lutisporales > Lutisporaceae > BRH-c25. The sequence goes on along the minus strand of JAKPKE010000035.1, from coordinate 5,756 downwards.
GTTGACGGCCCTTCTGCCGGAACTGCAATTACCTGCCTTCTATATTCAATAGTAATGGAAAGCCCGGTAAGGCAGGATACATGTATTACCGGGGAAATATCAATAAGAGGCTGCATTAAGGGAGTCGGCGGAATTGTCGAAAAGGTGATGGGAGCAAAAAGGGCAGGTTTTGCACATGTAATAATCCCTGAGGAGAACAGGGATGAGGTTAAGGGAATTGATGGAATAAATATTGTGCCCGCAGGCAATATTCAGGAAGTAATAAGGTTTATGTCTGAGGAATAGTATACCTCGGAATATATTGTGGCAAAGGGCTTATTATATAATGTATAGGCCGGATGCTTTGGGGGTGAGTAAAATGAGCGATATGATACAAAGGATACCACCAAATAATGTAGAAGCCGAACAATCGGTTTTGGGAGCCATGCTTCTTGATAAGGAAGCAATATCTACTGCTACTGAACTGATTTCCGGGGAGGATTTTTACAGGGAGGCTCATAAGGAGATATTTGAAGCAATTGTAGATATATATAACAGAGGTGAACCTGTGGATCTTATTACGCTTACTGAAAAGCTCAAAACCAGGAATACATTGGATGCAGTTGGGGGGATTACTTTTCTGACCAATCTTATGGAGGCAGTTCCGACTACGCATAATGTCAAGTATTATGCAAAAATAGTCGAGGACAAATCTCTGCTGAGAAGACTTATCAAGTCATCCAGCGAGATAATCCATAAAAGCTACCAGGCTGCAGAGGATATAGGAGAAATAATAGACGCTGCAGAAAAGGGTATTTTCAATATTTCGCTGAATCGATCCACAAAGGGGTTTATCCATGTTAAAGATATACTGAATGTGAATTTTGACAGAATAGAAAAGCTTTATCTTAACAAAGGGAAAATTACGGGGGTTCCCACAGGGTTTTCTGATTTGGATAACAAGCTTTCAGGACTGCAGAAATCTGAACTTATTCTTATAGCTGCAAGACCTTCCATGGGGAAATCTTCTTTTATGATGAATATAGTCCAGCATGCCGCAGTAAGAGAAAAAATCACGACTGCAATATTCAGCCTTGAAATGTCCAAGGAACAGCTTACACAGAGGCTGCTATGTGCAGAAGCCCTTATTGATGCCCACCGTTTAAGAATTGGCGATATTAATGAAGACGAATGGATAAAGCTTGCCAGAGCAATGGGGCCTATTTCAGAAGCACCTATTTTCATAGATGACACCCCTGCAATATCAATAACTGAAATGAGGGCAAAATGCAGGAGACTTAAAATTGAACAAAATCTGGGACTTATAGTAATAGACTACCTTCAGCTTATGCAGGGACAAGAAAGATCAGAAAACAGACAGCAGGAGATATCTGAAATATCAAGATCCCTTAAGGCACTGGCAAGGGAAATTGATGTTCCTGTGGTAGCATTATCCCAGCTTTCCCGTGCGCCTGAAATGAGGGCTGATCACAGACCCGTTCTCTCTGACCTTAGGGAGTCCGGGGCGATAGAGCAAGACGCCGATGTTGTAATGTTTCTATACAGGGATGAATACTATCATCCCGATACAGATAAAAAGAATATTGGAGAAGTAAATATAGCCAAACAGAGGAACGGTCCAACCGGAGCTATTGAATTGGTTTGGTTGGGACAATTCACAAAGTTTGTGAGCAAGGAAAAGCACATAACAACGAATTAATTTACATAATCTTAGAACTGTTATTTCATTATCGGAGCTTTCGCAGTATTTTGCAGAAGGCTCCTTGATTTGTAACATGTAATTGGGTTCTTTATCTGTGGATAACCTGGGGATAATGTGCATAATTTTATTGTAATATTAACATAAACCAGAAAATAATAATTAAATAGTTGTATACATATTGGTACAAGACATTTTGTAGCAGTAACCGAACATATGTGCATATCTCTGTGGACAATGTGCATAATGTGAATCAGAATTTTCTGAATAATTTATTTTATTGCTGCATACGTGATTTTATTATTCAAATTCCATATAATAATAACATTTAGTATGAATCACATATTTAAGATATAAAATATTGACTTAGAATGTATATTTTGGTAGGATAGAATCTAAACAAAAATTGTTTCCGATTGTTAAATTAAAGCTATTTGCAGTAAAGATAGAGCAGTAAATTCAATTTAATTATTAAACTGTAAAATTTACATATGAAACATAAAGTTTAGGTATTTATTGATGGATCATACTATAGATATTATCACGGGGGAACGGAGGTCGGCGTTTTATGAGATACGATGTTATAATAGTAGGTGCGGGAGCATGCGGTATATTTGCAGCCTATGAATTGATGCAATACAATTCGGGGATAAAAGTAGCTATGCTTGAAAAAGGCAACGAACTTAAAAAAAGAATATGCCCGATAGATAATGAAAAAGTTAGAACATGTATTAACTGTTCTAACTGCAGTATTATGAATGGGTTTGGCGGGGCAGGAGGCCTGTCCGACGGGAAGTATAATATCACCAATAATTTTGGCGGAGAACTTTACAAATATGTTGGAAGAAAAGAAGCTCTCGATCTTATGAACTATGTGGATGAAATTAATTGCAAGATGGGCGGTGCAGAAGCCAAGCTTTATTCTACGGAAAACAGCGATCTGAAAAGTAAAGCATTAAGATACGATCTCCATTTGCTTGATGCCAAGGTGCGCCATATGGGGACGGATAAAAATCTGGTAATCATGAATAACTTATATGAATATTTGAAGGATAAGGTTGATATTGAATTCAATACTGAAGTATCGGACGTTGAGAAGCGAGAGAAAGCCTTCTATGTTACTACTGACAAAGGAGAATACACCTGCAGCTGGTTGATATTAGCAACCGGACGTTCCGGTTCAAAATGGATTTCGGGAATATGTGATAAGTTGGGCATAAAAAAAGAAAGCAACAGAGTAGACATTGGTGTACGTGTCGAGCTTCCAGCCTCAATATTTGAACATATAACCAGCCAGGTTTACGAAAGCAAGATTGTATACAGAACAGAAAAGTATAACGATTTAGTCAGAACTTTCTGTATGAATCCATATGGAGAGGTAGTCACAGAAAACACCAACGGAATTGTAACAGTAAACGGACACAGTTATTCAGATCCCAAGTATCACACCGAGAATACGAATTTTGCACTGCTTGTTTCCAATAAATTCACAGAGCCCTTTAAAAACAGCAACGAATATGGCGAATCCATAGCAAGATTAAGCAATATGTTGGGCGGAGGTGTGCTGGTACAGCGCTTTGGAGATTTGGTAAAGGGACGCAGATCCAGCGAAAGAAGAATGGAGAAAAGCTTTTTACGCCCAACGCTGAGTGCTACACCGGGAGATTTGAGCCTTGTTATTCCAAAGAGGCAGCTTGATGACATTATAGAGATGATTTATGCTTTGGATAAGATAGCCCCCGGAACGGCAAATGAAGACACACTGCTGTACGGAGCGGAAGTGAAGTTTTATAATTCCCAGGTGGAAGTAAATAACAATCTGGAAACATCAATAAAAGGATTGTATATCCTGGGCGATAGCTCAGGGGTGACGCATTCATTATCCCAGGCATCAGCAAGCGGAGTTTATGTAGCCCGTTTAATCGGGGAAGGATGGGGCAGGCATGATTAAAGATTATTATTTGAAGAGGTGTTATTTATGTCATCATTAGTAATAGTAGGAGCCCAATGGGGAGATGAAGGAAAAGGGAAAATAACGGATTATCTTGCTGAAAAAGCGAATGTAGTTGTAAGATATCAGGGTGGAAATAATGCGGGACATACGGTAGAGGTTGATAACGAGATATATAAACTGCAGCTTATCCCTTCAGGAATATTATACCCCGACAAACAATGCATAATAGGAAATGGGGTTGTTCTTGATCCGAAATCTTTTTTAGAAGAAGTAAAAGCTCTTGAGGAAAGAGGAATAAAGACTGCAAACCTTAGGGTAAGTGATAGGGCACATGTAGTTTTTCCTTATCATAAGAAAATCGACGAGCTATCCGAAATAAGGAGGGGCAGCAGTAATTTGGGAACCACTAAAATGGGGACCGGCTCCTGCTATGCGGATAAAACAGAAAGAATTGGCATAAGGGTATGTGACCTCTTAAGAAAAGATGTTCTTGCAAAAAAGCTTAAAGCAAACCTTGTGAGTAAAAATTTATATCTTAAAAATACATATGATTTCGAAGGTTATTCTTATGATGAAATGCTAGCTGAATACTTGAATTATGCGGAACAGCTGAAGCCTTTTGTCAGGGATACCTCGGTACTGATCTATAATGCCATTAAGGCAAACAAAAAGGTACTTTTTGAAGGAGCTCAGGGAACGCTATTGGATTTGGATTTTGGAACATATCCATATGTTACTTCCTCTCATCCGACCGCAGGAGGAGTCTGCATCGGTGCGGGAGTGGGACCCGCTCTGATAGGCAAGGTAGTTGGTGTTGCAAAAGCATATACAACAATGTTGGGGAAAGGCCCTTTTCCTACGGAGCTTTTGGATGAAACAGGGGAGTATATCAGGACTGCAGGAAAGGAGTTCGGTACTGTGACCGGAAGGCCCAGAAGGTGTGGATGGTTTGATGCGGTAATAGTAAAGTATGCAGTAAGAATAAGCGGTATGACAGGCATTGCAGTAACCAAGCTTGATACACTGTCGAATATTCCAAGTATTAAAATGTGTGTAGGTTATAAACTTGGCAATAATATTATAAAGAATTTTCCTGCAAGTTTGGAAGATCTTGGAGAATGTGAGCCAATATATGAGGAATTTGAAGGTTGGGGAGATATTAGTGAAATCAAGGAATACAACAAGCTTCCAATAAACCTTTTAAGATATCTTGAAAGAATAGAGGAGATCTGTGGAACAAGTCTTTCAATTATCTCGGTTGGACCAAAGAGAAATCAGACGATAATGATTGATAAGTTTTAGGTAATATACAGCAGTATTATCAGGTAAGATTGTCGGATGGATAAAATGTATATTGACAAAGTAATTCCGACACTGTAGAATGTATAAATGTGAGCCGCAAAAATTGTTCGCGATATGACTCACTAGCTCAGTCGGTAGAGCACATGACTTTTAATCATGGTGTCCGGAGTTCGATTCTCCGGTGAGTCACCAAAGGCCCGTTGGTCAAGCGGTCAAGACATCGCCCTTTCACGGCGGTAACGGGGGTTCGATTCCCCCACGGGTCACCAATTTAGAAGTTAGATGTTAGGGGTTAGAGGTTGGAACGGAAGAAGGGCTACGAAGCCTGGCTAAATCTAACATCCAATGTCCAACATCTAATATATATGGGGGCATAGCTCAGCTGGGAGAGCATCTGCCTTACAAGCAGAGGGTCATAGGTTCAAGCCCTATTGTCCCCACCAGCTTTTTCCGCGAAGCGGAAAAAGACTGACATTCATTGATTTAAAGCGTAGCATATGCGGAGCGACTTAGACCCGCGAAGCGGAAAAAGACTAACATTCATTGATTTGTGCCGTAGCATTTGCGGAGGCATTTGACCCGCGAAGCGGAAATAAGACTAACATTCATTGATTTGTGCCGTAGCATATGCGGAGGCGACTTATGGCCCAGTAGTTCAGTTGGTTAGAATGCCAGCCTGTCACGCTGGAGGTCGACGGTTCGAGCCCGTTCTGGGTCGCCATATGCTGGTGTAGCTCAACAGGCAGAGCAGCTGACTTGTAATCAGCAGGTTGATGGTTCAATTCCGTTCACCAGCTCCAT
>JAKPKE010000282.1 GCA_029553855.1 Bacillota bacterium | reverse complement strand
TGCAATCTGGCTTTCCTTCTCAAGGACATACGGGGAATGTACAGGATAAAAAACCTATTCAGTTATCAAAGTTCAGCTGAGGGGGTAGATGTATCCCTCTATCAATCAGCAGATTTTTGGGGCGATTCCGCAGGGGCTTATAAGAATTTTTTTATAAATTCTTCTATATTCTTTAATCCGCGATTAATCGAATCCCTAATAGTGCTTTCTCCAACTCCTTCAATCCGTGCGATTTGTGCTTTGCTCATTTCCAAGAAGAAATAGGCATAAACACGCTTCGCCTGTTTTTCCGGGAGACTGTTGATAGCGGCATATAATTCCTGATTGCTCAGCTTTCTTTCATAGATTTCATCCGGCGATAAAACCAGCAGGATAATATCCTTTTCAATACCGTCGCCAGCATCAAGAGAATAATATGCTTTGTAGACACGCCTACGCTCGAAGTCTGCATGTTCCTTTCGATTAAACAGTTTAAATAGTTCCGCAATTTCATCTGTTACTTCAATGAAAAAGTCGGATTTATAGAACGGGTAGTAATCCCGCAAATTGATTCTTATCATATATGAACCCTCCGTTTTGATTTTTTTGTAAAGAAAAACCAAAACAGAGGAGGAGAGCGGCACCCGGACGAATACCTTAAAAATTTAAAAAAGCAGGGCTTGTCCACTATAAAAGATTGAATAAAAATGGATGAGTTCTTTCGACATACTAAAAGTCGTAAAAACAAATATTTTGTCAATAAGAAAACCGCAATTCGCTTATTGCAAATTGCGGTTTTCCGGGTTATACGGCATGTATTGGATTGTAGGATAATTGAATTTCGTATTCTATTCCATAAGAGTGGAAGGTAAATGTTCATATTGGAGAAGCCGGCATCGGCATCAATATGGCATCTATAACCCTTTTCATCTACTATTTTAGCTTTTTTAACACGCATTCATTTTTCATTTGTCAGACCTCACTTACCTAAAATGAAAAACAGAAGTTATGATAATGACATCATCAATATCATGGTCACATTATGTCGAAATTCATATGATTTCGTATTATTCTCATATTAGTAATTAAATTCCCTATATATACACAAAAAAACCTGCCACTAAGGGCAGGTATAGACACATGTAGTCTCTGCGGCAGCCAGGCTATCATAGTGCTGTGGAACAGCACCGTAGACCCTTTGGCTTTGCGTCCCTGCCTTTCGACAGGTTTGCCCTTAGCGCTAATAATTCATTTTTATAAAATAACTTACAAAAGTTTCAATTAAGTGAGCTTTGATTTATTGATTATACACTATTTAGACGGCAAAAAATGTAAAAAGTTCCAATTTGCTATTCTAATTTTGTAGATAGCCTATACACAAATAATACTGTTGGTTTTTTTAGTCGATTCATAATCCTTCGTGACAGTTGTGAGATGGGGATCAGACCAAAAGTGCATTCCCTTGAAATCTACAGGTGAAAAAAGAAGTATTATAAAGAGTTATAAGGAACTAAAGGATTTATCCAATAAGAAACACTTGAACTATTTGTGCGTTTTGTATTGATTTATGACGTTATAACGAATAAAATAAGTAAAGTAGACTGTTAAATTTTACAGGTGGGATGTTGAGTGATGGATTACATTACAGCCCAAGAGGCTGCAAAAAAATGGAATATTTCAGTGCGTAGAGCTCAACTTCTATGCTCTGAAGGTCGAATTGCAGGAGCTATAAAACATGCATCTGTGTGGTTTATTCCCCAAAATGCTGAAAAGCCTGCTGACGGAAGAGCAGGGCGAAAGTCACCAAGAAAGAAATGATATTTGGGATCGATTTATTTTGCGGAGATTGAAGCATGTATGGTTAAATTAACAGCGAGGACTTGTTTCTAACACGTGGTTAACTAGCCAAGAGAAGACAATGAAATAAATTTGGGAGGATTATTTAAATGAGTGAAAAACTACAACGCTTTACCAAGCTTTTAAGGGACATGTTTGAGCTGGAAAAATCAGACCTTGATTTTGGCATATACCGTATTATGAATATCCGTAAAAACGAGATAAATAACTTCATTGAAAATACTCTTTCAGGTGAAGTTAGTTCTATATTATCAAAATATGCTACTGATAACAGCGAAGTTAGAAAGCGTATCGAAGAAATTGAGAAGCAATGTCAAAGTGTTGGTGTAAAGGTTGAGGATAGCAAGCTAAGAGAAGAATATGCAGAATATAAAGTATTACTTGATTCTGGAACGGGAGTTACGGAGCTGGAAAGCGATGTTTATTCAGCCCTTTACAACTTTTTTAGCCGCTATTATGACGAGGGAGATTTTATCAGTAAACGCCGTTATAAAGAAGGGGTTTATGGTATTCCTTATGAAGGGGAAGAAGTAAAGCTCTACTGGGCTAATCATGACCAATACTACATTAAAACCAGTGAAAACTTCAGGGATTATTCTTTTAAGGTGGATGTGCAAGGAGTAAAATTTACGATACATTTTAAACTTGTAGATGCTGACACCGAGCAAAACAACAATAAGGAAAGCGACGATAAAAAGCGTGAATTTATACTGCTTAATGAGAATTTCTTAGAAGCAAACGGTAATGAGCTTATCATAAGATTAGAATATCGTCTTGCCACAAAAGAGCAGGATGACAAAAATAAACTAAAGGATAATTCAAAGCTGAATAAATCCGCTGTTGATAAAATAAAGGATGCTGTTTCGGGCAATGCCGATTTCAAACGGTTTATTTGGGCTGTCAACGCACCAGCACCAACAGAAAAAAATAAAACAAGGACAATTTTGGAAAAGCACCTGGAGGCTTATGTCGCCAAGAACACCTTTGATTATTTTATCCATAAGGATTTACGTGGATTCTTGAATAGGGAACTGGATTTTTACATAAAGTCTGAGATTATGCATTTGGATGATCTGGATACAGACAATGAAGTGAAAGTCAATGCTTACCTGGCTAAGGTGAAGGCCATTAAGAAGGTAGGACGCATTATTATTGACTTTTTGGCACAGATAGAGGAATTTCAGAAAAAGCTTTGGCTGAAGAAAAAGTTTGTGGTGGAAACAAACTGGTGTATCACCCTGGATAAGATTGACGAGAGTTTCTATCCTGAAATCGCTTCAAATGATGGACAACGGCTGGAATGGGTGGAGCTTTATGCTATTGATAAAATTGATGGTGACTTGATGTCCTTAGCCTATTCCAATCCACTTACAATAGAGTTTTTGAAGCAGAACAAAAACCTTGTGTTAGATACAAAGCATTTTAGCAAGGAATTTAAAGAGCGGCTTATTGCGAGCATTAACAATTTAGATGAGAAGACAAATGGATTGATGATTCACAGCGAGAATTTTCAAGCTCTGAATCTGCTGCAAGAAAAGTATCGGGGAAGGATTCAGTGCATGTACATTGATCCGCCGTATAATACGAATGCAAGTGAGATTATTTATAAGAATGGTTATAAAAATAGTTCATGGCTTAGCTTGATTGGAGATAGATTACATTTAAGCAGAAAGCTATTACTGCAATCAGGTATTAAATGTATAACTATTGATGATGTCGAAATGAAAAGGTTAAGTATCTTATTAGATGATATTTTCGGTGAAGATAATATACTTGGGACTATCGTAATAAAAAACAACCCTTCAGGTGTATTTGTCAACCGAAAAATAGGTCAAAAGGCCATCGAATTTTAGGTCACTTTCTTGCTAATATTGTGCCTCCAAAATCCATTCAGAGGCACATGTTTTTAATATTTATGTTATACTGTGCGTATTTCGGCGACATCCGGACACTGATATCGGAATTATCCGGACAGCATATCGGAATTATCCGGACAGCATATCGGAATTATCCGGACACCGTATCGGAAACATCCGGACACCTTGTCGAGCTAACAAATTAAGTGCTACCCTTAAAGTATAAAGCTTTAAGGGGGGCAAATAATGAGGAGGCTAGACATGTCTAAAGTAAGAGAAATACTTAGGTTAAAGTTTGATGTTGGATTATCACTAAGAGATATAGCTGCATCATGTAATTGTGGGAAATCAACCGTTGATGATGTGCTCAAACGGGCTAAAAATGCAAATATCTCTTGGCCATGCTATCTTAATGATAAGGAACTATTATCCTTGATTTATCCCCCATCAGAAGCTCGTAACAAAGTAATAGAGCCTGATTTAAATCACATCTTCAACGAGATGAAAAAGAAAAATGTGACTCTTATGCTTCTGTGGGAAGAGTATAAAAGAGATAATCCCGATGGCTTAATGTATACTCAGTTTTGCGAGCGATACAGAAACTTCAAGAAAACCAATCAGATATCCATGCATATTGAGCATAAAGCAGGAGAAGAGATTCAGGTTGATTGGGCGGGCAGCACAATCCCTTACATCGAACCTTCCTCCGGTAAGGAAAAGGAAGCATATATTTTCGTATCAGTCCTTCCTGCTTCTTCATATCCCTTTGCTTACGCCTATGGGGATATGAAACTTCCAAACTGGATTGACGCTCATGTTAGAGCTTTTGAATACTATGGCGGAGTACCAAGGATTACGATTCCGGATAATACAAAAACTGCTGTTAAAATGCCGGACCTGGTAGATCCACAGCTAAATAAAAGCTATACCGAAATGGCCGCACATTATGGAACAACTCTGGTTCCAGCCAGACCGGGGAAACCTAAGGATAAAGCTGCTGATGAAAACATGGTTGGCAATATCTCAAGACGGATTATTGCTGCATTAAGGAACCATCAGTTTTTCAGCCTCATTGAAATTAACAAGGCGTTAAGAACTGAACTTAATAAATTCATCAGCAGACCCTTCCAGAAGATTGAAGGCAACCGTTTATCTGTCTTTGAAGCTATTGATAAACCGGCACTCAAGCCTTTACCGGCTGCTCGTTATGAGTATGCCGACTGGAAGGAGGTTAAGGTAGCTTTCAACTACCATGTTGAATATGAAGGTTTCTACTACAGCGTTCATTATACCAACATCGGCAAAACTGCTGCTATACGAGCTACTAACTCGACTATTGAGGTATTTGTAGACAGTGTAAGGATAGCAGCTCATCAAAGAAACTTTAATACATACAAAAGATATATAACCTTACCGGAGCACATGCCGGAATCACATAAAGCTGTTACAGGCTGGAACTCCGCAAGATATTTGACTTGGGCTGAAAAAATCGGTCCACAGACTAAACAGTTAATTGCAAGTATACTTGAAAGCCGGGAATATCCTGTACAGACCTATCGTGCCTGTATGGGCATTATGAGACTCTCTTCACACTATCCCTCAGAAACTGTAGAAGCAGCAAGCAGGGAAGCACTTGAAAAGAGGACCTGTAACTACAAGTACTTCAGTATCATACTCAGGCAAATAGCTTCAAAAGAAGCATCCTCTGAAGGAGAGAAAGTAGTTCCCAACAGTAATCTGCGTGGAGTTAAATCCTATGCCGGAGGTGGACTGAATGCTTAACAACCAGACAATCGAGAAACTCAAAGATATGAAGCTTAAAACCATGGCTCAGATGTTAAGCCAACCAGACCCATCATATTTGGAACTGAGCTTTGAAGAACGACTTGGCCTTATGGTTGAGAAAGAATGGATGGCCAAGAAGAACTCCAAGATAAAACGATTGCTCAGGAATGCTAACCTTGGCTTAAATGCCTGCATCGAAGACATAGATTATTTATCCGATAGAACTATCAATAAGCAGTCAATCCTTGAACTTGCAAGCTGTGATTTCATAGAAAAATCACTGAATATCATCACTACCGGAAAGACCGGCAGCGGAAAAACCTACTTGATTTGTGCCTTCGGCAATAGTGCATGCAGAAAAGGCTATACTGTAAAGTACTTCAGAATCCCGGAGCTGCTTCTGGAAATTCAAGAAGCAAAGTCCAACGGCCAATATTCAAAGTTTATGAAAGGACTTCAAAGCACCCGTCTCCTTATACTTGATGATATAGGCTTGAAGTCATACACCCTGGAAGAAAGCCGGGACATACTGGAGATTGCAGAATCACGTTACAACAGGGGTTCTATGATCCTATCCGGACAGATATCCCAAAGCCAGTGGTATGAGCTTTTCCCTGACCCGACAATAGCTGATGCAATAATGGATAGGATCATCCATAACTCATATATTCTGGAGCTTGATTCAAAACTCTCTATGAGAGAGGTTATAGCAACCAGAAAGATGCGGAATCTAGACCAGATCTAAATAATGCTGATTATAGTTGCTCAAATGCAGCAATTATTTTACAATCAAGTTAGCCGGCAAAGTGTCCGGATACCTCCGGTTTCGTGTCCGGATGTTTCCGGAATCGCCGTCCGGATGTTCCGGTATACGCAATACTGTCTTATCTTCGAAATTGAAGGATGCCCCGTTTTCTCTTAAGGTTTCTCGAAGCCGATAGGAATCCCCTTCCATGTCCACCAGGATGGCCTTATAGGTAAGCCGATCTATCATGGCACTTGTTACTGTGGGGTCCCCGAAAACCTCCACCCAACGTTCAAAGGATAGGTTTGTGGTAATGATGGTGGATTTCCTTGCTGCCCTCAAAGAGAGGTTGTTAAACAGCAGATCAGTTCCCTCTCGATCAAAGGAAGTGTATCCTAATTCATCTGCGATGACCAGGTCGTACTTTTCAAATCGGTTTTCAAAATATCGCAGTGTCTTGGAACTGTTGCATTCCTTAAGTGTTGTGACCAAAAGAGGAACCGTTGTAAACAATACCTTGTAACCCGCCACACATGCTTTTAAGCCCAATGCAATGCTCACCATAGTCTTTCCTGTACCAGGATTACCGCTCATGATGATATTTTTTCCTTTTTCGATGAAATTTAAGGTCGCCAATTCCGGCAGTTTCTTTTGCATATCCTCCGGTAAGCAGTCGATTTCAATGTCTTCCAGATACTGCTTGTATGGTAGATGGGAATTGCGGATTCGGCATTCAATGGATCGTTTATCCTTCTCCTCCAGTTCAAAGGTAAGCAGGCGATGGAGAAATTCTTCATAATCAGTTGCTTCCGACATAGTCTCCTCAAAATGTGCCCGGATTCCTTTCAGTTTCAATATACTGCAGTATTCCTTTATCTCTTGATTTAATTTTACCTTCATCCTATACGACCTCCTTCTTAATTTTCCCTGACTGTAGTGCTGCGAGCCTGTCGTAGGCTGACAGCGTACTTCGGGATTTCTCAGTTAGAGAATCCGTATAAGACACCGTTATGCCATTTTTCTTTTCCTGCTTATGTTCACATATCACCTTCACTTTATCAGCACTCATATCCATGGGAGAAAGCAGTTCTAGTTCCCTTAGGGCTTTCATTACTACATCCGTGCCTTTTTCGTAAACAATCTCTAACACCTGTAGAAATGTTTTTGCATCTTTGCTATAATAATGTTCATAGATATACTTGATTTGGGTGTCCGCTTGAAGCAGTGCAGTGCTTCCTCTCAGGGCACCTGGTTTTTTATGTAAGGTCCTAAGATAATGGAAGATGTCAATCTTCCAGTCATGCAGTTTAAAGCTCCGTTCATGTGCAGCAATAAGATTATTATCATAGTAGACAATAATCTTATCTGTAAAAGTCTTTACGCTCACCATCTTACCCACTAATGTATCTGGTACAGAATAATGGTTCTGGCTGACCATGATGGTGGAATACTTGTCCACCCGGTTCTCAGAGTATATGCAGCTTTCAAACTTCGGCAGCCGAGGCAGCAGATGCTTTTGCTCTTCTTCAAATACTTCCAATGGTATAGTTCCATTGGACATAGGCTGGCTGTTAAGACGCGTGCACCCCATGGCAAGAAATCGGTTTGCATCTGCAAGTGTGTCAAATTTATCATTACCCGGTTCACTAAATACCCGCCTTCTTACATATTCCACGCTTCGCTCAACATGGCCTTTTTCATTACCCCTGGCTATATTTGTAAATCGGAAATTAAACCCGTAATAAATAGATAGTTCCATCAGTGCCTTTGTGGGTTCTTTCTCATGCAGCCCTACAAACTTCTTTACAGCCACTCGCATATTATCATAGACCATCATCTTAAAATTACCTTTGCAGTAATCAAAGAATTCTGCATGGGACTGTTGGAAGGCAGGTGTATCTTGAGCTTTGAAGAGCATAGAATAACGGTAGCCGCTTTTAGCCGGAGTAAATACTGCCATCTGATAGGTATCATAACCGGTTTCTCCTATATCCAGCTTAACCGTTCCCCAGTCAAACTCACATATATCACCATGTTCATATTCCTGTCGTATGAATGCCTCCTTGTGCTTGTCCTCTATGGATCTTACTAACCGCTTTACAGTTGAATAACTGATGTTGAATTTCTTCTTATCCACCAGGTATGTATGGATATCAATTTTTTTCATCTGTTGTTTTGACATCCCGTTTACTCTCCGCCATTCATTTAATTCTAAACATTCCTCAATGGCTTTAATCATGTCTGGAGTGACCCTCTTTGGCTCCCGGTTGTCGGAATTGTACTTTGGCTTCTCAACAATTGCTTGTATCAGTTCTTCAGTATCCGCTTCCGGTTTCATAAGCAAAAGCTCAGCCTTTTGCTTTTCATACTCAGTCACATATTTATTCACCGTATCCTTGCTCATATGTAGTTCTTTGGCAATGCTCCTGTTACTCATACCGTCAATGTGTTTGAGTATGATTTTTTGCTTTTGTGTCAATGTCACCACTTCCTTTCAGGCCTCCTTTCAGCTGTTACCAAAAGGATACCATGTTTTATTGGAAGTGACCTGGTTTTCAATGAGCCATCTGACCTAATTTTAAATTACCATAAACACCTATCCACCTCCCTATCAAGGTCTGTAGAATAGGTTTTAAATAATTCCTTTATCTCCTTAACCTTTTCATCCCCTGGATTTTCCTTAATATAGGTCATTATTTCATCATAGCTATTAAGGCCAAAATACCCCAATAGCCTATTTCTTTCATTAAACATAATATTCCTCCTTACGGTTTTCATTTATAATTCTTTTTACAATGCATTTATGGTTTTTAAAAATAGGAAAAACTCCGAGTTTCCTCAGAGTTTATTTCAGGGCATCAGGGGGCTACACCCCCTAATAACCCCTGTGGACTTTATTTCTAATAAATTCGTAGAATTTACCAAAAATAAAGTATTATATTATCTTGCACCCTTATCCTTTTCCTTGTCTATATCTTCCTGAGATAGACTAAGTTCCTCCCTAATCTTCGTCTTATACTTTTCAAGTTTTCCAAGTGTAGACTCCTTATCATCTTTTTTAAGACCATCTACATCATAGGTAGATTCAAAATAGTTACTACTCCTAAAATCACTGTCATACCTATCTGGAATACCATCATTATCCATATCCTTTTCAAGGGGATCATAATAATTTCCATCATCATCTATTTCAAGTCCTAATTTTTCTCTTAAATCATTTTCATCAACCCTTACATAGTCATCAAATTCCCCATATTTAAGGTCTAAAAGAAAGCCTTCAAGGGCTTGCTCCTTATTTACTGCCTCGCCATCTTCATCTTCAAGATAAGACCTATTGGATACTTCCTTATTATCTACATATTGTGTCCAGGAATAATCTTTAAGGCTTATTTCATACTGTATTTCATGGTTGCCATCTTCAGTGGTTGTATAGGCAAGCCCAATATGTCCTTCATCTGGGAAAAGTGTATTAAAGTCTTCATAAGCATGATCCTCTCCAAATTCTTTATTTAAATAATCAACTATAGCTCTTTTAACATCTTCAATCA
>JAKPKE010000015.1 GCA_029553855.1 Bacillota bacterium | reverse complement strand
TCAAACCCGGGGCATGTCTTGTAATGGGAATTTAACACTATAAAAAGTCATACTTTATCTTTAATCGCTTAACCATACCCGGCAGAAATACAAAATACTCCATGCAACGAAAATTTATTGTCTGACCGTCCTTACCTTCATGCTCTTTCCGTCTGTGGTCACTATTACTGCTCCGTTTTTATCGGTACTGTATACGAGGCTGCCGCTGGCACCCAACCTTTTCAGTGTATCCGGAGAGGGGTGTCCGTAGTTGTTTTTGCCTACTGATATAATACTGACCTTCGGCTGAACTGCTTTAAGAAATTCTTCGGAAGAGGACCGCCCGCTGCCGTGGTGAGGCACCTTAAGCACATCGGACTTTAGAACCCCTTTTGTCAGTGTCGACTCTGTGTCCTTCCCTATGTCTCCGGTAAACAGGGCGCAAAAATCTCCATACTCCAGCATGCCTACCAATGAGTTTTCATTTTCATCCGATTTGGATTCTTCCCCGGGAAGCAAAAAATCCATTCTGACCCCGCTTCCCAGATCTATGTAATCTCCGCCCCCGAGCTTGCAGATTTTTACCCCTTTTCGGCGGCACATATCCAATAATGCGCCGCTGTACTTGGAAATATTATCAGAGCTGCCGGAAACCCCAGGCAAAATAAGGTTTTTTACCCTATATACCTCCATTACCTTTAATAAACCTTCTATATGATCATCGTGCAAATGGGATAAAATTACGGTATCTATTCTCCATATTCCCTGGTGCAGCAGCGCAGGAAGCGTTATTTTGCCCCCTACATCATAATAGTAATCACCATGGTGCGGAGAACCGCCCCCGTCTATTAGCACAGCCTTTTTCTTTGGAGTTATGATGCAGCAGCTGTCCCCTTGACCGACATCAAAAAAAACCATTTTCAACTCTTTTGCCGGCAGATTGTATACCGAAAGCGCAATAGCTGCGGCAAGCATATATGCCAATGCAAACCTTTTTGCATATACACTGAAAAAGTTGAATTTGAAAAATGCAATCAATAAACCTATTCCCGCATAATATAAAACATATAAATAGAGCGGAAGCGTTGGGATGTTGAAACCGGCGGCGGGAAGTGCGGAAACCTTCCGGATTATGAAGTTAAGGAGACCTATAAGGTAATAATCCACAGAAAATATGTATAACGCCAAAGTATTGGATACTATTCCGGCGAATACTCCGGCAAAACCCGCCATTGTTATTATTAAAGACAAAGGCACCATAATAATATTAGCTATGATGCTGATAATGGAAACATAATTGAAATAATAAGCTAAAATGGGAGAGAGCCCTAACCATACGGACAGGGACAAGGCACCGGCACTTCTGATAACCGAAGGAATGCTCTTAAGCTTCTCGTAGAAGGGTGTATAAATAATTGCAATACTATACATTGCACCAAAGGATATCATAAATCCCGGATCATGTACCGCCAAGGGTTTAAATACAAGCATCACCATTCCGGCAAAGGATATCGATGCCGGAAGGTCATATTTCCGCCCGGCTGCCTTGCCTGCCATCAGGACTGCCAGCATTATAAGCGCCCTTACGGAGGGCAGCGGAGCACCTATCAATAGGACATAGTACGTTACGGCCAATAATATGATGAATCCCTGAAGCCTCTGTCCAAGCCTGAAGGGCGTCAATACATAAGTAAGCAACAGCATGAGAAAACCGACATGGAGCCCCGAAACCGAGAGTATGTGAGAAAGCCCCGCTCTCATATAGGCATCTCTCATATCTTCATCGATATCAGCTTTATCCCCCGTTATTATACCGACAAGTATTGCAGCTTCCTCTTCCGGTAAGGCTTCAGTGATAGAATTTCTGACCTTCTCTTTGGACAAATACATCATTTTATTAAAGGCCCCTGCGCTGTTGTCCCTTAGTAATACTGCGTTATCGACCTTTATAACCTTTTTTATCCCCTTGTTGCTATAATACAGCTTATAGTCAAAATCTCCGGGGTTTCTTTTCCCTGTTATTTCTGAGCATTCACCTTTAAATGATATTTTATCTCCGAATTTGAATTTAGTCTCTTTGTTAATTCTTAGGAAAACCTTTTTATTAAAACTATAACGGTTGCCATCATATGCAACAGACAGGCATTTAGCTGTATACTGCATATAATCCCCTTTTTCTACAGGATTATCAATAATCAGGCATTCATAGTCTGCGATCTTTCCGTCAAATGCGTCAAGCTTGCTGCCGATACTGAAAATCAGACAATAATCAAGGATCCCAAAAATAAAAATCATAAGTATGATTGCTGCTTTGAAATTTGTTTCATTTCTTCTGTTCAAAAAAACAAGCACCGCAGCCAATAAGAGAAAAAACAGCATTACCGATATGCCCGGCAAAATAATACTTGCATACAATATACCGAAAAAAAAGGAAAGGGCGAAGAAGGTCATTTCATAGCTCCGGATGATTTCTGCCATAATTCCACATCCAAGTTATATTTTAGAATATATAGTAGTTCTACAAATTCCTTTATTTTCCTCCCATGAAATTACAATTATAACAAAATATGTGCAAACTAAAAATAGCTGCTTATCGCAGCTATTTTCCAGTCCTATATAACCCTTGTAGGCAACACCATGTCAATCAGGCCTATTATCAGGGCTCCTATTACTGCCCCCAATAAGCTTACCTCCATGCCTGATACAAAAAACTGTGCAAAATATATCACTGCCGCTGACACAAGAAAGCCCGAGATACCCCTGCCAAATGGAGATGCATCAAAGTTGAACAGTTTTTCAATAAGATAATGTACCGCTGCTATTACCAAGGCAGCAATAAGTGCTGTCACAAAGCCTCCTCCTATCCTGAAGCCCGGAACAAAACGTGCTGTAACCATTAGTACTATTGCAGCAACTGCAAACCTTATTATAAAACCGATTAATCCAGTACCTGTCGATCTCCTTTGTTGATCATTATTTTGCGTAGCATTGCTCATGCAGTTCACCTCCTGAGTTTAATTTAACCTCAGAAGAATAATTATATACTTCAATTATTTAAACTCTTGTAATTATCATATTATTATGTAATAACTGGCTTTCTCACTTATTATTCCTAAATCTCCTTGTTCTTACCTGTTCAAATACATTTTTTGTACCTGAGTAAAGTCCCGAAGCCGTAAGTCCGTATATGATGCCTTTGAATATCCCTAACTTGAAGCTCTGGGGCTCTAAAAAGAAAATACCAATAAGGGCACCGGCTATCACAGCTGCAACTGCTGAAAATTTCCTGGGCAATCCGATACCCTTTATTAATTCAACTATAGCAATAATAATCGGTATCACCGTTGTTTCGTTTATTCTCATATCATATCCCTCCCTCCTGATTCTAATAAATAATATGTGTGAGTAAAATATTTATTACTTTGCTTTAGTGATAGTTTAGTAATAGTACCATGGGTAAATATTGAATACTATAATATATAATGATAGACTGAAATAGATATTCAAACTCCATGCACGAAATCTGAAAATGAGCAAAGCCCTGAAGCTCTTTCTTAGAATACTGAGGCCTGATACTATAGTTAATTATTTGAGGAGATACGTATGAGAACCGAACGTTTATTTGATAATGATCCTTACCTGAAGCAATTTGAAGCTGAGGTTTTAGAGGTTTTGCCCTATGAGGGCAAATACGGAGTCGTTCTGGACCGCACGGCTTTTTACCCTGAAGGAGGAGGGCAGCCATCTGATTCAGGGTGTTTGGATGATACAACGGTATTGAAGGTTATAGAAAAAGATGGGGAAATTCTTCATATTGTTGACAAACATTTTGGAGTAAAAACAATAAAAGGGTCAATTGATTGGGCACGGCGCTTTGATCTTATGCAGCAGCATACCGGCCAGCATATTTTATCTGCTTGTTTTGAGGAGTTGTTTGGCGGCAGCACCGACAGCTTCCATATGGGCAAGGATATTTCAAGCATAGAAATTAATATAGTCAGTTTCAGTGTTAATGATGCAGAGTACCTTGAAAATAAGGCAAATGCTATCATTTATAGAAATCTGCCGATAACGGTCAGAGTAGTATCCGGCGAAGAGCTCCCGAACCTGCCCTTAAGAAAAATGCCGAAAGTAACCGAAAACATCAGGATAATTAATATAAAGGATGTCGACTGTTCCCCTTGCGGCGGCACTCATGTAAAAGCAACCGGAGAAGTGGGAATGATAAAGATAAAAAACTGGGAAAAGTGCAAAGGGGGTATCAGATTTACATTTGTATGCGGCGGCAGAGCCTTAGGGGATTACAGGCTGTATAATTCCATAATCAGAACCCTTGGAGAGAAGCTTTCGGTCAAAGATATCAATATTGAAGAAGCCGTAAATAAAATGCTGAATGATTTCAAGAACACTGAAAAGCGGCTTTTATTATCTGCCCGGGAGCTGATAAAGCTTGAAGCTGAAAATATAATAGAAAAATATCCCGCAGACGGCGGCATAAGGCTGGTAAGCAGAATTTTCGATAACAGAAATATAAATGACGTAAAACTCCTTGCCCAATATCTGACACAAGTACCGAATACCGTAGCCTTGCTGGCATGCAGAAATGAAAGCGCCCAGGCCATATTCTCCCGTTCCGAGGATGTGAGTATAGATATGGATTCAATATTTAAAGCAGCAATCCATATAATTGACGGAAAAGGCGGCGGAAATTCAAGGGCAGCCCAAGGAGGAGGCAGAACAGAAGGCCTCGATGATTTTATAAAAGCTGCTGAAGAAATGCTTATGAAATGAAAGAGACTTCAATCGAAGTCTTTTTTTTCCTCTGAGAATTTATTAAGCCTATAGCATAGCTTTTCACTTGCTTCAGCTTTTTCGCAAATTTCTTCTATATGTTCCAGTTTATAATCAAGCCCGGCAAAATATATTCTGATGCACTTTTTAAGCTTTTTGCGCACCTCGTCAGCCAAATGCCCAAAATCGTCGGCCCGGTCTACTGCATCTTCAATATCCTTGCGATGGGCAAGGGCGACCCTGTTGAATTCTTCTGCGGCTCCTACGGACAGCCTATATGAGCTTACAAGATCTGTCAGCATATCATTCAGAGCGCATATTTTCCTAAATAAATATTCATCCTTTTTATTATCGTCCATCTCCTATCACCACCACTTCAAACAGCCCCAATAATATTTGCAAACCTTAGACTTCGCCGCTATGGGGTAAAACCGGCACGCCATAAAAAACTAAATTATACAGCATAGGGTTGATGCGTTGACTAATTTTGTAATAATATCCATGCTTTACGTCATATCTATGATATATTTATTTCTGTAATAAAACTTTATTACACAATTTACAGGCTGATTTTAGGTACTTATGAATTTTAATGCATTTTTCATTTTTCTTAATACTTATCCTGAATTTTCAACTCATGCAATTACATAATCCATAGAATACTAATAAAAAAAGGCGGTGTTTTATGGTGCTGAAAAATACTGAAACAACATATAAGACAATACAGGGAAAAAGAACGGGGAAGCGAAGCTCAAGAATTCTCGTACCTGAAGCCGAAGGAGCAATGAATAACCTGAAAAAATCCGTAGCTTCAGAATTTGGAATAAATTTTACCGACAACTATAAGGGCAACCTTTCAGCCAGACAATGCGGTAAAGTTGGCGGGGAAATGGTAAGAAGGATAATTGAGCAAATGAAACAAGAAATTGCCCAATCCCCGGAAAGATTTCGCCATTGATAGAAACAAACCGAAACTCTATGCAAAATAGTATGACTTTCCTTGAGCATAGATGTTTCGGTTTTATAGTTTTTTGCTTTTAACCTCCATTGCTTTTCAAAAGAGATTATGATATCATTTTTAAGTGTATAAAGCAAATAAACCTTATTGTAACAGTCAGTAGATATGGGGGTAGATGGGTGCTGGTGTGCCCTCTGGTCTTCAAAACCAGTGTTTGGGGTTAGTAGCCTCATGGGTGGGTTCGATTCCCACATACTCCCGCCAATATTGTAATTATTCATATTATGAAAAAAAAAGCGGCTTGCCGCTTTTTTGTTTAGAAACCTAATTTTATTTCTTTGCAAGATCCTTTGTTCCCAGAATGACATGTGCAAGGCCAAAGCCTACCAACCCTGCTCCGATTATAGGGAGCATATCTCCCTTGCGCATTCCCCGCCTTTCCAAATCCATCCCTTTAATCATTGTCCCTGCTGCCAGCACGGAACTTCCAACCAATGTCGATATCAACCCTTCGCGCATATTAGCCCTCCTCATAAAAATTTGTATCTTAAAATTTATTTTTTGCAAACCATAACATTTCTATCCGTAAAACATATATGAAAAACAAAAAGAACATTGAATGTTACAATATTCCCCAATAAGCTTTTGCTTCCTTTTCAAGCTTGGCAAGCCTCGTATAGTAGTCAGGAAATTCCAGCAGGTGAGCATATGCAATTTTGCCTGTAAGTATAGGATTATCGCCTGTAACATTAGCCTGAGGAAACCTGGTGCCATGCTCCAGCTCCACCTCAAGGCCTTTTCTGAACTGCTCAAGATCAATTTTATTAAAATCAATACCAATAGCTTTTCCTATTTTCAAAGCTTCTTCCCTGGTAAACTTCTTTTGCCTGCTCCCCATCGAAGGTTCATTATAATAATCATAATCAGGCATTGTTCTCTCCCAGTACGGACAGATATACGGACACATGAGCTAACCCCCCAAACAAATTATTTATACCAGTATATTATTATTGGGCGGGTATTGTGAATAATAAATCAGTTTTCGCTGAATAAGATAAAATTAAAGAAGCATTCTGTTGTCCCCTACACGCTTTGTAATCCTGTTCTGGTCAAAATAATCCAAAAGAGCCATTGCGTATTTTCTGCTTGTACCGAGAAGGTCTCTGAACTGCCCCAGCTGTATGGAACCTTTCTCCCCTATGTATTTTCTTAGCAGCTCTATCGCCTCATCATATGCTGCTTTTGAAATGGCAATATCCTCATCCAGCTTCACAAGCTCGCCCATGTCAATCAAAGCGTTGTACACCAATTGACACTGATTTTTATCCAGGCGATTTGTTTCAGCCAGTTCGGCAGCCTTAGGCGGATTGAATCTGTTTTCCCTGTAGCTTCTTTCAATTACTTCTTTAATCTGCTCCTGCTGCCTGTTGAGTTTTACTGTAAAATCGAATTTGGCTACATATTGGCTCTCCAACCTTATTATTCCTTCCGATTCAAAATACCCAAAAATCAAATCCGCCAACCTGGGCTTCATCCCTTCAAAAACTCTTGTCCGCAGTTCCTCCTTTGATATCCCGCTTTTCAAGGGATTCCTTTTGTGGTATGCCTCAAGCAGTTCAGCAATCTTGGTTTCAATGTCTTTCAGATACCTGACATGAAATACATAGGTTTCGTCGCTCAGAGCAAATACCTTAATCAGCTTTTTCTCCAGGAGTCCTGCCGCTATTTTTTCGTAAATTTCTGCGGAAATGTTTCCTGCTGCTTTTATTATTGTTTTCCTCTCGGGGTATTTATCGCTGTTTTGTATAAGGTATCTTTCAACTACCTCGGTCGGGTCACCCTGCTCCTTTATTTTGAGTTCTTCAATTGTATCCTTTTTATAGCGCTTCCTCTTAGGGGGATTAGGTTCCAATACTGTGCCTCCGCCAATTGTCAGCATGGGCGAATATGTCCTTATAACAAATCGGTCCCCCTTCATGCAAGCCGTATCTTCTTCCAATCTGAGCTGTACAAAGGCACTATCCCCGGGCTTCAGTTCCTCCCTGTCCAACAACACTACCCTGCACATTATCTCAGAGGTTCCATGATAAAACCTTAATCTGTCCCTATTGTCGATCGGTTTCCCTGTGCTGCCCAGTATTTCCAGCTTTGCATCAAGCATCATGGAAGGCTCCATACATCCGGGCTGTGCCAATATGTCTCCCCTTTGAATACCTCCAAGCTTTATATTTGCAATATTTATTGCCACACGCTGTCCTGCATAGGCAGTTTTCACATTTTTATCATGTACCTGTATCGAGCGTACCCTTGTTTCAGTTTTACGGGGAAATATTTCCACCCTGTCCCCCTCGCTTATAGTGCCCGAAATAAGCGTTCCCGTCACAACAGTACCAAAACCCGTTATAGTGAAGGCTCTGTCCACGGGAAGCCTAAATACTCCATTATTGTCCTTCTCTTCCACAATTTCAGTTACTGAGTCTATATCCTCAATAAGCTCCTTAATTCCCTCTCCGGTAACTGAGGACACCGGTATAATTTTTGCCCCTTCAATAAATGAATCTGCTGTTTCTTCTTTAATTTGTTCAATTATCATTTCAAGCCATTCCTGATCTACCATGTCTTTTTTGGTAAGAGCTATAATTCCCTTTTTTACCTTGAGCAATGAAAGTATATTGAGATGCTCCCGGGTCTGAGGCATTACACCTTCGTCAGCAGCTATAACAAGTACAACTACATCAATCCCTCCTGCTCCGGCAAGCATGTTCTTGATAAACTTCTCATGCCCAGGAACATCTATTATACCGGCCCTTCTCCCGCTTGGAAGATCAAAATAAGTAAAGCCCAGTTCAATAGATATTCCTCTTGTTTTTTCTTCCTTGAGCCTATCGGTGTCCCTTCCGGTCAAAGCCCTTATCAGGGTTGTTTTGCCGTGATCTATATGTCCGGCTGTTCCGATAATAACGTTTTTCAAGCCTTACCACTACCTCCCGCTGCACTGGATTTTGAAAGTGCTGAAAATGCCCACTGAAGTGCGCCTTCCACGGTTTCATACTCATCATCCATAATTGTTCTTACATCAAGTATAAGCCTATCCCTGCTTATCCTTGCTATCACCGGAGTTTTATATTTTCTAAGCATCTCCTCCAGTTCCGTCAACGATACACTATCGGGTTTTATCAAGACGGCTTTGGTAGGCATTTTATGCAAAGGCATCGAACCTCCGCCGACTTCGGAAAATTCGTCTGCAATATTTACATCAGCCATAGTTCCAAGAGTTTTTCTCAGCCTCAAAGAAAGGCGTTTAGCCCGCTTGCCCAACTCCTCCATATTGAATGTCAGCATTCTGAGTACCGGAATTTGCGCCAATGCAAGCTCCCTGTCCGAATAAAGCCTGAGTGTTCCTTCGAGAGCTGCCAGTGTAAGCTTATCAATTCTTACAGCCCTTGTCAGGGGATTCTTCTTCATACTGTCTATATATTTCCTGCTGCCTGCAATTATTCCGGCCTGAGGCCCCCCAAGCATTTTATCCCCGCTGAAGGTTACCACATCCATGCCCGCCTTTATTGCCTTCTGTACGGTAGGCTCGTAAGGAAGACCGAATTCGGTCAAATCCATTAACATACCGCTTCCCAGATCTTCTATTACCGGAAGCCCCAGCCTTCTTCCCAGCGCAACCATGTCCTCCGATTCCACCTGGCTTGTAAAGCCAAGTATCCTATAATTGCTGGTATGTACTTTCATAAATGCAGCAGTGTTCTCATTGACGGCCTTTTCATAGTCGGAAACATGGGTTTTATTGGTAGTTCCTATTTCAACCAAAGTGACACCACTTTGCTCCATTACATCAGGCACCCTGAAAGATCCCCCTATTTCGACAAGCTGTCCTCTGGATACCACTACTTCCCTGCCTTTTGCCATAGTACTAAGTACAAGCATAACTGCAGCCGCATTATTATTTACCACCATTGCAGCCTGTGCTCCGGTAAGCCTGCATATCAACTCTTCAACATGGGAATATCTTGAACCTCTGTCGCCGGACTCCAGATCCATTTCCAGATTTGAATACCTGGGAGCAATGTCCAATATTGCATTCATAGCCGATTCTGCAAGCGGGGACCTTCCAAGGTTTGTGTGGAGCACAACCCCCGTTGCATTGACAACATTGACCAGATTATTTCTCATCATGTCATTTACTTTTTCAATTATCCCCTTTATCATATCAGGGCTTGATATCTCAGCCGGATTCTCTTCCTCTTCAAGAGATAACAGCAGCCTTCTATAATCCTTCAGGTATTCTCTTATTCCTTCTACCACTGCAGCTCTATGATATGCCGAGGTAAGCCTTTCAATATCCTTCTCCCTCATTAACTCGTCAACAGAAGGTATATTGCTCAGTAAATTATTTTTATCCTTCATACTCTACCTCCACTATAGGCACGAGATGCGAGTAATCCTGGGTATTCCTTGCCAGTATATGTAACACTAAATCCAATGAATTGCTTCGCGTTGCTTATTTTACGATAACTCCGGAGCCTTACCCTTATACTCGAATCTCGTATCTGGAATCTCGTGTCTAAATCACTTCTATTGTATATTCGCCCTTGGGTTTCACCTTCCCAATAATGTTAAAATCAGTCTTGTTCCTTATCTTTAGTTCTTCCATCAACTTTTCTGAATTTTCTTCGGGTACTGATATCAAAAGTCCTCCCGAAGTTTGCGGGTCATACATTATACTCCTTATTTCCTGCCTTATACTCTTGGAGAAACTAATATGTCCCTTTAGATACCCTTCGTTGTTATATGCGCCTTCCGGAATTATTCCCATTTTTGCATAACCAAGGCTTTCTTGAATTATGGGAAGATAGTCGGACCATATTTCCAGGGAGACATTACTCGCCTCGGCCATTTCATATGCATGGCCTAAAAAGCCGAAGCCGGTTACGTCTGTACAGCCGTTTACCCCTGCCTTTATCATTGATTCGCAGGCATCCTTATTTAGATATGACATGATTTCCACTGCTTTTTTGATTACACTCTCATCAGTGAGATCAGCTTTTATTGCAGTATTTAATATTCCTATGCCAAGAGGCTTTGTAATTACCAGCATATCCCCAGGCTTTGCTCCCGAATTAGAAGTAATCTTCCCGGGATGCACCATTCCCATTACGGAAAGGCCGAATTTAGGTTCATCATCTTTTACGGAATGTCCTCCGGCAACTATAGCTCCCGCTTCTGCAACTTTGTCTGCCCCACCCTTTAAAATCTCCTTTAGAATATCTACTGGCAGGCAGGTCGGAAAGCATACTATATTCATTGCCGCTACGGGCCTGCCCCCCATGGCATATACATCGCTCAACGAATTTGCCGCTGCAATCTGCCCAAAGGCATAGGGATCGTCTACGACGGGGGTAAAGAAATCTATGGTCAGAATTACGGCCTTGTCCTTATCTATTCTATATACCGCAGCATCATCGAAGGTATCTACACCCACTATCAAATTTTCATCATGAAACTTTGGCAACTGGCACAGAACCTGTGTCAGGGTCTCCGGACCTATTTTGGCGGCTCAGCCGGAGCTTTTGGTCATTTGTGTAAGTCTGACTTTCTTGTTGTTATCCATTGTATTTCCTCCCCTCAGGATGTATATTATAAAGTAATTTAACCCCCTAACTATTATAACATAAATTCTGCAGAGTAAAGTATTTCATAAGTACGCAGATTAAGAATGATGCGACATAATAGCCCTCAAGTTTGTTGATTCCCTTGGGGAGAATTACATAGTATATCGATGCACACGGGTTATGATTTTGACAGGGCTACTGCTCGCCTTTGGCAAAGTACTAACGGCGCCAATGGGCCATCCTTGACCCGTGGCACCTAAGCCGGCGTCCATGCCGGCTTTACGTACTTTTCAACAAAGCCTGCGCAGAGACCTGTTGCCAAAATTCATAAAGTGTGCCCTGATATACTATGC
>JAKPKE010000012.1 GCA_029553855.1 Bacillota bacterium | reverse complement strand
GACTGATAGCTGCAAATAACAGTATCGGAATTGGTATATCTTATATCATTATCATACTCGTCTCTTTCCAGGTTTATATTTCCGTATTCGGAAGAGAAGCTTACATTAAACTCAGGAGGCTCCGGTACCGGCAGATTTACTTCTACTGAATATGCGGGCTTGCTTATATGCTCTATCTCAGAACCTTCTTCCCCTGTTGTCTTAACTGCATATAATGCGAATTTGTAAGCTTTGCCTGGAATCCAGCCATACTTTAGCTTTTCGGGACTTATTTGAGTCCCATCATCCTCTAACTTTTTGGGACTTATCTGAGTCCCGCCGAACATCGTATTGGATTCGGTCCCTTCCACGCTTACCATAGCTTTTACCGTCTTATCTATCTTTCCGCTGTCATCCACGGGATAAATACGATATTCATCTGCACCCTCAACATCTGTCCATTCCGCTTTCATCATGCCGTTACCTGCCGTCTTCACCGTAAAACCTGTTGGAGCTGCCGGTGCCTCGGCATCAATTATCTCAAACACTGCTGTACTCATCTCATCATAGGAAAATGTATCATCCGCATCAATACCTGATCTTCTTACCTCTCCTCTTACTTTATACATTCCCGTTGTTACACCTACGGGTATATCGCATTCATAGGTTCCCGATTCTCCGGACAAGTCCTTTGCAAGCTCTGTCATAGCCGATGGGCTGTCTTCTTTTACAAGATACAATGATATTTTGCTGTCGGAGGTTTCGTTAAGCTCCCAATCTATTCTGATTTTACCTTCACTTTGTCCCGCAGAAATCGATTCAAAAGCAGCGGGAACCTTTACTCTGCATGGTGTCACATTCAGTACCCGATTGGATTCGATTTTCCATGTCCCTTCGGTAGGAGAAGGAATGGTTACGAACAAATACTTTTCTTCATATCCCGAAGCAGATACATCCGCTGGAATAATCTGGTTCCTGAAATTTACACCATCTTCCAATTCATATTCAGTTTTACCGTCAGGCTTGATCACCTTTATCTCCGGGGTGTCGGAAGAAGTATACTTCATTTCTATTATTGCCGATTCATAGCTTCCGTCAATGATTACATTATAATTATGGTCAAAGGCTCTTAGGGCAAGTGTTTTACCCGTTCTGCCGACATAACACACATTATAGGAAGGATAGGAAGGCTCTATTTGCTTCAGCCTTTCAATATTTGTACCGTATACAACTGTCACATCCCTGCCCCGGGCATCCTTCGTTCTGACCGTATAAATCCCTTTACTGTCAATACCTGACTTAGATCCTACATTAAAATCAACGTCATGGTCTTGCCATGAATATTTTATACCGACTCCGACCCCCAGGAATGTGATGCTGCCTTCAACTTTACTTGTGGACAATTCGGCTCCGAAGCCTGCAATCTCTTTCCCTCCAATGAACCAGACATCATTGGGTACAATAACCTTTGCTCTTATGGAACCTTTGATTTCATGACTGCATATACCAAAATATGCATCCGCAATAATTATCTTAAGTATATCAAGATTTGCCTGCATATAACCGCCACTGAAATCAAAGTGACCTGCAAAATCTCCAACAGGTATAAAATATACAAATCCCTTCCCATTAAAATCAAGGCCACTGCAGCTAAGTATTGCCTCAATATCCCTCAGCCCTACCAGGGTGTATCCCTTGATTCTAAGGTTGGCAGTCAGCAAATCAATAATATTCGCCCTGACTGCAATACTTGAGCCGGTTGGTAAAATACCGTACCTCAGCGAATCCATCATGGACTTCAATCCATATATGCCGCCGCCAATGCTTTCAAAACCAAGTCCCGTGCTGCCGATCGGCCTTGGCAGCTTCCCATAATTATTGCTGAACTCAAAATAATCGGGATACAGATTCTTGTCAAAGCCCATTTTTGCATTTATATCCAATAGCTTTAGCTGCAGGTTTTCAGCCTTTGTCTCGAAGCCGTATGCTCCCTTAATAGTGTTGATAAAAAATGTAATCTCTGTCATGGATTTTTTCGCATAATCCTGAGACTGAAAGCCCCCCAGCTTCCATCGGGGAAATGGTATTTGAATTTCCGCATCAATATCAATTTTTTTATTGGTCAGGCTCAAATCCTTCAAGTCCGATTTTACGGATCCTGTGCCAATGCTGGTCAGAAAGCTGAAATACTTGTTGTCAAGCTGAAGCAATCCGTCTATCTTGACTTCCCCGCTGTTCAGTATTTTTATCTTCTTTACAAGTATGGGAAAGCAACCTACATTTATTTTAGTGATGTCGTTGAATTCGCCCTCCTGGTCCAGAATTGCGGCAGTTGCCGAATCAATATGAAAATACCCCTTCTTCAAAGTAATTTCCATGCTGCTTCCCATCAGAGCCGACTGCATGTATAGCTCTCCGTTTCCCTTTACCGCAAAGCTTCCTCCGCTCTTGTACACGGACAGCACATTATCTCCATAGCCCTTGTAATAAATGTCGTTATTAATTGCTATGGTATCACCGTAGATTTCATAGTTATCCCCCGAAATGCTTCTTATCTTTCCCCTGATAACTAATTTTGCTTTGCTTTTTTCTGCCGCAGTAAGCTGGGATTCATTCTCATACAGCTTTACACTTTGTACCCCCGCATTCTCTTCCTTTATTGCCATTATCCCGTAGTTCCTTGATTTATACCTTATGTCCGAAGTCAGAATTATTTCCTGGGGCAAGGTATAATCCAGCATATCTTCCCTATGATTGATGAATACTCTGTATGTTCCGATATCCAAACCTTTTGGAACTCTTATACGTATCTGGTTATCATCTACTATTCTAATATCCCCCTGGGCAAAATAATGAACAATACTTCCCTTTCTGTCTATGAAGCCGATTTCATATCCGCTTTTATCCTTAAGAGTGTCAAATCCATGACCTACCAGCTGAATGACATTATTTTCATCCTCATAATAAAGATTTCGCGGAACTATATCGGTATATCCGATCTCAAAATCATTATTCTCAAATCCCGGTATGATAATAAACTTCCTTATTGTTTTCAGTTCACTGCCCATACATGTAATCCGTATCATGTATTGAAGCACCCTAAGCCTTTGGCTGTTTGCAGCCTTTACCCTCCATTTGACTGTTTCCTTTCCGTTAACGTTTATCCTGTAGAAGTATTTGCTGTTTTCTTCTTCCGCAAACTCCAGTCCGACCGGCAAAACCAGTTCTGCAGTTACCCCTGCCAGCTGAGTTGAATTTGAAAGGCTGTTGTCCAGCTCCATTATTATTTCAAAGGGATTTTCCTTATATTTCTCCCCTTCTATAGTCAGCTTGGAAGGAGCCAATACAGTCAGATTAAAAGTGCTTCCGTCACTGTTGTTAATATTTCCCAAGCCGTAGTATGTCTCTACCTGCATCGTCTCTCCCGGCTCCAGTGTCTTTGGTTCCCAATAAAGAGCCGCAGCCGAGTCGGCACTTTTATAATCATTCAGTGAAGAGCCGATATTTCTGTCAGGATTAATTGAATAATCCCATTTCGTTAAGGATAATGCACTCCAATGTGCAATGATCATCCTGTCCGGCTCGGTATTGCCCCAACCCTTAAGAAATCCGTAGGAAACAACCTTTGGGTTTTCTGCAGAATCAACAGTCCTCCAATATACCGGAATATCTTCCCCGGATACTTCTGTTTCGAAGGTAATGTCCGACTTCCCATCCAGGGATACTTTAGCACCATCGTTTTCTCCCAGCATAGTATCCAAAAGGACTCTCGTTCCTATTGACTTGCTGCTTGTTCCTTTATTAATGATAAGGTAGCTTATCTTAACGTTGCCGATATCGCTGCTGCTGACATTATCAGTCATTTCCAGTTTCTGAGTTATTTCGATGCCCTCTGCCCTCCAGGTCGAAATATTAGCCATTCCTTCTGTCTTTGGAGAGTTTGTAAAGCCGCCCTCCATCGTTATCCCGCTATATGAATTGCCGTATATATAATCCTTCCCCTCTATCCTGAATGTAGTAAAGGTGGTTTCGGGGATTTCCTTCAAGTAGAGCAGAGATTTGTTGTCGTCTTGAGGCCGGTTAGGAGATCCTTCCACTGTTTTTATCGCATATCTGCCGTCTTTCCCGTTGATTAACATCTCAATTGTATCGTTCTTTATTGAAAACACCTCAGGCGCTGCAGCTCCGGCAACCTCCAGGGCAAATCCGCTGAAAATACTCAAAGTCCAAATCACAAGCATGGATAGGGCCTTTAATCTCCTTCTCATTATCCCTCCCCCTCTATTCATTGATATATACAGAAACACTCTTTGTTTTCCTCTCTCTGTCCTGTACAAAGAAGGTATACCATCTGCCTGCCTCCAGCCATACATTGGAACCAGCGGAAACGGTATTCCCATTTCCCTTAAACCAGGCCAAAGTCCTCCTGCCTTCTCCCCATTTAATCAAGCAGTCTCCTTCATTTCCAAGAGCATCTACTATAACACTCCTAGCATCCAAAACCATCATGGTACCCTCTGCCACCCTGCCGTTTATCAAAAGCACCAGCTCATCAGATCCTATTACTCTCACGGTCCTGATTTCCTCAGCAATATTACCTACTGTATCGGAAACCTTATATTTTATAAAATAGGTTCCAATTGATTCAGAATTAACGCTTCCTTCAACAATTACCCTGTCGGTTATATCTACGTCAATATTGTCGGAAGCTTTATAGCCTGCTTCAACATAAGGCTCATTTTGCATTATG
>JAKPKE010000298.1 GCA_029553855.1 Bacillota bacterium | reverse complement strand
CTTTTATCGCTGACATAACATCTTGCCAAGATACCCCAACTGCATAGTCATATTTTTCCTGATATCTTATCCACAAATTCTGCATAATGTTACTGTCTTCAATATTAAATAATATTATATCTGCCCTTGTTAATAAATCTGTCGTTCCACGCCTATTTGTTGTCGCAATAATTGCATCTGATAACAAACCAATGTTTATATTCTCAGCTTGTACCTCTGAAAGTATATAGATATCATAAAAGTCTCTCATGCGAGTATTCACCGTACTCCTGGATATTATTGTTTCCATCTTTTCTGCTATTACCGTTTCAAGGTTATACGCAAGCACCTCAATACTCCGAGGTTCAAGCATAAGCTTGAAACTATAACTTATCTCTTTCGGTGTAATTTTATCTCCGGTTGTGATGTCTACTTTCAGTGTTTGATTTACTCTATCAAAATAAATATCCAAAGTAACACGAAGCCCCGCATATTCAGCTTCATCATGAATATCCTCTATTTCCCTGACGCTCATTTCAACACTATCGTTAATCGAAATTGAACATATCTCATCAAACATTAACCTTATTGATTCATGCGTTACCGGTATTCCTTTAATGGTCGCATCCATATCCATTGTAGAGCGTGTATCAAGACCTACCATTGTTGCAATAAGCATACCACCTTTAAGGATAAAGCTGTGTCTGTAGTTTGAAAGTGATATCCTCTCAAGTAACCTTTCAAACATATAATTCCGCAATAATATTTGGGCATTAATGTTCTTCTCTTTTGATAAGTTCCTTATGAGTGCCTTCAATTGAGTTGCCGTATTCATAGAAGCACCTCCATGTAGCTTCTCAAAAGTTTTGTGACCCTGAAGCTCTCTGCATAAAGCATAAGCTTAGGCAGGTTTTTATCTTTTCGCTTTGAATACCTCTTCAGAGAATCAGTCAAAACAGCGATATCCATTTGATATCTGCTTCTTAAAATATCGCAGATAGTCCGCTCCATATCGTATGTTTTGATTCCTCTGCCAAAGGGTGTCTTAGCGGTTGTCAATCCTAACTCATACAGCTCTTTTTTAACAGAATATACTTTAACTCCAATTTCTCTGATATTTTTTGAATTATATCCTGCCGGAACTGTCCCGGTGTGTTGCAAAGGATCTCTGTCAGTCAGATCGTGGAGGAACAAAGCCGAATCATGAGAAAACACAAGTAGTGGATATTTGGATTGAATACGATACATTTCATCATCAAATGCATCCTTGGTGATGTATGCACCTCTCTCAAGCTTTTCCAACACACCTTGCTTCACTAACTTGGCAATGTATACTCGAGGAATCCCTGCTTCCGTAACATCTTTTGTCAGGAGAATACCATTATT
>JAKPKE010000293.1 GCA_029553855.1 Bacillota bacterium | reverse complement strand
GCAATATTATTACAAACCTGATGCTACTTTTAAAGAAAGAGGGTTGCAAATAGTATAGGCAATATAAGAAGCGCTCAAAATGCTTCCGTTTTATGATAACAAAATAATAGCACTTGAGTTACGCCATCTTGGAGGCACCATGAAGCAGGTGACAAGAATTATGAAAAAATTTGGTCTAAGAGCAATATATCCTAAGAAGAATTTTTATAAACCGTCTATGATGCAAAAAAATACCCATATTTAATTAGCAATAAGCTTATATTGCTGGGCTGATCAGGGCCTGGCTTCAGATATCACCTATGTCAGGCTAAAAGGCAGATATGTGTATCCATAAAGTTTCAGCTGAAAAATAGAATTTTTTAGTAAAAAAATAGAGAGTGATTCCCTTATGAATATAGGTAAACGAGGAGGAAATCACGATGAAGGTCAAGCAAACGTACAGTCCTGAAGAAAAGGTAAGGATGGTATTAGAAGGGTTAACGTATCCCGATGGGATAGCAAAGTATTGCAGGAGCAAGGGGATACGAGATACCTTATTTTACAAGTGGAAAAATCAGTTAGAGAAAAATGCGAAGATGGTATTTGCTCCCCAGGCAAAAGAGAGCGCTGTGGAGGTACGATTAAGGAATGAATTGAGTAAAAAAGATACCATCATAAGCGAGCTTGTGGCAGAGAATTTAGCATTAAAAAAAAAGGATGGAATATAGCATCACGGAAACATATCATGGATAGAGAGGTTATGAAAGATATTCTACAGACCGGGAAACGGTACCAGGGGTATGGAGTCAATCTTTGCGAGTATTGCGCTGGTATAGGGATATCGGCATCACGGTGGTTCAGGATAACGAAGGCATGGTGCAAGGAACTATCGCCGAAGGCTCCAGGGAAGCCCCCAGCGAGTCCGTATGCATTAACGGATGAAGAGCAGAAATTGGTGGTGGCATATGCGTTGGACAATCCACGCTATTATCACCGGGAGATGGCGTACAGGATGATAGATGAAAATATTGTGTATACAAGTCCATCGACAGTGTACAGAATACTGAAGAAACATGGACTTATACGGGAAAATGTACAGAAAAAACGGTATGGATGGGTGCATCGCTACAGCAATGAAGCGCAATATCCCGATGAATTATGGCAGGCTGATATAACGTATGTGCGGTATAAGCATACGGATGTGTATCAGCTATCGTTTATTGATGTCTATTCACGGTTTGTGGTAGTATCGGTACCCTTAACGACTATGGAAAGCAGTACGGTAAGCAGGGTGTTTGCAAAGTTTATAGAGGCATACAACGATACCTTGAAGCAGAAGCCGAGGTTACAAACTGACAATGGGAGTTGTTTCATAGGATCAGAGTTTAAGTCAGTAATGCAGCAGTATGTTATTGAACATACAACGATACATCCATCGACGCCGACGGAGAATGTTATCATAGAGCGGTGGCACAGGACATTTAAGGAATTGCTGTATGAAGCAGAAGAGCCAGAAAGTTTTGAAGAATTGGTGAAAAGTACGCAGAGAGCGTGCTATTACTATAACTATGAGCGCTATCACCAATCATTAGGATATATGACGCCATACGAATGGTATCGAGGGTGTCCTGAGAAGATATATGCCGAAAGGGAAATGAAGGTGAACAAAGCACGGAGGTTGAGACGTGAAGCAAATTGCATTATACGAAATTACTCTCTATCTTTGACTGCTGAAAATTCTCATTTGGTGTGAAACATTATA
>JAKPKE010000288.1 GCA_029553855.1 Bacillota bacterium | reverse complement strand
CACTGCATGTGGAGTTCCACAGGCAGCCCACAGAAAAGAATATCTAGCTTTTTACTATGCCTATGGCCTGTCAAAATCATAACCCGTGTGCATCGATATACTATGTAATTCTCCTCAAGGGAATCAACAAACTTGAGGGCTATTGCGTCGCATTCTTCTCCTTTTGTGCAAAAAGTCATGGGGTAAAAGGTCAAATATGTGATTTTAGGTACGCGAAAAGTAGCTTCTAAACCTGTAAAATGATATTGTAAAAAAGATTTGGAGGGATTCCATTGAAAAAAATATTAACTGTGATGCTTACCGTTCTGCTTGCAGTATCATTGGCAGGCTGCAGCTTTGACAGCCTTGGGGACTACAGGAAGGCAGCTGAAAAAACAGATCAAATAAAAAAAGGGCAGATGGAGGGAGCTTTTTCTGTAGTCATGGATTTCAACACGGCCGGGATGACGGAAGAACAGGTAAAGGAATTGAACTATTTTAAGGAGATGAAAGGGAATTTCAGTGCTGCCTATGACGATGAGGAGGGTAAGGGGATATTCAGAAACTATTTGAATTTCGGCGGATTAGGATTTGATTTTGACTTGTTTGTCAATGGAGAAGAAATGTTTGTGAAGCTGCCTATTTTGGGAAAGTACATGGAGTTTGACAAAATGCAGCAGGCAGAGGGGGCTTCAGGAATTATTTCCAAAGAAACAGAAAATGAACTGAGCGCAAAATGGCTTGGGCTGCTGAATAAGGAAGATGTTTTCAAAGGCAAGGATATTGTGCTTACTACTCCCGATGGAGAGGTTAAAACCAAAGAGTATACCATAAAGCTTAATAATGACCAAATCAAAGTGTTGGCAGAAGAATGCATGGATATAGTATCCAGGGATGAAAAGCTGAAAGAGAATTATGAGAAGTATATTAAAAAAAGTACGAAGCAGCTAGAGGATATATCCCTAGAGAAGCTGATTTCAAGCATAAAGGAAGAAATTAAAAATTACAGAGTTGAAAACTTCAGCTATACGGCCCATGTAGATATTGACGGATATATTGTAAATGAAGTGATTGAGGTATATGTAAAAGCAGAGAATAGGGAGCCGGCCGGTATGAATGATCTTAATTACCGGCTGGAGCTTAAGAACTGGGACATAAACAAGAAGCAGGAATTTGAATTCCCTGTGCTTACGGAGGAGAATACGATGAATATTGATAAGATGAATCAGAACATGCCGTTTATGATAGATAATCTGTTTGATAATAAGGATTAAGAGGGTGGGTTTCATGACATTTTTAAAGGTAGAAAACTTGTATAAGAACTTCGGCAGCACAAAGGCAGTGGATGGTATAAGCTTTGAAGTAAACAGGGGCGAGGTTTTTGGTTTGCTAGGACCCAACGGAGCAGGAAAGTCCACTACTATTTCAGCAATATCCACGTTGATTCCTCCAACAAGCGGTGAGATACTGTTTGAAGGCAGGAATATATTTACCGAGGAGAATTCGCTCAGGCAAAATTTAGGGGTGGTGCCTCAGGACATAGCACTCTATCCTACCCTTACAGGGTATGAAAACCTGAACTTTTGGGGGAATATGTATGGGCTTAAAGGCTCAGGCCTTAAGAAAAGAATTGGTGAGGTTACAGAAATCATAGGCCTTAACGGCCGTATTAAGGAAAGAGTAGATAAATATTCAGGAGGTATGAAGCGAAGGCTTAATATAGGGGCCGCCCTTCTGCACAATCCGAAGCTGCTTGTTATGGATGAACCGACGGTAGGTATAGATCCCCAATCCAGGAATCATATATTGGATACGGTGCTGGAGCTTAACAGGCAGGGAACAACAATAATCTATACAAGCCACTACATGGAAGAGGCAGAATACCTTTGCAGCCGTATATGCATCATGGACCAGGGAAGAATAATAGCCTCCGGAACCAAGGAGCAGCTGATAGGGCTTGTTAAAGGGAAAACCCGGATAAGTCTCAGGCTGGATAAGGCAGACAAGGATATGCCCGAAAGACTCAGGTCAATAAAGGGCGTAGCCTCGGCAGAGCTAATGAAAGATGAAATTGACATATCCGGCGAAAATGTTGATATTGTGCTGTCGGAGATTATTGCCAGGGTAACAGAGCACGGAGGGCGTATCTCGTCAATTGACGTCAGAAAGCCGAATTTGGAAGAGGTATTTCTTCATTTAACGGGAAAAGCCCTGAGAGATTAAGGAGTATATATATGAAGGTAATAAGCATAGTAAAAAAGGACTTAAAAACCATATTGAGCGATAAAAAAGCCATGGCAATCATAATTGTCATGCCTCTGATATTGATTTTGATATTAAGCTCCGCACTGAAAGGAACCATAATGGGAATCGGCGCAGGGGATATGACCAGGATAGACATCGCTGTCGTAAGGCAGTACGACAAGCACAGGGATTTAAAGATATTTAGCGAGGTATTAAGCAATGGGTTTATTGCCCGAGGAATGGGCAAAGACCTTGGAGAGGATCTGCGTGCCTCAGGTGATGATGTTGACCCGGAGGAGATATTCTTTACGGATTTTTTGGGCAGCAAAGAAGTTTCTAAGATAATAGGATACCGAATAGAAGAGGAGGATAAGGCCCTTGAATTGCTGGGCAGCGGTGAGATTTCCGCTGTGGTTCTTTTGCCGGATGAGTTTATATACGATATGAAAATCAATCTCCTTACCCCTTTCAGGAATAATGTAGATATCAAGGTACTGACACACCCTGACAGAACCATAAGCGGTCAGGTGGTTAAAAGTGTTATGGAGGCTTATTCCGATGCGATGTCTTCGATTATTATAGGTAAAAATGTACTTATTGAGACTGCAATGGCGCATGATCTCGGAGGCGACGGCTTCAAAGGGATGAAGGACGCTATGGAGGGAATCAGCAGTGCAATGGAAAACATAAAGATAGACATCGGGGATGTCATTGTCGAAGGAAGGAAGAGCATAGGAAGTTTTGACTATTATTCAGCGGCAATGATGACAATGTTCATACTTTTTGCCGCAAGCCACGGGGGCAGAATGCTTTTAGAGGAAAAAGAAAACATAACATACCAGAGGATGATAATAGCCGGTACGCCAAAATTATGCATATTGGCAGGCAAATTTTTTACCGTATTTTTAATTGCACTGCTCCAGATGAGTATAATGATTACATTTTCGCATTTTATTTTAAAAGTCAGATGGGGTAATACTTCAGCGATCATATTCATAAGCCTCAGCGCTGCATTTGCGGTGGCGGGGATCGGATGTGCCCTTGCAGCTGCCACTTACAGGTCAGGAAATTATAAAATGGCGGATTTTTTTGAGACAGCTGTTTTGCAGACTATGGCGCTTTTGGGGGGCAGCTTCTTTCCGA
>JAKPKE010000278.1 GCA_029553855.1 Bacillota bacterium | reverse complement strand
GCCAATAATATACTCCCGTAACCATATATCACACTTCTTCTCAAAGCATTTATCACCAGTATCCCAAGTACTAAATAATAAAAGAAATGAGCATTCTTCCTGACTACATGATGAAAGTCTCCTTTTTCAATCTTCACCTGTGGAGCAACTGTTTCTATTGTATTGATAATAACTTCTGTTATGCCAGTACTTAACTCATTAGACTTAGCTGCCGGTTGATGTGATAAATAAAAAATCAAGCTCATCCAAAGAATTACAGCTAGCCAGGATAATAACCTATGCATATGCACATGTTCCTTTTTATCTATATATTTCTTATGTCCTATGTTGTATCCGTTATATTTGATGCCAGGCTAAAAAACACAACAGTACAGCCCAAAACCTGCCTAAATAGCCACTTTTTCCTGTCACCGTTGTAAAACATACCTGACACCGAACCTGCCGATTATGACAAGCAGCTTATCCGACGGCTGATTGAAAGGTTACCGTTTACGAGGACAAATTCACTGTTGAATTTAAATCCGGTGTGACGGTGGATGTGGATGAATAAGTCTTAAAAAAACAAGGCACTCTACGAAATTGGTAAGGTGCTTTGCTATATGTAATACAGAATATTATCTTGTTATTTTTCTAAAAATACAACCAGTCCATAACGCAAATAAGCCTATTCCCAATATCATTTGTAAACTTGATATAATTTTGCTTAAAATTTCAACTGGATCATAATTTCCATAACCAATCGTACCTGTTATAATACTAAAATAAAGGCATTGTCCATAATCAGTAATGGTTTTAAAAAATCCAACAGGTTGTCCACCAATAATTGTGTATTTAATTGAAGATCCATCAGCGTTAATCCCCGTAAACATATAAATTAATCCAAACAGAAAAGTTATAACTATAATCGTAATCATCGTAAATAAAGGTCGCTCGCCATATCCACATGACGCCAATTCAAAAGTTGATACAAGTTTGGGAATTTTGTGAAGAGCCTTACGCTCAATAAGTTTGGATTGATAGAAATATTCACCACCGAAATCACTTAGATCATTGAGCTCAAACATCCTTGAAACAGCCTTAACTGATTTTGCTTTCTTTAAGCACATATCATCAAAACTGCTAGATTTCCATCCAGAAGTTGTCATAATCTCGGCTTTATTCTTTTCCTTCTTTGAGTTTACCTTGAAATCTATGAAGGTGTTCTCATCGGCAATTGATTTTCGCTCATCCGAAAAAGATAACTCTAAAATATCTGCATTACTGATTCCGAAACTGCTCAAGTTACAATCTTTAATATCAACACTACTCAAGGCGCACATATTTAATACACTGGCTTGTAGGGAGCATTTTTCAAACTTTGATAATATAAAACATACCTTCTCAAACAAGCAATGCTTTATATCGCAACTTAAAAATGTGCCAACGAATGTACAGGCTTTAAAAATAGTCGGTGCGTAATATATATCATCAGTTCTCGCTCTACCATTTTCTATAACTGGAACTGAAAAAAAGCAAGAATCAAAAATCACATGATCAAAATGAATGCTAGAAAAATTAGTTCCAGAAAAACTGCAGTTCCGGAATATAATATTTTTAATGTTACAATTTTGAAAGCTACAATAATTTATACGAACACCTTCGACCACTAGATAATCGGTCTCGCTAAGAGCAACAGGTCTACCAATATCTACTGTATCAAAGCTATAAAACATATATTGTGACTGGTTAAGTTCATATGTTGTATTTGTGTATAAATAGAGTTTTTTACCATTAACAGATTGCTTGGGATAGTCTTTTTTAAATACGTCAGCATAGTAATTATAGACCTGTTCTCCATTTTTACATATTAAATTTTTTTTATTTATAATTTCATCGCTTAGCCGTGAATATTTCTTTTGAAAAAACATTTATATATTCACTTCCTCTCCTAAAGTAAAAATATACCCTAACATCCAGCTTGCTCACACAACCTCGGCAAAAACCGAAAAGACATCTAACCTGACCACTCACCAGCCCCTGACATCCAACCCGACCACACGCCAGACTATGACATTTAATCTGACCACTTAACCATCAAATCTGCCCTTTTGGACTTATTCCCACGAACCAATAAAATCACGATTTTTATGTTGCTATTTTTCAGTCCATAAACTCGAGAACCCCATATTTACAGGCTTTTCTGCGCACTTACTTTTCAACCCTCGTTATCAATACTACCGTCTCCACATGCACCGTCTGCGGGAACATATCCACCGGCTGGATCTCCTTGATCTCATATCCCCTTTCTGACAAATACTTTAAGTCCCTCGCCAGGGTTGCTGGATTACAGGAAACATAGACCACCCTTTCCGGACCCATTTCTGCGATTGCATCGAGAAGCTTTTCATCACAGCCTTTCCTTGGTGGGTCGACTACTATCACATCTGCTTTTATGCCCTTAGCATATAATTCCGGTATCACCGTTTCAGATTCTCCATCAATGAATTCTACATTTTTTACCCCGTTTAAGGCCGCATTTTCTTTTGCGTTTTCAATTGCCTGGTGTACAATTTCCACCCCATAGACCTTTTTTGCCCTTTTGCTTAAAAACAGCGATATTGTACCTATTCCGCAATAGGCATCAAATACTATCTCATCACCATTAAGATTTGCGTATTCCAGCACTTTATTGTATAAGACCGCTGTCTGGACGGGATTTATCTGGAAAAATGAAAGGGGGGAAATCCTGAATTTGAACTCCCCTATGTAGTCATATATTGCTTCTTCCCCGAATACTACAATATTTTTTTCACCCAGAACCACGTTTGTTCTTTTTTTATTTATATTCAATACTATGCTTTTCAAATTATCTATGCTGCTCCTTAGCATCTCTATCAAGGCATCGATGCAGGGAAGGTCTTCTCCGTTGACCACTATACATACCATCACTTCACCTGTCCTGAAGGCTTTTCTAACTACTATATGCCTTATGAGACCCTTCCCGGTATCCTCGTTATATATACTGATATCATATTTCTTTATAAACTCCCGGACTGTCCTGGTTACGTTATCATTAATTGCATCCTGTATCAGGCACTGAGGAGTATCAATAATCGCATGGCTTCTGTTTGCATAAAAGCCAATCTGTACGTCTCCGTTCATACCTACCGGAAATTGAGCTTTATTTCTGTAACGCCAGGGGTTGTCCATTCCTATAGTGTCATGTACGGTAACGCCCTTGAATCCCCCTATGCGTTCAACGGCATCCTTAACCTGTCGTGTTTTATATTGCAGCTGAGCTTCATAGCTCATGTGCTGCAGCTGGCAGCCGCCGCATCTTTTCACGACTCCACAGGAGGGCTCAACCCTTCCGGTATGGGGCTTAAGTATCCTCAGCAGTTTCCCGTAAGCGTAGTTTTTCAGCACTTTTATTATCCTTATCTCCGCCTGTTCGCTGTTCAAGGCACCCTCAACAAATACGGTAAACCCCTCTACCCTTGCCACTCCGTACCCTTCGCTGGTAATCCCGGATATATCAACTATATAATTTTGGTTCTTCTGCACCGGTATTGTTCTCTCTGTCACTGCCGCCCATCAACCTTTCACTGTTCCTATTCATTTCCATCTTAATACCATTAACCTCTTTTATCAACAGCCCTTGCACTTTTATTATTTCATCTATCTTCATATGCAGATCCTCAAGTATTATTTCGGATTTAAGATTTATCAGATAATCATTTTCGGAACGAAGCCTGTCTTTTTGTGATTCCCTGTTTTGACTCATCATTATAATAGGCGCCTGTACCGACGCAATACAGCCAAGTATCAGATTTAAAAATACGTAAGGAAACGGATCGATGGGATCATCAAACAACATCTTTGAATTTACTGCAGCCCATGCAATAATTACAATGGTAAAAAAGAACAGAAAGGACCAGCTCCCGGCAAATTTGGCTATCTTATCGGCTGCTCTTTCACCCAAGGTAAGAGTTTTGCAGAGTTCTTTGTTGATGTTCAGTGACCGCTTCCCTTTAATAAGCTCATGGATTTGCTTCTCCCGCTCTTCTTCATCGGAGATTACCAAATTCTTCAGGTCATCCTTATTCATTGCCGCACTCTCCAGCACTTTTGCATATATTTTTGCTTATGAATGAATAAAATATGCAGCAAAAAAAGCAAGGTATAATGCTGCTTTTTCGCTGCAATTATATAATAGATGCGCTCATCCAATAACCTAATAACCTTTGCACCTGACACCTATCCAAACACCTTTTTTGCAGATTCAAGCATATCTCTTATAGGCAGGCCATATGGGCATCGGGTCTCGCACAATCCGCATTTTTCACAGGCACCAGCCTTAACAGGCATTGATTTATACCTTTCCGTTGCCCAATCCGCAAGATTATATCTTCTATAATAGCTTTCCAGGACAAATACCGAAGGAATATCTATCCCCGCGGGGCAAGGCTTGCAATAGCCGCACCTCCGGCAGAATCTTTCTCCCAGTTCGGCAGCTTCCTTTGAAAGGTCTTCCCTCTCTGCTTCCGACAGAGGCATTTCCTCCATCGCTCCCATGTTCTCCTTCAACTGTTCTATGCTGCACATTCCGGGTATAGCGCAAGTCACATGAGGATTCTGAAGTATATATTTCAAAGCTGCTTTTTTATTACTAAGGGCGCCTCCGGCAAAAGGCTTCATTGCAATTACTCCAATATTTCTTTCGTATGCCTTCCCGAAAGTGTCCAGTCCCTGGGTCTCAATCGCGTTAAAAGGATACTGAACAGTTTCAAATATATCATATTCAATGGCTTTTTTGATGACTTCAATGTTGTGGCTTGTTATCCCGATATGCTTTATTACTCCCATTTGCATATATTCAACAAATGTTTCCAGGGCACCACCGGGGGCCATAACCTTTTCCAACTCCTGCAGGTTGGGTATATTATGGAATTGATACAGGTCTATGTAATCGGTATTGAAGTTTTCAAGAGATATTTCTATATCTTTTTTTAGTGCATCCTTTTCCCTTGCCATGGATTTGGTTGCAAGAAATACCTTCTTCCTGCCACCGGTCAAAGCATTGCCTATCAGGCTTTCGCTTACGGTATACCCCCTGGCCGTGTCCATGAAATTGATGCCGTATTCCAAGGCCTTTTCAATAAGCTTGCTTGCATCACATTGATTAAGCTGTTGAATCGGTATG
The DNA here is from genome assembly GCA_029553855.1 of Bacillota bacterium. Classification (GTDB taxonomy): domain Bacteria; phylum Bacillota; class Clostridia; order Lutisporales; family Lutisporaceae; genus BRH-c25. The sequence continues at coordinate 2,149 of JAKPKE010000278.1, read as the reverse complement.
CCGCCTAAACCGATTTTTGAAACCTTAAGTCCTGTCTTGCCTAATATGCCGTACATCATACTGTTCCTCCCTCAGTCTATAAGTTCATGTAGTTTTTCAAAAATCCTGCTATTGTGCTTTCTAATATTAATCGGCCTTCCGCTTCTGTTTGCAAAGGCATGAACCGTCCCGCCCTCTGCGAGCAAAGCCCCGTCTACAGTCCTGTAAAGCAGGTAGGAGAAGGTAATTCTCGCAACAGTCATTTCTTTTACCGCAGTTCTGACCATGAGTTCGTCATCATATTTAGCCGGAATTCTATATTTACAATAGGTCTCCGTTAAGGGCAGCAGAATCCCCATCTCCTCCATCTCCCTATAGGATATTCCGACAGCACTGTGCAGAAATTCCGTTCTGCCCATTTCAAAATATATATAATAGTTGGGGTGGTATATTATCCCCATCTGGTCAGTTTCCCCATATCTTGTTCTTAGTATTGTATCATGAGTCATTGTTGCCCCCCACCATCCTCTGTACAAACGACGTTACGGCCGGGAACCGGCCGAAAATTCTTCAGTCACCGGCTCTTCAGAATGACAGATAATATACTCGCATATATCCTTTATATTTTCACAATTCCATTATAAATAAGGCCCAGTGTTGTGTCTATGGTTATTATCTGCCCATCACGCAATAGCTTCACTGCATTTTTAACGCCTACTATTACCGGCTTTCCAAGTGTAACACCGGCAATTGCCGCATGACAAGTTATTCCCTCTTCTTCTACAATGAAGGCTGAAGCCTTTTCCATGCTAGGCATGAATCCTTCTTCGGTAAACCTTGCAACAAGTATGTCGCCGCTCCTCAGTTTATCGCAATCCCTTTTTGTATCAGTTACAATTGATACCCTTCCGGTTACGTGCTTGTCCCCAATCCCGGTTCCTCTTGCCAGGGTTTCCCCTACTAAATGCACTTTTATCAGATTGGTTGTCCCCGCTATCCCGGATGGTATTCCTGCAGTGATTATTACAAGATCCCCTATATTGACAAGTCTGGCAGCTACGGCAGCATTTACCGAAAAATCTATTATTTCGTCAGTTACCACTGAATACGGTATAGTTAAAGGATATACCCCAAAACTGAGGCAGAGTCTCCTGACCACATTCTTATACGGAGTTGCGGCAATTATCGGCTCTTTTGGCCTGAACTTTGATACCATTCTCGCCGTAGAGCCGGATTGTGTAGGTGTAATTATCGCTGCGGCCCTGAGTTCAAAAGCAGTTGTACAGGTGCTATGACAGATGGCAGTGGCTACCGTTATTTCCTTACCGGAAAAACCATTGATGCTTCTGCAATAATCCAGCTCTTTTTCAGTTCTCTCAGCTATTGAAGACATAGTCCTTACCGCATCTATCGGATATTTGCCGGCTGCCGTCTCTCCTGACAGCATTATTGCATCAGTACCATCAATTATTGAATTTGCCACATCTGTCGCCTCTGCTCTTGTCGGTCTGGGGTTTCTTATCATTGAATCAAGCATCTGGGTTGCTGTTATTACCGGTTTGCCCGCTTCATTGGCCCTCTTAATCAGGTACTTTTGGATCATGGGTATTTCCTCAGTAGGTATCTCAACTCCAAGGTCTCCCCTTGCAACCATAATGCCGTCGCATACCTTGAGAATGTCCCCCAGGTTGTCCACACCCTCCTGATTTTCTATCTTTGCAATTATCTGTATGTGCTTTCCGCCGTTTTCTTCCAAAACCTTTCTGATTTCCAACACATCAGCAGCCTTTCTTATGAAAGAAGCAGCCACAAAGTCCACTTCATTTTGTATCCCGAAAACAAGGTCGGCGATATCTTTGGATGTCAATGCCGGAAGCTTGGATGTGGCTCCCGGAATGTTGACGTTTTTCCTGTCTTCCAATGTCCCTCCGTTTACTACCTGGCAAACGACATCGGTTTCATTCTTCTCAAGGACTCTCAGTTCAATAACTCCATCCGCTATAAGTATCCTTGATCCCAAAGACACCTCATTGGGCAGCTCCTTATAGGTAATACTGCTTTGCGTGCTGTCACCCTGTATATCCCTTATAGTCAGCGTGAATTTCTGGTCCTTCTCCAGTTCGGCCTTTCCATTTATAAAGTAACCGAGTCTTACTTCGGGGCCTTTGGT
>JAKPKE010000277.1 GCA_029553855.1 Bacillota bacterium | reverse complement strand
TTTGCCTTAAAGCCGTAAGAATGGTATAATATGGGTAGGAATAACATGTAAAGGTTGTGGATGATATTATGCAAAAACTTATACGATTGTTATTCAACAGGGTTGTTTTGGTCGGAGCAGCCATATTGATTCAGGCTCTAGCGCTGATTATAGTAATATGGAGATTCAGCAATTATTTTGTATATTTCTATGCTGTCTGTTTGTTTCTCAGCATGCTGGTTGTGTTTAGAATTTTAAACGATAAGAATAACTATGCCTACAAGCTCGCCTGGATTATTCCTATTATGATGTTCCCGATTTTTGGCGGACTTTTTTATCTGATGTTCGGGGGGAATAAATCCAGCAAAAAAGATAAATGTAAAATGTGCGGGATTGTAAATAAAATGCAGAATTATCTTGAACAGGATTCGGGGATATTGCAGCGGCTCGAACAAGAAAACAGAAGTGCCGCCAATCAGGCGGCGTATATAAGTAATTATTCCTATTGCCCTGTCTATACCAATACAATTACGGAATATCTTGCATCCGGCGAAGAAAAGTTCGAGCGTTTACAGGAGGAATTAAGGAAAGCGGAACGTTATATTTTTTTGGAGTATTTCATTATCGACGAAGGTGTTATGTGGTGTACCATATTGAAAATTTTAGAAGAAAAAGCCTCACAGGGTGTTGATGTACGTGTTATTTATGATGATGTAGGGTGCCTGTTTACCTTGCCTTTTGGGTATGATAAAAAACTTGAAAGTATGGGAATAAAGTGTTCAGTATTTAATCCGTTTATCCCTGTATTATCTTTTCGCCTGAATAACCGTGATCACCGTAAGATTGCCATAATAGACGGACACACAGCATTTACGGGAGGTATCAACCTTGCAGATGAATATATTAATGTCTATGAAAAGTACGGACATTGGAAAGACTCTGCCATTATGATTCAAGGTGAAGCGGTATGGAGCCTGACGGTAATGTTTCTCTCAATGTGGAGTTTTCTCAGAGGAAACGGTGAGGATTATGAATTCTTCAGACTATTTCCGGAAAAAACCGAACTTTTAACATCGGATGGTTATGTGCAGCCTTTTGCAGATAGCCCCCTTGATGACGAAGCAGTTGGTGAATCTGTCTATCTTAATCTGCTTGGCAATGCACAAAAATATGTCTATATCAACACTCCATATTTGATTTTAGATAATGAAATGAGCACTGCTTTATGCCTGACAGCAAAAAGAGGAGTGGATGTTCGTATCGCTACCCCTCATATTCCCGATAAATGGTATGTTCATATGGTATCCCGTTCAAATTACGAGATATTGATAGAAAGCGGAGTTCGTATTTATGAGTATACACCCGGTTTTGTTCATTCGAAGACCTTTGTGGTAGACGATCTGTTTGCAGTGGTTGGAACAATCAATCTGGATTATCGCAGCTTGTTCCTGCACTTTGAATGCGGTGTCTGGATGTACAATACAAAATGTGTTTTAGAAGTCAAAAAAGATTATCTTGATACATTGGAGATCTGCCACAATATTACATTGGAGGATTGCGGAAATATAAAATGGTATAGAAGGCTGGCCGGGACCATACTTAAAATATTTGCTCCACTGATGTAGCCAGTTTTTAAGGCTTGCTGCGGCTCCGCCCGGCAAGCCGGTTTATTTGCATACATCTATCCATATACCGCCCGTTACTTCCTGCAAGCGGTCAGGTGCGATTTTTACAGCTGAATTTGCAGAGCCGGCAGCGGGGTATACATATTCAAATTCCTTCATAGAAATATCAAGATATATATCAAGAGGATTTTTAAGGCCAAAAGGGCATACCCCTCCCACAGGGTGGCCGGTAACCTCCAGTACCCTGTCATAGTCAAGCATGGAAGCCTTTTCATGGAAACAATCCTTGAATTTGCGGTTGTCTATCCTTGCATCACCTTTTGTTACGATTAATATTTCACGATCCTTTAATCCAAAAGACATTGTCTTGGCAATAAGGGCAGGGGCAACACCATGTGCCTTTGCAGCAAGCTCAACAGTTGCAGTGCTAAGGTTTGTTTCAATTATTTTGAGATCCGTATATCCCCCTTCAGCAAAAAATTCTCTTACACTTTCAACGCTCATTTTTACTAATTCCTTTCTTATGTATGTAAATTCCCGAACTGTTAAAGGCTTTTTCAATATGCGGGATACAGGTATTATTATATCATTTTCGACAAAAAAATGAAATGAAAGAAGGCTGCAGCAGCGGATGGACAAAGGGTGCTTTTGCAGCATAGGAATATTTATATAAAAATTAGGACACATGTCCTTTTTTTATGATATAATTTTACTATATTATAAAAGCGGAGGATAGTACATGAAAAGGGTCAATGACAGAAGCCTTTTAGAAGCCTATATCAGGAAGTTTAGCCTGGATTCGTTATTTCAGAAGGATATGAGACCATATATGAGTCTTATGAGCTTTGAGAGGGGAGAATGCATTTGTAATACCGGAGATGAGCTGAATTATTTTTATTTTGATGTAAAAGGCAAGCTCAAGGTATATACATTGATGGAAAACGGCAAGTCTCTTCTTCTTAGGTTCAACAAGCCTTTAAGCGTTTTGGGCGATGTGGAATTTATGTCGGGGTATAACATAAAATGCAATGTTGATTCTTTGAACGAATCCCATCTTATTGGGATAACAGTGGATGATATTCGTAAACATGCGGGAAACGATCCGGTTTTTCTCAGTTATGTAATAAGGAGTTTGGGATATAAACTATATACAATATCCAACAGTACTTCGATTAATCTCCTATATCCCCTCGAAAAGAGGTTTGCAAGCTATATAATTTCAATATCAAGCGAAGAATCAAGTTTAAAGGGCATCAATGAAATCAAAACTACCAACATGACAGAGATGGCTACGCTTCTGGGCACCAGCTACAGGCATCTGAACAGGGTTATCAGGGAACTTTCGGATAAAGGTATCGTAAGCAAAAAGAACGGCAAAATTTCCATTTTGGATTATTTATCCCTGAAAAATCTGGCAGGCGGGCTTTTATATGAATAACCAAGAGCATTTATTATAAATCTTTAAACATCATCGGTGCCGGGACTGCTCATTCCCGGCACATACCCCCAATTTATCATGGCTTTTTCTACCTGTGCAAACACAGGTAGTTTTTTTCTGCTGATGTGTATAGCAGCCCGTAATGCATAATGCTAAGGTACATAGTTTATAGCAGGCAGAGGTAGGTACCGGCCCTTCGAACAAGAAGCATTAAAGATTGATTTATGACAGAAAATTAGTTACTATAATACTATAATGTTACAAAGGGGCGGGAATATGATGGATACAGTTTTGTTGATTGATTCTTGTACAGATCTTCCACGCAGCTATGTAGAGGAGAAAAAGATACCTTTTGTGAGCCTTACATGCAACTTCAGGGATCAGGAATATAAGGATGACTTCGGAAAAACCCTGGATTACAAGGAGTTTTATGCTGCCGTAAGAAATGGCGAAATGCCTTCTACCTCACAGGTTAATGTTTATGAATATACGGAAATTTTCAAGAGGTGTGCAATGGAGGGCAAGGCGCTTGTTTATTTGGGATTCTCCTCGGGCCTAAGCGGAAGTGTCAGCAGTGCCAACCTTGCCAGGGATATGGTATGCGAAGAGATCAAGGATGCGGATATTACTGTTATTGACAGCAAATGCGCCTCCCTTGGAGAAGGTCTTCTGGCCTATCAGGCAAATGAAATGCTTGAGTCAGGGGCTTCAAAGGATGAAATAGTGAGCTGGATTGAAACAAACAAGCTTAGAGTGAATCATTGGTTCACGGTAGATGACCTGGGGCATCTGAAAAGGGGAGGAAGGCTTTCCGGGGCAGCTGCTTTTGTAGGCACTCTTCTTGATATTAAGCCTATCCTTAAGGTTGATGATGAAGGCAGACTAATACCGGTATCCAAAGTAAAGGGAAGAAAGAAATCCATTAAGACACTTTTTGAAATGCTTAAAGAAAATATTGAATATCCCGAAGGACAGGTCATTGCCATAAGTCATGGGGATTGTATTGAGGATGCGGAATACCTTAGGGAAATGATACAAAAAGAATTTCCGGTGAAGGATGTCATAATTAATGAAGTAGGACCGGTTATCGGTTCCCATTCAGGACCGGGTACATTGGCACTTTTCTTCATGGGGGTCAAAAGAGCGTAAATAATTGTGGAAGTACTGCATATAGGCTGCTGCAAAACCCGGAACGGTCAGGACCGTTCCCTGCATGCTGTGTTACCGTGAAAATACACAAAATATTGCAGGGATAGGTCCAGACCCATTCGTAATATTTGTTTTTTAGCAGCTTTTTTGTTTTTTGTTCATATTTGAATGACATTTGTAGAATACGGCAAGTATATGATTATTATGCAATCTGCTGAATGGAGGGTTGAAAGGGATGCATTTTAGAACAGATGAAATATATCACGGATTCCGATTAATTGAAGAAAATGATATCAAGGAGACAAATTCTACAGTACGGCTTTTTTTGCATGAGAAGAGCGGAGCCAGGCTTTTTTATATGGAAAACGAAGATGATAATAAGGTGTTTTCTATTACTTTCAGAACACCCCCCAAGGACAGCACTGGGCTGCCACACATATTGGAGCATTCGGTGCTTTGCGGCTCAAGAAAGTTTCCCATTAAAGAACCTTTTGTGCAACTTGTAAAAGGTTCACTGAATACCTTTCTAAATGCCTTTACTTTTGGGGACAAGACAATGTATCCGGTAGCCAGCAGGAATGAAAAGGATTTCAGGAACCTGATGGATGTATATCTGGACTCTGTATTTCATCCCAACATATATGAACACCCTGAGATACTGAAGCAGGAAGGCTGGCATTACGAACTGGAGGAAGCCGGCCATGAGCTGAAATATAAGGGAGTTGTGTATAATGAAATGAAGGGGGCTCTCTCATCGCCGGAGTCGGTGCTTGCAAGGAAGCTTCAGGAAACTTTGTATCCGGATACCCCATATGGCTATGAATCGGGAGGCGACCCCCAAGTTATTCCGGAGCTTACATTAGAGGAGTTTCTTGCATTTCATAAAAAATACTATCACCCGTCAAACAGCTTTTTGTTTCTGTACGGGAAATTAGACATACTTGATCAGTTGAAATTTATCGATGAGGCATACCTCAAGGATTTTGAAACAGTTCCTATAGATTCGGTTATTCCGGTACAGAAAGCTTTTGACTCAATGAAAAGCTATGAACTGGAATATCCCGTTTCTCCTAATGAGGATGAAAGGGACAAAACATACCTTAACTTGAATTATTCAGTGGGTTTTTCCACAGACCCGGAACTGTATATAGCAATGGAAATATTAGAGCATATACTTTTGTCAACGCCGGCATCGCCTTTGAAAAAAGCGCTGCTTGAGGCAGGCATTGGCAAGGATGTTTACGGGAGGTACGACAACAGCATACTTCAACCCGTTTTTAGCATTATTGTAAAAAATTCAAATGTGGAAAGAAAAGAAGAGTTTATCAATGTGGTTCTTGAAACCTTAAAAAAGCTTGTGGGCGACGGGTTGGACAGTCATCTGGCTGAGGCAGCGGTCAATTTGAAGGAATTCAGGCTGAGGGAAGCGGACTTTGAAAGCTACCCCAAAGGCCTTATATATAACATTAAGATTATGGACAGCTGGCTTTATGGCAAGGATCCCGCTATGCATCTCTGCTATGGGAAGATTTTTGAAAAGATAAGGTCTGAGTTGAATGACAGATATTTTGAAAACCTTATAGAGAAATACATTTTAAACAACAATCATAGTTCAATGGTAGTGCTGAAACCAAAGAAAGGTATGTCTGAGGCAAAAGATGAGGAAACAAGGACCAAACTCAGGAATATTAAGACACAAATGACGAAGGAACAGCTTCAGGGGCTTGTAAAGCAGAACAGGGAGCTTAAGGAGTGGCAGAATGCTCCGGATGCTCCTGAAAAGCTTGCACTTATTCCTATGCTTTTCATAAAAGATATTGACAGGAAGGGCGAAGTACTTCCGCAGCAGGTGAAGGAGGAGGAAGGGGTTAAAGTGCTTGCACATCATATGTTTACTAATGACATAGTTTATGCAGACCTGTTGTTCGACACCACTGCTGTCCCCCAGGAGCTGCTGCCCTATATACCCCTTCTGTCTGCAGTACTTGGGAAGATCAGCACTTTAAACTACAGCTACGGAGATCTCTCAAAAGAAATCGACATGCATACGGGCGGAATCCGGTTCAGCCCACAGGTATATGGGGAAAAAGGTGATGATAATAAATATAATCCCGTGTTCTCCGTCAGGGGCAGGGTTCTTAACGGTAAACTCACGAGAATGTTTGAAATAATCAGAGAGATTATTGCCGGGACTAAGTTTGATGATGAGAGAAGAATCAGGGAGATTATTCAGGAGACAAAGTCCAGAATTGAGATGAGAATATCAGGGGAAGGGTATATAATTGCCTGCAGGAGGCTATTATCATATTTTTCGGCAGAAGGAGGCTATCTGGAGGAAATAACGGGATTGACTTACTATAAGTTTATTGAGGATATAGAGAAGAACTTTGAAATCAGAATAGGAGAGGTACAAAAAAATTTACAGAAGCTTATGGGGCTGATATTCAGGAAAAGCGGCTTTATTGCGGGAGTGACCTGTGAAGAGGATGATTATCGAAGCTTTGCAGAAGGTATGGATATAATACTTAAAGAATTGAGCACGGAAAAATTGCCGCCGGTACAGTATTCTTTCGGGCTTGAGTCACGTAATGAAGGGCTTATGACCCAGGGAAAGGTGCAATATGTAGCTCAGGGATACAACTTTATCAAGCTGGGATATCCGTATTCGGGAAAGCTGCAGGTTCTGAGCACCATATCCAGATACAGTTATCTTTGGAATCGCGTCAGAGTCCAGGGAGGCGCCTATGGCGCTTTTACAGGCTTCGAAAAGAACGGAAACATGTTTCTTGTTTCTTATAGAGACCCGAATATCAGGGAGACGTTTAAGGTATATGACGAGATGTATGAGTACCTGAAAAATTTCCATACCGACGAAAGGGAGATGAGCAGGTATATTATAGGAACAATCAGCAGGCTGGATAAGCCTCTTACCCCCTTTATGAAGGGGGAGAGGGCAATAGAGAATTATATGAGAAAAATCACCGCCGAGGATTTGCAGAGGGAGCGGGAGGAAATACTCGACACAAGTCAACGGGACATGAGGGAGCTATCCGAAATGATGTTTGAGCTTATTAAGAGGCAAAGCTACTGTGTATTGGGCAGTGAGGTGAAAATTAAGGAGAACAGAGAGCTGTTTGGAAGTTTAATTGATGTTTTCATATAAAAAATGGGCGGTTCTTATATCTTACAGACACAAACCGCCCTGTGTTTTTTGCTATTTAACTTCTAATATCCATCCCGATGGAGCTTTTATATCCCCAATCTGGATTCCAACAAGTGTTTCATATAATTTCCTGGTTATGGGGCCAACCTCGGTTAAGCTATGGAATATATGCTTCTTTCCTTTATAGGTGATGCTGCCGATAGGTGAAATTACAGCGGCTGTTCCGCATGCTCCGGCTTCTGCGAATTCGTCCAGATTATCAATATATACGTCTCTCTCTTCTACTTCCAACCCTAAGTACTCTTTTGCCACATGCAACAGTGAATATTTTGTTATGCTCGGTAAAATAGAGTCGGATATCGGGGTAACGAATTTATTGTCTTTTGTGATTCCGAAAAAGTTCGCAGCACCAACTTCTTCAATTTTCGTATGGGTTGAAGGATCCAAATAGACACAATCCGCAAAACCCTCTTCTCTTGCCTTCTCGTGAGGATAAAGACTTGCAGCATAGTTGCCCCCTACCTTTGCCGCACCTGTTCCTTTAGGTGCTGCCCTGTCATATTCGGAAACCGAGAAATCAATTGGGGACATGCCTCCCTTGAAATAGGGCCCTACGGGTATGCAAAATACTGAAAATATGTATTCCCTGGCAGGACTTACACCTATGTTATCTCCTACCCCTATAACAAAAGGTCTGAGGTACAGGGTAGCTCCCGTACCATATGGGGGGACCCATGCTTCATTGGCTTTTACTACTTGAACACAGGCATCAATGAATTTCTCTTTCGGTACTTCCGGCATGAAAATCCTCCGGCAGCTTTGTATCATACGCTTTGCATTCTGATCAGGTCTGAAAAGCTGTATTTTGCCTTCCTTTGTGCAATAAGCCTTCAAACCCTCGAAGCATTGCTGCCCGTAATGAAGACATGTAGAACCTTCGCTGATTGTGAGATTGTTGTCTTCAATGAGCTTTCCATTATCCCAGGAACCGTCTTTCCATCTGGAAATATAACGGTAATCCGTTTTAATATAAGAAAAGCCTAACTTACCCCATTCAATATTAACAGCATTGTTCATAACAGCACTCTCCTTTATAGATATTCATATTGGGAAACCGACGTTATATTCAGAATAGACTATTTGGATTGTTTTGTAAATAGGCCTGTACTAGTGGGAGTAGCCTTAATACATAAAGGTATTGAACTTTGACTGTAGTGAAATATTATTAGAAAGCTTTAATTTTTTTTAAGATATGTTATAATTAAATGGCAAAAAGCACCATATGGAGGAAGATGTATGATTGAACTGAACAATATCAGCAAGACGTATAACGGCACCGTAAAAGCGGTGGATGATCTTACCCTGGTCGTTCCCGAAGGACAGATTGTAGGTTTTCTCGGTCCAAACGGAGCAGGGAAGACAACAACCATCAAGATAATTACAGGAATATTGAATGCTGACAGCGGTAGTGCGGCAATAAATGGGATAGATGTTAAAGAGAGACCCCTTGAGGCAAAAAGTCAGTTTGGTTATGTCCCAGACAACCCTGATATGTTCCTGCGCCTTAAGGGTATTGAATACCTGAATTTTATGGCTGATATATATAAGGTATCTTCTGACCTGAGGGAGGAGAGAATAAAGGAACTTTCCGAAAGGTTTGAAATGGAAGCTGCCCTTGATGATCAGATACAGAGCTATTCCCACGGAATGAGGCAGAAAATAGTATTAATGGGAGTTCTTGTCCATGCCCCTTCGGTATGGATATTAGATGAGCCGATGACCGGACTTGACCCCAAGTCTTCCTTCATCCTTAAGGAGATGATGAAGAAACATGCTGAAGCCGGCAACACGGTATTTTTCTCAACTCATGTCCTTGAGGTAGCAGAGAAGCTTTGTGATAAGGTAGCCATTATCAGCAAAGGGAAGCTGCTGTTTTATGGAACAATGGACGAAATCAGGGAGCATTTCAGAAGTAATGAGTCCTTGGAAAATATATTTTTGGAGCTGACGGGAAATGAGTAGATATATGGTATTAACCAAAGTGATGCTGAAAAATTTCAACTTGTTTGATTTAAGATCTGCTAAGTCAGGCAAAAGCCGCACAAAGAAAATACTTCTGTCCGTGCTCATATTTGTATCGTTTTTACCAATGATGTTCGGGATCGGCACTTTGGCCTTTGTCGGCTATCATGTGCTATCGGGGATTCAACAGGAAGGGTTGATCCTTGGAATGGGCTTTTTGGTATCCAGCCTGACTATTTTCTTTTTTGGCGTTTTCTATGTTATTAGCATTTTTTATTTTTCCAAGGACATTGAGAATCTGCTGCCGCTGCCGTTAAGGCCTTCGGAAATATTAGCGGCAAAATTTACTGTTGCTCTGTTTTATGAGTATTTGACTGAATTTATATTCCTTGCGCCTATTCTCATAGGTTTCGGGATTGCAGGCAAAGCAGGATTAATGTATTGCATATACAGCCTTATCATATTTCTTGCACTGCCTGTTTTGCCCTTAATCTATGCATCTGTAATAACCTTGCTAATAATGGGATTTACCAGCCTCGCAAAGAACAAAGACAGATTCAGGATAATCGGCGGAATTGCGGCTATGACTTTAGCTGTTGGGCTAAACGCTTTCATTACAAAGATCAGCAGTTCCTCAATGAGTGCTGATGAGCTGCAGCAACTGCTTGCCCAGGGGAATAATTCCTTTACGGGAACTATATCGGGTATTTTTTTCAGCAATAGATTTGCAGTAATGGCGCTATTACATAACTCAGAATTAAAAGGTCTTGTGAACTTAATAGTATTTATGCTTATCTGCGTGCTTTTTGTAATGCTGCTTTTGGGTATCGGAGAAGGTATTTATTATAAAGGCGCAGTGGGAATATCGGAAGCCTCTTCAAAAAGAAAGAAATATACAGAAAGTGAATTTAGAAAGTTCAGCAGACAGAAATCGGCCTTAAGGTCATATATTATTAAGGAGCTTAAGCTGTTGTTCAGAACACCTGTTTATTTCATGAACTGCGTGCTTCTGAATTTTCTTTTTCCTTTATTCTTCATCCTCCCATTTATTGTGCAACCCGATGAAATGAAAGAGCTTCAAGCACTCAGCCCCTATATTTCCGATATCGGCAAGCAAGGCGCAGTATTGGCGGCTGCTTTCGGCATGAGTGTTTTTGTTGCCTCAACTAACGGAATTGCCGCTTCGGCAATATCCAGGGAAGGCACAAACATTTACGTTTGCAAATACCTGCCTGTAAGCTACAGGACTCAGATATTGGCTAAGGTATTGTCCAGTGCATGTTTAGGTGCAGTCGGAACACTGTCTATGGTGCTGGCAGCTGTTATTTTTGTGCCGCTGCCGGTTTATTTAATAATGCTTATTGCTGTTGCAGCAATATTGGGAATTATTTTCAGTTCGTTTACTGGAATATTTATTGATCTCAATTTCCCTAAGCTTATATGGGATAATGAGCAGAAGGCAGTGAAGCAGAATTTCAATGTTGTGCTCAATATGCTTGCCTCCATAGTAATTGCAGGTATACCGGTTTTTGTAACAATAGCACTGCATTTTACGCTGTGGATTACCTTTATAACCTTTGTTGCAATGTTCGGGATACTGGACTTATTGCTGTACAACCTGCTCTCCACAGTTGGGGTAAGGCTCTTTGAAAAGATAGAGATATGAATTTACGAATACTCAGCTTTTTACTCTTTACATTTATTTGAGGGAAAGATAAAATTAGAGTTACAGTGTATGCATATTTCGCGCTATACATAGTTATCTGAATTTACAATGGATATGTTTAAAATTACTGATGTAGGACAGAATAAACATAAAAGGGGGAATTTTTATGAAAGATTATAAAACGGAAAACCTAAGAAATGTAGGTTTATTTGGACATGGCAGTTCAGGTAAGACAACAATGGCAGAAGCAATGCTGTTTAATACCGGGGTCCTGGATAGGTTCGGAAAGGTTGAAGACGGAAATACCGTGACAGACTATGACCCGGAGGAAATTAAAAGGAAGATTTCCATTAGTGCGGCTATGGCTCCCTGTGAATGGAAAGAAAAGAGAATCAATATAATTGATACCCCGGGGTATTTTGACTTTGTAGGTGAAACAGTGGCAAGCTTAAAGGTTGCCGACGGCGCAATAATAGCTGTTGATAGCACCGGGGGGGTTGAAGTAGGGGCAGAGAAGGCTTGGGATCTTGTTTCCGAGGGCAAGAAGTCATGCATGTTCTTCGTAAACAAGCTTGACAGAGAAAATACAAGCTTCTCGAAGGTTGTCGAACAGCTTAGAGAAGCTTTTGGAAATAAAGTTGTTCCTTTTGCTCTTCCGATAGGTTCGGAGGCAAATTTCAAAGGATTAGTCGACATAATTGATATGAAGGCTAAGATAAGAGAAGGCAATAAGACGGTTGTTGAAGATATTCCAGCCAATCTTAAAGCCGAAGCTGAAGAATACAGAAATGTGATAATCGAGGCGGCCGCACAGACGGACGAGGAACTTATGGAAAAATACTTCAATGGTGAAGAACTTTCGAGGGAAGAGATAGTAAAAGGATTAAGGCTTGGGGTTGTATCAAGAGACGTAGTGCCGGTGATTTGTGGTTCCGCGGCAAAGAATATAGGAGTAGATTTACTCATGGATGCGGTACTGGACTATTTACCTTCTCCGGTTGATGCAGAAGTCCCTGAGGCAGTCAATGTAAAAAGCAAAGAGAAGATAAAGGTTGCGGCGGATAGAAATGCGCCTTTCAGTGCCCAGGTCTATAAGACGATTGCCGACCCATTTGTAGGGAAGATTTCCATGTTCAGAGTCATGTCGGGAGAAATGAAAGCGGACATGGAAGTATTAAACCCAAATAAGGAAAAAAAGGAAAAGCTCAGCAGCCTGTTCCTTTTAAGGGGTAAAAAGCAAGTAGCTGCAGATAAGCTTATTGCAGGAGATATAGGCGCAGTTGCAAAATTACAGTATACTACAACAGGGGATACCCTGTGCGATGCTAATAAACTCGTAATGTTTGAGCCGGCAACTTTCCCGGAACCAAGCATTTCAATGGCTATTGAACCGAAATCAAAGGGGGACGAAGATAAGATAGGCAGTGGCCTTCAGAGGCTTGTTGAAGAAGATCCTACCTTGAAAGTCGAAAAGAATACTGAAACAAAACAAACCCTGATATCGGGAATAGGTGAGCAGCATCTTGAAGTTGTTACCAAGAAGCTCCAGAATAAATTTGGTGTGGAAGTAGTCCTTAAGGATCCCAAAATACCATACAGGGAAACCATAAGGAAATCGGCCAAGGCCGAAGGAAAGCACAAGAAACAGTCCGGAGGGCATGGCCAATATGGACATGTTTGGGTCGAATTCGAACCCATTTCTGATGGAAGCGCTGATTTTGAATTTGTCGACAAAATAGTAGGCGGAGTAGTTCCGAGACAGTATATACCTGCGGTTGAAAAGGGACTGAGGGAATGCGTCGAGGAAGGAGTATTGGCAGGTTTCCCGGTTGTGAATATCAAGTGTACTCTTTATGACGGATCCTTTCATCCTGTAGATTCTGCAGAAATGCCCTTTAAAATTGCAGCATCTTTGGCATATAAGAAGGGTGTGGCGGATGCAAGCCCGGTGCTCCTTGAACCTATATATCAGATTGAAGTCCTTGTTCCGGATGAATATATGGGGGACATTATTGGAGACTTGAACAAAAAGAGAGGAAGAATCCTTGGGATGGAGCCCAGCGGAAAACTGCAGAAAGTTTCTGCTGAAGCACCCTTGGCTGAAATGTTCAAATATGCCACAGATCTAAGGTCCATGACGCAAGCAAGGGGGAGTTTCTCCATGAGCTTCGTAAGATACGAGGAAGTGCCCGCTCAGACAGCACAGAAGATAATCGAGGCTGTTAACGCAGAAAAGGAAAAAGAGTAAAGATAAATAAAAAAGCATGGCAGATTCAGGTTTGCCATGCTTTTTTATTGTATAGGAAAGTATAACTTT
>JAKPKE010000253.1 GCA_029553855.1 Bacillota bacterium | reverse complement strand
GCAATCAAACTGTCGGATACCAAACCGGTCATTGACCGTCCTGCTCCTGTCCTTGGACAAGACAATAACGAAATATATCACAATCAACTCGGTCTAAGCAATGAAGAAATCACTTCCCTTATAGCAGATGGGATTATTTGAATATTAGGAGAGGATATTAATGAAACTTCCTAGGCAGATAGAGATTATCGAAGTATGTCCAAGAGATGGATTCCAAAACATCGATCAATTTATTGAAACCGAAGATAAAATTGAAATTGTCAAAAACCTAATTGATACAGGCTTTCGTCGGATCGAAATTACCTCGTTTGTCAGTCCGAAATACGTTCCCCAGATGCGGGATGCTATTGAGGTTTGCAAGGCAGTCCGCAATTACATTTCTGGCAGGGGCGTCAATCTGATTGCCTTGATTCCGAACCGCCGCGGATTTGAAACTGCAATAACCTCAGGCGTTGACGAAATCAATTATGTTGTATCTGTTAGTGAATGGCACAACATGAAAAATGTTGGCCGTACTACCGAAGAATCAATGGAAGACTTTAAAAGGATTGCCACTGATAAGGGCAGCAAAAAACTGCGTATCTCACTTGCAACCACTTTTGGCTGCCCCTTCGGTGACGAGATTAAGAGCGAACGCCTCATGGAACTGGCAATAAGTAGTCTTGAATATGGTGCAGACGAGATTTTGCTTGCAGATACATTTGGTCTTGCCAATCCCGTTCTGGTAGAAAGAATTCTAAGCGCTCTGCTTAAAAAAATTGACGCGGATAAGCTCTGTCTTCACATGCACGACACCTGCGGAGGAGGATTGGCAAATATTCTCACGGCAATGCAATACGGAATTTTTAAATTTGAATCCGCATCGGGCGGTCTGGGGGGCTGTCCTTTCGCTCCGGGTGCTTCCGGCAATATTCCGACTGAAGACCTTCTATATATGATTAATGGAATGGGCATAAAAACAGGCATTGACTTTAACCGTTTAATTAATGTAGTCTTTTTGATTAGCAAAAGAGTCAACACACCTATCACCAGCCATCTTTGGGCTATGTCCGAATGTCTCAGGCACTAGACCATTAGAGAAATAAGTCGTGCAATAGAAATCGGCTGACAGGTTCTGTCATCATAATCTCTTCAACCATTATGTCTACTTCTTAGATATCTAATAAATGTCTTGGATTACTAAAGTCGCATGAAATACCAAATCAATATCATTGAACTTCTGACTAATGCGACTAGAATTGACAAAAGGAACCATATTCCGAATTCAAACACCCTTGCCATACTCAACTTCTTGTATTTGGGACCAATATCATATTCATATCTTAAAAAAGCAGTATGAGAGATATCTCAAGATAATTTAAGGAGGATCAATAATATTGGAAATCCAAGTCCTAATTGAAAACAAAACATACAAAGGAGATTTATTGGCCGAGCATGGGTTATCCCTTTTTATTGAAGCAAATGGAAAGAGTATATTATATGACTTTGGCTGGTCTGACATTCTAATAAAAAATGCCGAAAAGATGAATATTGATCTTAAGAAGGTAGAATTTGCGGTTGTCAGTCACGGTCATATGGATCACACTGGCGGTATGTATTCTTTTAGTAAAATCAATAATCACGCTCCAGTATATATTCACAAAAATGCTTTTAAACAGTCTTATACGTTGAAAAATGGCAAACTAAGCGAAGAACATGTTGGCATCAAATTGTCAATCTCTCAATACGAGGAGTTGCAGGATCGTCTGATTTTTACAGATGGTGTTACTTGGTTGGGGGATGATATAGTTGTTTCTGGTACCATTCCACCGATAAAAGGTTTCGAACCTATATCGAAGTATTATGTAAAAGACGAGAAAATGGGTTTGGTTTTAGATCAGATGGAGCATGAGCAATTTTTAGCCATCAGGGATAAAGCAAAAGGAGGTGTATATGTGTTTTCTGGTTGCAGTCATACAGGAGTAACGTCTTGTGTAAAATATGCTCAGGAATTGTTCCGTGGCGAGTCTATTAAGGCTTTAATTGCAGGGATGCACTTGTATGGCTCAGAAACAGCAGTGATAAAAAAGACTATAGATGAAATTCTTAGTTTTGATATTCAGATCTTCTTACCTGTGCATTGTACTGGAATAGAAGCCACTTGTGAATTAAAAACTCGGATGAAAGACAAATGTATAATTTTAAACACCGGAAATTCTTACAAATTTGAATAGTCTGCCGGGCTACAATATTTTTATTATTTTTTTCATTTATTAATATTACTGATTAGATTGAATCGAAAACCATGTTAAATTGAAATACCCCGGAATATCTTAAGATAATTAAAGGAGGCAGGACAATCATGATTAATTCAAAAAGACCCCACATGATTACAACCATTCCAGGACCAAAAGCCCAAGTGCTATTAAAATTAAGAGAGAGATATGTACCAAAAGGAGTTTCGCTTAATATCCCCACTTTTATAAATCAAGGGCAAGGAGCATTGGTAGAAGATGTTGACGGAAATATACTATTGGATTTTGCAGGGGGAATAGGTGTTCAAAATATTGGATACAGTCATCCGGAAATAATAGAAGTTATAAAAAGTCAGGCTGAAAAATATTTACACTCAAGTATAAATGTAATTTCATATGATTCTTATATCTACTTGGCTGAAAAGATGGATCAAATCATTCCCGGCGATTCACAGAAAAAAACTATGTTTGCCAACAGCGGTGCTGAATCAGTGGAGAATGCAATAAAAATAGCCAGACGGTATACAAAAAAAACAGATATTATTGCATTTGAAGGTGCTTTCCATGGAAGAACTTTACTTACAATGAGTTTAACCAGTAAGGTTAAACCTTATAAGTACGGATTTACCCCACTGGTAGGAGGAATCCATAAAGTACCCTATGCTTATTGTTACAGATGTGAATATGGGCTTAAGCAGGAAAACTGCGGAATTCAATGTGCAGAAAAACTTGAACAGATTCTTGAAACTGTTCTTGACCCTGAAGACGTGGCTGCTCTAATTATGGAACCAATACAGGGGGAAGGGGGATTTGTTGTACCTCCGGATGAATTTGTTTCCAGAGTTAAAAAGATCTGTGAAAAGAACAATATCCTCTTTATTGCCGATGAAATTCAAACCGGATTCTGCAGGACAGGAAAAATGTTTGCTTCTGACTATTGGAGTATTGAACCGGATATTGTAACAACGGCAAAATCTCTGGCAGCAGGCCTTCCATTAAGTGCTGTTACAGCTCGGAAAGAAATTATGGAAGCTCCTCAGGCAGGAGGAATAGGCGGAACATTCAGCGGCAATCCTTTAGCTTGTGCGGCAGCAATAAAAGTAATTGAAGTTATGCTGAAAGAAGATTTTGCAGGCAAAGCTCAAAAAATAGGTGAAATCTGCATGAAACGATTTATGGAGATGAAAGAGAAATATTCTCTGATTGGAGATGTCAGGGGCAAAGGAGCTATGGTGGCTATTGAGCTGGTAAAAGACCGCATGACAAAAAAACCAGCAAAAGAAGAAACTGAAAAAATCCTGAATGAGGCTTACCAGAAGGGCCTGATACTATTATCTGCTGGGATGTTCGGAAATGTCATTAGGATACTTGTTCCTCTTGTAGTAACTGAAGAACAGCTTAATTCAGGAATGGATATTCTTGAGGAAGCTATAAAAATATGTCAATAAAGAAGGTGTAACTATGACCTCAATCATAATCACCACAGAAGGTAATAAAACTATTTCCGCCATCTAAAGTCTTGATTATCATCATTCTCACAATAACGGTAAAACAATGTGGTCACACTATGTCGCTAGTTCTCATTACAAGGCTGATAATTATTTGCTGGAAGATACTGGTATGTCTCGAGAAAGCTGAGGGTTCATGCGCTCAAAAGAAGATATCATACAATAAAATAAGAAATTTTATGCTCATGGAATTTGCAGGAGCAAATATAGTCAGATAGTAATAAATAGGAGGAAAAAAATGGAGGCTAAAGAATATATAAGTATTTTGGTGGCGAAGGCAAGGAAAGCTCAAAAACAATTTGAAGACTTCAATCAGGAACAAGTCGACAATATGGTGAGAGCTATAGCGAAAGTAGTATACGATAATGCAGAAATCCTTGCCCGAGAATCAGTCGATGAGACAAGAATGGGAGTATACGAAGATAAAGTTGCTAAGAATCGAGGTAAATCTAAAACTATATGGAATAATCTTAAGGGCAAAAAATCTAGAGGAATTATTGATGAAGACAAAGAGAAGAATCTAATTTATGTAGCAAAGCCAATAGGTGTTGTATGTGCTGTAACACCGACTACAAATCCTGTAGTAACACCAATGTGCAATTCAATGTTTGCTTTAAAGGGTGGTAATGCAATAATAGTAGCTCCGCATCCGAGATCTAAAAAAATAAGCACACATACAGTAAAACTTATGAATGAAGAATTAAAGAAACTTGGTGCACCTAATAATCTGATTCAAATTATTGAAGAGCCATCAATAGAACTTACTACAGAATTAATGAAGGCATGTGATGTTGTTCTAGCAACAGGCGGAATGGCTATGGTTAAATCAGCATACTCAAGCGGAAAACCTTCATTTGGAGTAGGCGCAGGAAATGTTCAAGTTATTGTAGATAAGGATTTAGACTTCATTGTAGTTACAAATAAAATAATACAAGGTAGAATATTTGACAACGGAATTATTTGCTCAGGAGAGCAATCAATAATTGCACCCGCTGACAAATATGAAGATGTAATAAATGCGGCTAAAGAAAATGGCGCTTATTACATAGAGGATGATGCCACTATTGAAAAGTTTAGAAAAGTGATGTTCCCTGACGGACACATCAATGGAGACGTGGTAGGTCAATCAGTTCAAAAAATAGCAGCACTGGCAGAGGTGGATGTACCTGAGGAAACAAAGGTACTTCTCTTTAAAGCAAAAGGATTTGGAAATGCTGATGTGCTCTGTAAGGAAAAAATGTGTCCAGCCATGATAGCGTTAAAATATGACACATTTGAAGATGCAGTTGCAATAGCCCAAGCAAATCTCGATATTGAAGGTAAAGGGCATACAACTGTTATCCACTCAAATAACGTTGATCACATAAGATATGCAGGAGAAAAGCTTACCATTTCGAGACTGGTAGTTAATGCACCATCATCAACAACTGCAGGCGGCTCACTATTGAACGGATTTGCACCAACCACTACGTTAGGGTGTGGAACATGGGGAAATAACAGTATATCTGAAAATCTGGATTATAAGCATCTTATGAATGTTTCGAGAATAGGGTTTGTGAGGAATATAGAGGTCCCTACCGACGAGGAAATCTGGGCATAGGAGAGATAATTAGCAAATCTACATAATTACTCACTAAACTTCTTATCAATAAGTAACACAAAGTGGCTGTCTCAAGATAGAATTGGATGATATGAGACAGCTACTTTGTTTATGAAACAGTTTAACGTAAGCTTCAGATAAGTCAATGTATGGAATCTTCCCTTAGCCTGGAAACAATGTAAGATTTCTATAGGCGGGTCTCTGCTATTCCTTTTCTATCGGCTTCATTGTCGGGAACAGTATTACATCTCTTATCGAATAGGAGTCTGTAAGGAACATTATTATCCTGTCTATCCCAATTCCCAATCCTCCGGTAGGGGGCATCCCTATCTCAAGGGAATTTACAAAATCATCATCCGTCGCATATGCTTCGTCATCTCCAAGCTCTCTGTCATTTGCCTGCTGTTCAAATCTTTCTTTCTGGTCAATAGGGTCGTTAAGCTCCGAATAAGCATTAGCAACTTCCCTGGCATATATGAATGCCTCAAATCTCTCGGTCATTGTCGGGTCATCCCTCTTCTTTTTTGTAAGAGGTGATATCTCAACCGGATAATCCAGTATGAAAGTAGGCTGTATAAGGTGCTCCTCAACATATACCGCAAAGGCTGCATCCAATATATCACCTTTGGTGCAGTCAGCAAGCTTCTTCTTAAGCTCATCCACCACCTTAAGCTTCTTTGCCACTTCCCTTGCTTCTTCATCAGACTTTATCTCATTGAAGTCAACACCGGCATATTTCTTGACGGCATCTACCATGGTTATTCTATTCCATGGAGGGGTCAGGTCAAGTTCAGTTCCCTGGTAGTTTATTTTTGTTGTTCCCAATACCTTCTTGGCACAATATGCCACCATATCCTCGGTAATTTTCATCATATCGTTGTAATCCGCATAAGCCTGGTAAAGCTCTATCATTGTAAACTCAGGGTTATGCCTTACATCAATGCCTTCATTCCTGAAATCCTTGCCCATTTCATAGACTCTTTCAAATCCGCCGACTATGAGTCTTTTCAAATATAATTCCGTAGCTATCCTGAGATATAAGTCTATATCCAATGCATTGCTGTGGGTGACAAAAGGTCTGGCCGCAGCTCCGCTTGCAATTGTAGCCAGTATCGGCGTATCAACCTCTATAAAATCCTTTTTATCCAGGAATTCTCTTACGGCTTTTATAATCTCTGTCCTTTTGTAAAATGTCTCCCTGACATTTTCATTTACAATAAGATCTATATATCTCTGTCTATACCTTATTTCAGTATCCTTAAGTCCGTGCCATTTCTCAGGAAGAGGCTGGAGGGATTTGCACAGCAAAATTACCTGCTTTACATGTACCGATATTTCGCCTGTTTTTGTTTTAAAAACATAGCCCTTCATGCCGACAATATCGCCTACATCATAGGTCTTAAACAGTTTATATTCCTCTTCACCTATTTCACTCTGCTTTGTATATGCCTGAATTTTTCCGTATCTGTCCTGGATATCGCAGAAGGACGCTTTTCCCATATCCCTGAAAGACATTATCCTCCCGGCTATTGAGACATCCTTGCCTTCAAGCTCTGCAAAGTTTTCTTTAATATTCTTGGAGTGATGTGTCTGGTCATAGTTCAGTATCTCAAAGGGGTTACGTCCTGACGCCTTCAATTGCTCAAGCTTTTCCCTTCTAACCTTACTTTCACTTAAGTGCATTTCATCATTAGTCACTTTAGTTCCCCCTTTATTTTTTAATATTTAATATTTGATATTTAATTATTCCATCCGGTACAACAATATCAACTATGCTGCCAATGTCTTTGCCCATTAATGCCTTACCAACGGGAGATTCGTTTGAGATTTTAAGATTAATAGGATCTGCCTCTGCGGAGCCTCCAATCGTGTATTCAACCTCATCACCCAACTCGACATCCTTTAATGTAACCTTACAGCCTATGCCTACGGTATCTGTCTGGATATCCTCATCATCAATTACTTTGGCAGTCTTGAGTATGTTCTCTATCTGGACTATCCTGCCCTCCACAAATGCCTGCTCATTTTTTGCTTCATCATATTCTGAGTTTTCGGATATATCTCCGAAGGCTAATGATTGCTTTATTCTAAGTGCTATCTCGGCTCTTCTTTTGCTTTTTAAAAAATCCAATTCATCCTCAAGCTTAGCCAGACCTTCTATTGTTAAAATATTTTGTTTACTCATTGCATTTTGCCTCCCATTCAATAAGATTCTGAGCTACATTGGACACTCAAAAAAATCATTTGAACATTGTATAAACTAAATTATATTATTGAAACGTTTTACGAGATTATTATGAGTAGATTGTTTTCATAAAACGCATCATACATATAAAATCTGGCTTGCGATCAGCCAGTATATATAACTTAATATGTAATTTTTACTTATGATAATATGTGTCTAAAATATTTTTTTATGCTTCTTAGATTCATCTGCCTCCCATTATTTCTGTTGGCTGGTATCTTCGGCTTTTGAAATATCTTATACAGAGCACTGCCTTTCTTTATTTGTTTATTATAATGTAGTAATTTCCTTATGTCAAGTACCAATGAAGTACTCCAAATTAAGCAAAAAAAGACATGTACAGCAGTTCAAATCACTGTGGTTTCAATTACAATAAATAACCGCCAGGCATTTACTTATATAATATTAGACGCCTGACGGATATATGCTTTGCCACCTGATTATTACCTTATCATTATTTTTCGGCAAAACAAGCATTTTCACTTCCGAAGTATTCCACTCTCGGCTTGAAGTTTATTTCTTTCAGAACCCTCAAATAATCTTCGGCAGTTATTTCGTTGATGTCCTTACCTATCAGAGCTACCAGCATTGCTTCTATGACGTTTGTTCCGAAGGAACGGCCTTCCATGTTCGGTGTGGAAGTAATCAGGATACGTACCCCGCACCTTCTGAGCCATTCGCTATCCTCAACTGTCACAGTGTTTGTGACAACCATTTTTCCTTGCATTCCGCAAGGCATATAATGCCTTATATAATGGAAATCCCCTGCAATTATATCAGCTTCGCAGAAGTATTTATCGATTTTCCCCGCCTTGCTTATTTCTTTATTCTGCTCTTTCCCGGTAGGGTACAGCATTTCAAAGGGTAGACGGCAAGCAATAGGAGCGATAACGCTTGCTATCCTATCTAACATCTTCAGGGATTTAATCGGTATGTTTATGCCCAAAGCAACCATAAGATCTCCAAGAACAAGGTCACAGCCCAGATTTTGAAAACCCTCAGCCATCCCATATCTATCGATTCCGGGTATGATAAACACGCTTTTACCCTGGATTTTTTCCACGTTGTCATTAATAAAACCCGGCACCTGCCTTTCAAGAGACATCTTTAGACCTGAGCCGTCGACCATGGGTGTAATTTTCGCCGCTTCCATTATCGGCAGAGCATCTTTTATTCTATAACGGGCTTTCCCTGCATTCAGATAAACATCAATCCCTCCCATCCCAAAGGCATCAACTTTTCCATCCAGCTCACGGATGAGCCTGATTGCCATCTGAATGTCACCATCTGTTCCTATTCTTTCAATAATAACCTTTTCGTCATTGATGTCCATAGTAACCTTATGGTTTCTCCTGGAGGAACCTATGCTTATGCTAACTACATGCTTCATATCCAACTATCCTTTCGCCGCAGTTATACTATATGGTACGTACCTTCAAGTAATCCATGTACTCCGACAATATTTCCTTCACCTGGGCACAGGTGGTAAGCCTGAAGATTTCGGCCTTTACTTTTGCTGAGCCGGGCATGCCTTTAATGTACCAGGCCGTATGCTTACGCATTTCTTTAACTCCAATTTCCTCCCCTTTAAGCTCTGAGACCATATCCAAATGCATTATGATTGCCCTCACCCTTTGTTCATAATCAGGCATAGGCAACAACCGTCCTGTTTTAATATATTCCAGCGATCTCCTGAATATCCATGGGTTCCCCTGGGCGCCTCTTCCGATCATAACTGCATCGCAGCCCGTTTTTTCTATCATTTTTTTTACGTCCTCGGGTTCTACTATATCGCCGTTTCCTATTACGGGTATATTAACTGTCTTTTTTACCTGCTTTATTATATCCCAATCAGCATTGCCGCTATAGTATTGATCTCTTGTCCTTCCATGGACAGTAACCGCTGCAGCGCCTTCCAGGGCTGCAATAGTTGCTATCTCTGCTGCATTGGCTGATTCTTCATCCCAGCCCTTTCTGATTTTTATTGTAACGGGCACCTTCACCGCCCTGACGGTGCTTCTTATTATTTCTCTTACCATCCCAGGCTTTTTCATCAGTGCGCTGCCATCCCCGTTTTTTACTATCTTGGGTGTAGGACAGCCCATGTTTATGTCTATTATTGCTGCTCCGCCGGCTTCTGCCTGTCTGGCAGCTTCTGCCACTATATCAGGCTCACTGCCAAAAATCTGCACTGCTGCGGGTCTTTCCTCCTCAGCTATCTCCAACAATACTGCAGTATTATCGCTTTTATAGTGCAGTCCCTTGGCACTGACCATTTCTGTATAGGTAAGACCACAGCCCTGTCTTTTGCACAGTATCCTGAATACCATATCGGTAACTCCCGCCATAGGAGCCAAAAATATATTGTTGCTGAGATTTACATTACCTATCCGCATGGATTTGTTACCTGCCTGAAAGTCTAATTTGTTAATAACTTTCCCTATTCCTCTCGTAAATTATTCTCAAACCCTCAAGGGTAATCAAACCGTTAACTATGTCAATGGTCTCGGATTCCGATGCTATAAGCCTTGAAAGCCCTCCGGTGGCCACTACCTTTGTATTTGTGTCCCCAAGCTCTTTTTTCATACGCTTTACTATATAGTCTACCTGTCCTACATATCCGTAGATTACTCCTGACTGTATGCTGTTTATTGTATTTTTGCATATTACGCTGCCCGGCTTTATAAGCTCAACTCTTGGAAGTTTGGCAGTCCTTTCAAAAAGAGCATCCATAGATATTCTTATACCCGGAGATATCGATCCTCCCAGGTATTCACCGCTTTTTGACACTGCACAAAAAGTGGTCGCCGTACCAAAGTCAACAATTATAAGGGGACCGCCATACAGTTCATATGCTGCAACAGCATTCACTATCCTGTCGGCGCCCACTTCTTTGGGATTGTCATATTTGATGTTCATGCCCGTCTTGGTGCCCGGTCCGACAATGAGGGGCTCCTTGCCTATGTACTTTCTTGCCATATGTTCAAGGGTATACATAATCGGAGGTACAACAGAAGAAATTACTATTGATTCAACATCAGAAACCTTAAGCTCCCGCAATCCGAAAAGCTGGCTGATTATTATTCCGTATTCGTCGGAGGTCTTTCCCTCGTCGGTTTTTATTCTCCAAAAATCGACAAGCTTCTTACCCTCATAGATTCCCAAAACAATATTTGTATTTCCTACATCAATAACAAGTATCATATAAGTCCTCCCACAATTATTGCATCTGCCTGTATCCATATTATCACAAATCAGTATCGGTATGACATTATAGTTCTGAAACTAATTTTACCACCATAGCCGGATTCCTTCAATAATCGGATTATATGTATCCGCACAAACCCCTGACGGATATCTCTCCGGATACTATCTCCCTGTAAGTTCCGTCTGAAAGTCTTACTATTAGGTGACCTTCTTCGGATATATCAGTTGCCAGGCCCGTTACTTCCTCTTTTTTGCTTATTGCCTTTACATTCCTGCCTAAAATTGCAGCTTTGCCCTTATACTCATTTAGAAAGGGCCTTATGCTTCCATCTATGATAAAATCTTCATACATATCCTCTAATTCGTATAATACTGATGCTGTCAATGCCTTCCTGGTTATGGCCCTGCCGGTTTCAATGCTTACAGATGTTGCAGCGGCTGATACTTCCGGTCCGAAGTCATCAATCTCCACATTGGTATTTATTCCTATACCTATTATGACATATTTGATTTCATCCGCCTCTGCACTCATTTCGGTCAGTATCCCGCAGATTTTTTTGTTTCCTACCGTTATATCATTAGGCCATTTTATTCCTGCTTTTAGCTGACAGCAGCTCCAAAGCGCTCTAACAACGGCAATAGCTGCAACAATTGTCAGTTTCGGAGCGTCAACCGGCAATATGTCCGGCTTCAGCATAACAGACATCCATATGCCTTTCCCCCTGGCGGAAATCCATTGTCTTCCCAGTCTTCCTTTCCCTTCTGTCTGCTCGTCGGCAATTATTACGGTTCCCTCCCGGAAAGACTCCTCAGCTTTCTTTTTCGCGTATGTGTTGGTTGAAGAAATACTGTCAAGAAATATAATATCCCTGCCTATAAAGCTTGTTCTCAGAAAAGGCTCGAGTTCACTTAAAGACAGTATATCCGGACTTTCTATCAGCTTATACCCGCCATTGGTCTGGGATTCTATTATGTAGCCTTCTTCACGAAGCTTACCAACGTGCTTCCATACAGCCGTTCTGGATATTCCAAGCTTTTCGCTTATATTCTCCCCGGAAATAAACTGCCCTTTATTTGCTTTTAATACATCCAATACTTTGTTTCTCATATTTCACCTCAAAAT
>JAKPKE010000032.1 GCA_029553855.1 Bacillota bacterium | reverse complement strand
AGGTCCATATCGTTGTATGCTTCTCCCATTACTTCCTTGTCCTTATCCTGCTTCTCCTTCACTGCTTTTAGTTCATTAATTATAGTTTCCGGTGCTACTATTATTCTTTTGCTTCCTTCTGTCTTTGGATCATGGAACAGTAATCCATCTTTAGTAGGTATTAATGACCTTCTTATTTGTATTGTCTTATTATCAAAATCTATATCCTTCCACTGTAATCCTAAAGCTTCTCCACGTCTTAAGCCTAGGCCTACACCTAGCAGAACCGGAACATAGCAATATGTTCCTTTAAAAGCTTCCAGGAGTTTCTGCACTTCTTCCTCATTCAGGAAGGTTGCTTGGAATTTCTTCTGCTTTGGAAGCTCCACCATGTCAGCTACATTTCTCATTATTAGCTGCTGCTTAACTGCATACGATAGAGCTTCCCTTAAATTCCTATGTATGTACATAACCGACTTTGCTGACAGGCCGCCTTTACCATCCAGCCGACCATTCCTAATCTTCTCATTGTAAAATTTCTGCACATGTGCCGGCTGCAGCTTCTGTAATGGAATATTCCCTATAGATGGAATAATATGCTTTTCTATATTCACCTTATATCCCGCTATTGTACTGGGTGTAAGGTTTGGCTCCACATAGTCACTCAACCATTGTTTCAGATATTCTTCAAGAGTCAATTTGTCTGGATTAATAAAGGTGTTTGTCTCTATCTGATAAATTACTTCTGCAAGCTTCTTCTCTGCTTCCTTTTTAGTTTTGAAGCCTGAATACCATTTTTGCTTCCGTTTACCCTTATTATCCCGACCTAATTCTACAACGAAAGACCACATAGTTCCTCTTTTAATTAAAGTACCTCTCAATTGTCATCACCTGCTGATTTATTAAGCCAGTTTTCAAGAGCATGTTTTGGTATTAAGTATTTTCTTCCTACTTTAACACAGGGAATCTGTTTTGAATATAGAAGCTCATAAACTTTATTCAGGCCAAGATTCAGGGCCTCTGCTACCTCATTAGTTGTATACACAAGTCTTTCCATTCCATGACCTCCTTCTTATAATTCAAATACTGTTTTATCACCAACCATAATCGCCGATTCAGGAAGCTCTATGCCATTCATAAGCGGACAAGGCTTTTTGTCTAGCAGTGACTGCTTAATCTTCACAACTTCCTGGAAATCTAACTTTTTACTGTTTAAATATCTTCTTCCGGACATTTCCATCATGTTGAGTGCAAGCTTCAAATCTGATGTTCCCTTCCTACCTGCCCAGCTTGTAAATGTTCCATATAAGCTTGGTATCATTGCATCTGCATCAGCGCTAATCTGCTTTTCCCTTTTTACAAGTGGTAAGCATTTAAACTCATTGAATACTTTTTGAATCTCAGCCCACTTGTTATCTATACTGCACCTTGTAATTCGTTCATTATCCAGTACGATTTTTACTATCCAAAAGCATGTACAATATTCCCATATAGACCGAAGCCTCTCAAAAGCTTCTTCTACTGTATTAATACAGTTATCTTTCAGATATTCTCTATTTATTTGAAATTCAACATTCCAGACATTATCCTTATTAAGTCCGTTCTGTTCCCACACATCAAAGAACCAGGTTTTATTCTTCTTCTGTGTAACTTCCAACACTTTATCATATATTCGGCAGTATACCTTTCCTGTAGCACTGGAACCAAAGTACATTGCACTAACCTTCCTCCGATACTTATAGGAGTTTTCGATATAGTACTGCCCTTTGAATTTTTCGCTGTCCTCGGAAGTTAGAAAAAATTCGTCAGTATGGCAGCACAAGTCAATTCGTGATATTTTGTTTTCCAGGATCTCCCCGACATTAGCAGTTATCCATTTGCAAATATATTCCCATGCTTTAAAGGGATTCATATACCAAAGACACTCACTTTTTACCTTTATACATATAGGATAGAAGTCCTTATTTTTTGAGCGATACTGAGCGAAATCAAGCTCATATAGTTCGTTATGCAGTATATAGGCATATCCTCTTTTACCGTTAGAGAGAACCTCGAAAGTCATATCATCAATTTGAACAGTCACAATTTCGCTGCTGTTATCTGTAAGCATTGTTTTTGCTTTATTTTTCTTGTCTTGTAATAGATTCAGAATGTCTTGTGCTGTTTCTTCATATTCTTTTATGTCTATAAACGCTATCAGGGTATCAATCATTGGTATATAGGGCACTTCAAAACCCCCTTATGTGTTAATTTTTACATTTCTTTTTGTTTGGTTTTGTAACCCCCCCTGTTAGTAAGGAGGGGGGTTAAAGTATCTCTACCCTAACCCCAATTTACTGATGAACCTTACTTCGTTTCCGGCTCGGATACCTTACTTCATCCCTGCTGATATACCTTACTTGATTAAATCTTACTTCCACACCGGCCGGATATATTACTTTGCAACATCAGATCCCGGCAATCTTTGAGGTTCCGGAACCTTTCTTCTAACTGTTCCAGGGTATAATCTTTTCGGAACCGGGCACCCTGGCGACAATCATACTCCCGGAGCTTTTGCCATTTTTCCAGAAAATAGCTGTAAAGCATATATAATTCCTTTATGGACTGTAACGGGCAACACCAACAAGAAACTCGAAAGAACCGTTTATACAAACCGTTCCAGTCATAACCTAAGTCATAGCAGCCTTTTAACGCTTCCAATTCGGTTACCTTCCACTCAATGAGAGGATACCGCTTATTCGCTTTCAAGAAGTCGAAATCATAACGGTCATATTCATCAAACGCAATACCGATATTAACAATTACATCCTTTCCATACTTCCCCTTCACATATTTGTCAATGATGGCCAGCTTCAAATGACGGCGACACCAAATAAAATTTGGATTCGGCCAACCATAACCTTTTTGCCCAGCACGTTTACTGGTTTTCATTACACACTCAAACATATAGTACTCAAAGTCATGTTCTGGCTGTAAAATTGTTATATTGAACTTTTCTTTTAGCCTTTCCAGGTGATTGTACATATCATCAAATTCTATAGTTGTATCCACATTTATGATTTCATCAATTGATTCACCACGTCGAACCATTTCATGCAACATATAAGTACTGTCTTTTCCACCACTCAGACTTACTATATTAATCATATTTTTACCTCCATTCTATTCCATGGGGATACCTTACTTCACTTTCAGGCCGGATACCTTACTTCAACCTTTTTACTTCCTACCTCCTTTACATTTGTTACATTTTGCTATTCTCTTCATTTTTTTGATAAGCGCAAAAAACTCTATCCGGCATATTTTAATTCTATATCGACAGTTTTTTCAATGTCTTAATTTTCTTACGTTACATCATTTGTTCTTTTGTTTTACGCTCTTTTATTTTTTGTTATCAGTAATATGCCTGCGGGCATTTCCTGCACGCACTAAGACTTTATGTTACATAAAGCTTTTCCGTTTCTTCTTGTCTATACCTATTACAACTTCATTCCCTGCTGCTCCCTGTCTTTCGAGAATGTCCTTATCGCTTAAGAATTCTTCCTTTTTCATATTCCCGATAAGCTCCCAGGTATCATATAGATTTCTTACTTTGTCGGTCTGCAAGAAGTCGTAGTGTCCTACGGGAATTGCAGGCTTCATCATGTTTGCATTTTCATAATCATATCCGTCATATGATGTTTGAAATGTCCATCTTTTAAAGAATGTCCTGCATTCTATAACAGTAAACGTAATATCTCTTACAAGCTTGTCCACATGGCCGAATCTCTGAGCAGTTGATAATAGCATTTTCTTTTGTTTCCTCACCTGGAGCAGCTGCCCCAATAGCGAAGGTGGAACTCCTTCCTTATCTCATCTGCGGGAATTGAGTATACTTGATATTTCATCAATGAGTATAAGAGTATCTCCGGGCATTTCAATTATCTGCTTATAGTTCTTAAGCTCTATTATCTCTGTATGTTCGGGGAAGCCTACAAGCTTCATGTTCGTTAGTATCCGCACCTGGGGGAATGCCTTTGCTATTCTGTAAGCTTTTTCCACCATTGAGATTGTTTTTCCGGATCCAAACATGCCCACATAAATATGAAGTCCGAAGCCCTCAAAATTTATCCAATCTTTGAATTTGAAATATCTATATATATCTATTGCTTTAAGATATAGGAATTTTGGTATTTTTGGTATGTATGAAAATAGGAACCTTTGAATTATGCTTATCATTTCTTTCCTCCTTTTTCTGCAATTTTATTTTACTTTCTTGCATAATTATGGTATTTTTAGCTTAGATCGAGGCAGCAGCCCTTCGATTTTTGCCAGTTTCAACTTCCTTTCCTTCATTACTATGGAAAGAGGGGGGCCGTGACAATTGTCTCCGGCCACCCCCTCTCCATACTTTTTTTACCTTACTTTGCTGCTTTTTTCGCCTGCCTGACCTGCCTCCACATGATCCCGGCTATAGCGCCTATCAGGAAAACATTCATGGGAAATTCAGTGAATAAACCCATAAGAGACTTTGTACCATTGATAATTTCAGTTATAAGACCCGAATCGATTACGCTACCTGTTTTCTCACCTCCCTAAATATCTTATTTCTATTGTCCAAGCAGCAAGTAAATCAAATACCCCTGCTATGCACACTATTATTATGAGAAACCTGAATGTGTATTGTAATACTTCATACCCTATAGGGCATTCACCAAGCCAACTGAATATTACATCCATTTTGTACGCCTCCTTTTGAACCAAAAGAGTATTACCACCGCGACTATGATAATAGATAACACCATGCTATTCTGCTTTATTATAAATTCCTGATTGCTTATTATATTCAACTTATTAATGGTGCTGTCGTATACATATTCCGATACAGTTGACATCATATCTTCATTCTGACCTATTATAATTTCTTGATTCTCTATCATTGTTTGAAGCAATTCTTCTGCTGTTACTCATCACCACCCCTTGTCCCAAGTCCGAATAATATTTTAAGAGCAATATATACAAGAAAAGCATATATTAAAATATTCCAAAATGTTATCTTGTACTCCCCTACAGGTACTTCCAGACTTAGTATTCCATTAACCAATTTCCAAATGCCACTAAATATGCTTTCTATCGTCATGTTATCACCTACCGAAAATCTTCATTATTACACCTACTAATACACCAATTAAAAGTATTGTTATCATTTCAGGCGGTAACCATGATACAAGGCCTTTTGCTACGTTCCCCATAACTCCTATGTTGTTTGTCAATGACTGTAATTTATCGAACCCCATACACCTTCGTCATAATTAGCTCTATTCGGTGCTTTAGGCATCGTTATTTCTTCAATTGGTTGTAAATCATCATCTGGTATAGGTAAACTTATTCCATCATCTACCTGCGCTGTTTTAGTACAAATAACCCAATATCTTGTTCATATCTTACTGCAATTTTTCCTTGTAACGGATGAAGAAGTTCTATAAGTTCAGAATCCTCTTCGGCGGCAAGAAAATCAGCACCTTTGACGGCCAGCTCACCGTTCAGGTACCCTATACCGGCCCGCAGCCCGTGACCGTGTGGTACTTGAACGACAAGGGCGAGCTGGAGAAGCTCTCCAACACCTTTGCAAACGGCGCGGTCACCTTTATCCTACATCACCTTTCCCTCTATGTGGTGGGGCAGGATACGGTCTGGGTTAATCCTTTCACGGATGTCAAGGAAGCCGATTGGTTCTACGGCGCGGTGCAATATGCTTACGAGAAAGATTTCATGGAGGGAACCGGCCCAACCACCTTTGGCCCCCACGGCGTCACGACCCGGGGGATGATCGTCGCTATCCTGTACCGCTTAGAGAACAGCCCCGCGTTGAGCGCGGCGAACCCCTTCACTGACGTGGCGGCGGGCAAGTATTACACGAACGCGGCAATCTGGGCCGCCGAAAATCAGATCGTCAGCGGCTACGGCAACGGCAAATTCGGCCCCGAGGATGCCATTACCCGCGAACAGCTGGCAACGATTTTGATGAATTACGCCAGGCTAAAGGGCTGCGACGTAACGGCAAGAGCCGACCTCTCCAAGTTTGCCGACGCGGCCTCTGTCTCCGGCTATGCCAAGGACGCCATGGCCTGGGCCAACGCCGCAGGACTGATTCAGGGCAGCGGCACGAGCCTCACCCCCACCGGCAGCGCCGAGCGCGCCCAAGTGGCGGCCATCCTCCAGCGGTTTATGACAGAGCAGCGGTGATACATCCATAAACATGACTTAGTAAAAACTGCAACTGCTGACAAAAGCACAGTCGGACGGGAGAATTTCCTGTCCGACTGTGCTTTCCGTACCTGTTTGCCATGGAGGGGTTCACATCATATCCCTATAAATGCTATCCCTTGAAATTACTATATTTTTATATGCGCAAAATATTTATTTTGCGCAATGCATGTAGAATTTACTCAAAAAAACACATATGAACGAGCATTAGACTATATCATAAGTCCTATAAACCCAAATTTATGATATAATTATATGAGACCTATAGCCGTTTATGCAGTGAAAAAGATTTATTATGGCAAAATTAGTTGATTATTATGAAGCACAAGGGGGTATGTATTTTGGAGAAAGTATTTTTAGGAAACACCGGCATAGAGGTATCGAGGCTTTGTTTTGGGGCGTTGCCTCTCGGACCGCTGCAAAAGAATGTTCCCGTAGAGGAAGCCGGAGAGTTTATTGCTTACGGATTGGATAACGGAATTAGCTTTATTGATACGGCCCAGGGCTATAAAACCTATCCCCACATTAAAAATGCTCTCGGGAAAACGAAGGTCAGGCCTGTAATCGCCACGAAATCGACTTCAGACAGCTATGAAGGAATGGAAGCAGCTGTTTTAGAAGCTTTGAAGGGTATGGGGGTAGACTATATCGATATTTTTCATTTACATGCTGCTCGGGTGAAGCCGGATGTATTTGAACTACGGAAGGGCGCACTGCAGTGCTTGCATGATTATAAGAAAAAGGGCATTGTAAAGGCTGTCGGAATATCTGCCCACAATGTAAATACAGTTGAAGCTGCAGCGTATAGGGAAGATATAGATGTAGTGTTTCCATTGCTGAATAAAGCAGGACGCGGTATATTAGAGGGAACAGCAGAAGATATGGAAAGGGCAGCGGCTCATTGCAGCGAAAACGGCAAAGGAGTATACCTGATGAAGGTAATAGGTGGGGGAACAATGATAGATGACTTTGATAGCAGCCTGGAATACGCAATGAACCTTGCGGGTAAATATCCTATAGCCATAGGAATGGTCAATAAGGAGGAAGTTGTTTACAATATAAAATACTTTAACGGGGATAGAGACCTTGAGGGCATAATAAAAACAAGAAATAAGAAAAGCATGAAGGTATTACAGGGCATGTGCGTCAGCTGTGGAAAATGCATGGATGCATGTCATAGCGATGCCATACGCTTCGATGACACAGGCAAATCCAGTATTGATCCTTCAAAATGCATACAATGCGGATATTGTGTGCCGTCATGTCCCGAATTTTGCATTCGGATGGTTTAAAAAAGCGGTTTTACCGCTTTTTTAATCTTATATCCTCTCCATAAAATTTGTACATATTGAAATTTCCGAATAATCTTGAATAAATTCTTTCCGAATAGTTCTTCATGATTTCATCGGTATTCAGGTTTGTGGATATAATCATCTTCTTATTATTAAAAAGTCTTTTATTAAGGATATTGTATATGGCAAGGCTGGAGAACTGTGTAGGAAGTTCCGTACCCAAATCATCAATAATCAGAAGGTCGCAGTTATATATTTCATTTAGGCTTGAGGAATTATTATTTTCATTTTCAAAGTCAAATTTATATTTCCGTATCAAGTCAATAAGTTCCGAAGAAACTTGGTATATGACGCTTTTACCCTGTTCCAACAGGTCCTTTGCAATGGAATTGCACAAAAAAGTCTTTCCAAGGCCGGGACTGCCGACAAACAATAAATTGATATTGTGATTATCAAATCCCTGTACAAACCTTATGCATTTCATATATATGTCCTTCATATTGTCTCTTGGGGAATAATTATTCTCATCCTTTTCATCAGAGTAGTAGTCCAACCTGAATTGGTCAAAATTTTCGTCCTCAGTTTTCTTACCAAGATTTGATTGTTGAAACAAGCCGGAGATTTCTTTTTGAATCATACAGTTGCATTTGATGCCATTTATATAACCGGTATCTTTGCAGTTTTTACATTCATAGTTCAACTCCAGATAGTCGATTGGATAATTGTTTGAGGAGAGTATCTCAGCTCTTTCAATTTTCAGATCCATTTGCCGTTTTCTGAGGTGTTCCAAGAGAGATTCGGAATCCTGAGATTTATTTAGTATGGCTCTGGTAATATCGATGCTAATCTTTATCATATCGTCTTCTATTTCTTTGAGTCTCGGATATTTATTATAAAGAGGCAGCTTTTTTTGCTCCAGCTTTTCTCTGCTTTTTTCTCTTATCATCTCATACTCTCTTGATATATTAATGAAATTATTCACTTAACTCACCTCTGCTTTTCTTGAGAAGCATATCCTCAAGTGCTTTTGCATCATATGTACGGTTTTTGAAGTTGTTAAAAGAAGGCTTTTGGTTCTTTGATGCTTTTCTATCTCTGCTTGGAGTTCTAAGCAGATATGCTTCTACTTCCTGCAAGGAAGAAAAGTTATTGTCATGCCACTCGCTCAATATTCTGTCTAAATATTTGAAAGAAGGTTTTAAGGTGCCTGCGGTAAGCTCACAGGCTTTAAGTATTATATCCTCACCGTATCCAAAGGTATAAAACCACTTCTGAAGCATTTTCTCCTCCGCTGAAGTCGGTTGCCTGCCAATTCTCATGTAGTTTAACACTTTGTTATATTTTTGCCACTTTTCTTTATGCCGCAAATTGTATTGATTTGCCTTTTCTACCGAGTCAACCCCGGCATCAAACCAATTCTTTGCAACCTGCTTAAGATATGGCATATCCTTTTTACCCCTTGACACGCAGTCCTCCACCAGCAGCGTTATAACATCGGGAGGAAAGTTATAGTCGTCCATCCAATCGAGAAAAACAAAAAGCTCGCTTGGTGACAGTTCTCTTCCGAATAGTTTTCGGAAAGATTCAAACATTGCCTTTATAACCTGATTGCCTCTGGCAGCTATTATACGCTCCGGACTATACTTGCCGACGTCTTCTTTCTTTTCCTTTATATTTAGTATTATTTCCTTTATATTCAGATATTCAACCGTCAATCCTTCTTCAACACCTGCATGGGAATAGGGGTATAATTTCATTATGCCCTGCTCGGCCCAATACTTCCAGGCAGCATTCACCTCATCGCAGGAGATCCCAAGGGTCTTTGCAATAGTTTCGTTGGAAAGCATACTATTGACATAGCTTTGGGAATATTTCAGTCCCAGCAGGTATACCTTAACATGATCCGCCGGTGCAGAGGGCATGTAATGGCTGATGAAAAGGTTTTCTACAAGAGTTTGCCCAAGATCTTCATTATTGGATTTTATTCTGAACAGGTTCATAGTAATTCACTCCCTGACGAAAGCTATATCATAATTATACCACATGTGATACTTTTAATAGCAGACAAGAAATTTATCTTTTGTAACAGGGCGAAGAGGTATGCAAAAAAAGCACGAAAAATGCCGCGATATATGCAAGAATTTGTTTGTGAACATAATAATTTGAATATTATATATTTTTGTTGTAAAATGATATTATTGTAAAATAATATTAATATTTACTATTTGCAAAACCGTAATCTCTGCTGAAGGGGGATATTAAATGGATGCAGGCAAATTAAGAGAAGCAGCAGCACGGTGTAAAAATAAGATTTTTAATATATGTACATATATAGAAAAATTTGCCAAGAATTGCGGTAAGAAGATTGCACGTTTTGGCAGCGGCTTATCCGGCAGAAATACTTTTGCCAGGCGGATTGTGGATAGGAAGCGATTTGGGGTATCCTGCGGGTTAATTGCATTGGCGATTTTAACTATCTTCATATTATTTTTTTCAGGAAGAGCATATTCTGTAAAGATTAACGGAAAAGAAATCTGTAAAGTAAAGAATCAAAAAACAGTAGAAACAGCAATAAAGACTCTGAAGCAGAAATACCAGGAAAACACACAATCCGAAATCAGTTTTATCAGTGAAGTAACTTTTGAAAAATCAAGGGCATCAAGCAAGGATATAATTAAGGACGATGAACTTGTTGAGGTTCTTAGCAAGAATATGAAATTCCAGGTTCAGGCATGCAGGCTATATGCAGACGGCAATATTATTGCGGTACTGAAGACAAAGGAGCAAGCGCAGGACCTGTTGAAGGAAATACAGGATAAAAGCTTGGGGGACGCAGATAGATCAAAGTATAAAGAAATTGGGTTCGGAGAAAAAGTAGAACTAAAAAATGAATTCGTTGATATTTCTGAAATTGCCGAAAAGGAAGAGATAATAGACTTCATAATAAAAGGGACCAATGAGGTCAGAACTCACAAAATCGTATCCGGCGAAAGCTTCTGGTCGATATCCAGAAAATACAATATGCCTCTTTCCGATTTGGAAAAAGCTAATCCCGGGGTCAACTCCGAAAGAGTTCAGATAGGTCAGGTAATAAATTTGATTGTGCCAAGGCCCCTTATCAGTGTAAAAACGGTCGAGACTATTAAAGCTATTGAAAAGGTGCAGTTTGAACAAACGGTTGAGTTCAGCAGCTCCCTTTATAAGGATGAGACCAGCATAAGGGTCAAAGGGGTATACGGCGAAAAGGAAGTTGTTGCCGATGTTACAAAAGTCAATGGAATTGAAACCGAAAGAACGGTTCTCAGCGAAAAAGTCATCAAGGAGCCCAAAACACAAATT
The DNA here is from genome assembly GCA_029553855.1 of Bacillota bacterium. Classification (GTDB taxonomy): domain Bacteria; phylum Bacillota; class Clostridia; order Lutisporales; family Lutisporaceae; genus BRH-c25. The sequence continues at coordinate 11,325 of JAKPKE010000032.1, read as the reverse complement.
ATTATGAAAGGAACTAAGGAGCCCCCCCCTAAAAAGGGAACAGGAACCTTCTCATATCCCGCCAGAGGCAGCATTACCTCAAGATTCGGAATGAGAAAGGGCAGAAGACATACCGGTATAGATATAGCAGCTTCTTATGGTTCTGCAGTAAAAGCTTCTGACGGGGGTGTAGTCATCTGGACCGGATATGAAGGCGGTTACGGCAATTTGGTTAAGATTGATCATGGCGCCAATTTTGTGTCTTACTACGGACACCTTAGTAAATACAGCGTAAAGGTAGGGCAGAAGGTATATAAGGGTCAGACAATAGGTACAGTCGGAAGCAGCGGAAATAGTACCGGACCCCATCTGCACTTTGAAATCCGTAAGAACGGTGTTGTTCAAAACCCACTAAACTATTTGAAGTAAAATGCAAAGATTGGGGAATTATTCAAATTCCTCAATCTTTTTTATATCAATTATGCCTGCTCCTTGAGCAGCTTTCAATTCATTGATGGAGACACATAACCTTTTGAGAATACTTCTCACATCCTCCGGCAACAGACCGGGCTTTTTTTGGTATAGAAGTGCTGCGGCAGCTGCAGTCAGGCTCGCTGCTACCGAAGTCCCGCTTATTTTTGTATAGTATTGTCCCAGTGTATTTGACTGGTGTGAGTGTTTTCCTGTGGGTATGTAGTCGGTATCGGAATTGAGCGTGGGTATTTTATATCCCGTCATTACAGCATCAGGCTTATCAAGCATGTTTCCTACAGGACCGCGACCGCTGAACCGGACTACCTTTGAAGAGGGTCCTGATGCAGTGCAGGCTCCAGCCGTGAATGTGGAGCCGCATACTCCGGGAGAGGTTATACTTACTTCGTTGGGGCCAAGGTTTCCACAGCAGGTGCAAACAAATAAACCGCTTTTCCAGAGGTTTTCCGCCGCCAGGCTTAAGATATCAAAATGCTTGCTGATGCAGCAAGTGCCGAAGGGTAGTACAATTACCCTGATATTATGATTTTCTTTAATATTATATATCCATTGCATTGCTGCAAGTATATCTGAGAAAAATCCAATTCCAAGATTATTAAAGGCTTTTGCACAGATAATATTGCAGTCGTAGGCCGGTGACCGGAATCTGCCGTCTATAGAGGCCCCGAAGGCTGCCCCTATGCATGCCGTGCCATGCCCGTTATCATCATAGGGTTCATCAATTTCGTTCAAATAATCCTTAAAGTCAATGATCCTATTCCGGGGCCTTGTAAGATCCGGGTGAGGATATACTCCTGAATCAATAAAGGCGGCTGCAATGCCTTTTCCGCTGAGATAGGGGAGAGCTGCCCCGATCCTTTCGTTTTTACAGTCCTTGTTGTTGGTGGCGCCCATCAAACTTGCAGTGCCGTCAAAATAAATTCTGGAAATCTCGGTAAAACTACTGATAGAATCAAAGCTGCAGATATTTACTTTGCCGGTAACCGCGTTAATAAAAGGAAGATGGTATTTTATCCTGAAACCTTTTCGCCTGAGCCGTGACTCGGTATTTGCGTCAAGAGGCTTTTTAAAGGTTATTATTACGGGTATGGTTTTTACCTTCTTTATAGAAATGATTTTTTTTATTACGGGATCAATCTTTTTAAAATATGAATGAAAAGGAATGATTTTTATTAGTTCCTTTAATTTTTTCATAACAATCCTCCACTATGAGAAATATTACAAGGGCAAAAACCTTATTTCATAATATGCTATTGAAAAAAAATGGTGAATGATATAGATTAATTTATAGGGTATTCCTATAGGGTAATAGATGCGAGATACGAGACACGGGATGCGGGATTTGAGCGGGACGTTGGAGCAGGATACGAAAAGGAGGGAAATATATGGCTTTAATAGATTTTAAATGTGATAAATGCGGGGAAAAATTTGAAGAGATTGTTAAATTATCCAACAGAGAGAATATTATATGCCCGAAATGCGGAAGCAAAAGCATAAGACAGATTTTCGAAGGGAAATGTAGCATGGGGGGTTCGGGAAAAGGCGGCGGCAGTTGCAGCAGCGGAAGCTGCGGGGGATGCAGCGGCTGCCATTAGGAAAAACCCTTTGTATCAAAATATACCAATAAAGTTAACATAAACTTAAGGACTTGCTCTCTATGAGGAATAAAAAAAAGAAAACAAATAAAAAATCTGTTTTCTAAAATCCGCAGGAAAGTAAAAGATTGGTTACTCCATTACTTTCCATTAAATGTGTTTACGGAAGGCTTCTTCGATTGTAAATCAATTCAGAAGAGGCCTTGATTATATCCGGGGGGATATAAAATATTTTATTAGGATGCCTTTATTTTACAGTACTGTTGCTTGGATTTGAATAAGGAGTTTGTATTATTTCTATAGGACTATAGTCTTAATTGGCGGAAATATAAATTCAGGCAAACGTGCTTCGGGATGCCTTGCGGCATAAGCTGATTTGTTGCGTAATTACATCATAAGTAGTAAAATGTGTTTATAGCTTATAGATTCTTATTAATTTTATGGGGTGATGTATTCAGTGGATAACAGAAGGATTCTTGTGGTAGATGATGAAAGACCGATAGCAGACATCATTAAATTTAACCTGGAAAAGGAAGGTTACAAGGTATTTGTAGCCGGGGACGGACAACAAGCTGTGGACATGACCTACGAATGCAAGCCTGACTTAATAATTCTTGATATTATGCTTCCTATAATGGATGGTTTCACTGTTTGCAAGAAGCTCAGGGAAAATGTCAGCACTCCTATAATAATGCTCACAGCCAAGGAAGAGGAAGTAGACAAGGTTCTCGGTCTGGAGCTTGGGGCGGACGACTATATGACAAAGCCCTTCAGCGTAAGGGAGCTTATGGCAAGGGTCAAGGCCAATATTAGAAGAGCAAACTTCCTTAGTTCCGGTATGGAAGGGGGCGGCCAGATTGTAAGATCGGGTAATCTGACAATCGATTTGAACCGATATGAAGTGCGAAAGGACGATACTGTATTAGAGCTTACCCTTAGGGAATTTGAACTCTTAAGATACTTGGCTCTTCATGCTGAACAGGTTTTTTCAAGGGAAACACTGTTGGAAGAAGTTTGGGGCTATGAATACTATGGAGATGTCAGGACTGTTGATGTTACGGTAAGAAGACTGAGAGAGAAGGTAGAGGATGACCCTAGCAATGCCAGGTATGTACAGACAAAGAGAGGCGTAGGCTATTACTTCAGGAGGATTTAAATAAATGTTGAAAAGCATCCAATGGAAGCTGGTAATAATGTCTTTTCTGTTGGTGTGGCTTGCAATGTCCATTGTAGGCGTATATATAACCGAAGCCATAAAAAGAGAACAGATTGACAGCATGACGGATACTATTATAGCACGAGGTTATTATCTGGCCGATAATTTGAAGGACAAGACAATAGGAGCGCCTAATATCCAGGACATTGTATCCAACTGGTTTGTTGGCCAGGGGAAGCAGGTAAGAGCAGTATTTGTATATGAAAATGGAGGTTTCATTGCCAGCCACCAGAATTATGAGGGGACTGCCAATGACTATGATCTTGTAGGGCTGTGGATAGTAGAGCAGGCAATAGAGCAGGCCAAGGAAATAGTTTTGCCGAATGACAGCTTCAAATATCTTATGAGTTTTGCTGTGCCGATCATATCTTCAAATAATACTGTGGTCGGGGCAATATATATTAGTGCAGACCTGTCCAGTATTGAAGAAAATATGAATAGTATAAGGAACATACTTACAAATGCGACTATTTTTGCTCTTTGCATAACAGCACTTTTAGGCAACTTATTATCAAAGACTTTTACCGGGCCGATAAAAGAAGTAACCTCCAAAGCCGAAAGACTGGCAAAAGGGGATTATAGCCAGATAATAACCGTAAAATCCAAGGATGAAGTAGGACAATTAACGGAGATGTTCAATTATCTTACGGTCAGACTGAAGGGTACATTGGAAGAGATGTACAGAGAGAAGAATAAGGTAGAAGCAATACTTACCAACATGACCGATGGCATCATAGCTGTAAATGCTGAAGGAGTAGTAATACATGCAAACCCGGCAGCATACGGTATTTTTAATATTCAAAAGGAAGACCTGTACGGTAAAAATTATGATGAAGCTGCACAAAAGCTTAATTTGGGGATAACCTTCAGCGATATAATTGTCGATAGCGATAATAATTATAATATTTTGAGCATTAACAACCGAATAATAAAAATCAGCGCAGTAAGGATCATGAATGAACAAAATGAAGCAGAAGGTGCAATGCTGGTACTCCAGGATGTGACCGAGCAAGAGAAGCTGGACAAAATGCGTAAGGAATTTGTCGCCAATGTATCTCATGAGCTTCGGACACCGATTACTACAATTAAAAGCTATACCGAGACTCTTCTTGATGGGGCATTGGATAACAAGGAATATACTTTAAATTTCTTAAAGGTTATAAACAGCGAGTCAGAGAGGATGACAAGACTGGTCAAAGACTTGCTGCAGCTTTCCAAACTTGACTATGACAAGATGGAATGGAATATGAAAAACTTGGACCTGCTTAACATGATAAAAGATTGTGTTCAGAAAATGGAGATTGCAGCCAGGCAAAAGAACCAATCTTTATCTTTCGAGGCAGTTGGGGAGCTGTGCGAGATAACCGGAGATAAGGATAGGATTGAGCAGGTTATTATAAATATAATCAGCAACGCGATAAAGTATACTCCCGACAATGGTGCTATTAAGGTGAAAGCAGGCAGAGTAGATGATAAAGTAGAGATCAGAATAGCCGACACCGGATTGGGAATCCCCAGAGAGGATCTGCCAAGACTGTTTGAAAGATTCTACAGGGTTGACAAAGCCCGATCGAGAGCTATGGGAGGTACCGGATTGGGCCTTTCAATAGCCAGGAATATAGTTGAAGCCCATAGAGGTACAATTAGGATCGAGAGTGAGTATGGGAAGGGCAGCGAAGTAATAATAAACTTGCCCTGCGGAGAAAAAGATACTGCAGAATGAAATGTATGATATGAAACAAATGGTTGAATGTAAAATAAGCTTAATTAGACTGTAATGATGCTGTAATATATTTCTTATATAATGATAGTAGGTATATGTCTGGATAATAAGGCAATTAGTTCAAGACAGGAGGAAATATCATGTTTAAGAAGCTGCTGGTATCTGTAATTATTATCACGGCAGTATTTTTAGCTGGTTCGGCGGTATATGCCCAATCAGAAATGAAGAACGGGAGAGATAACCTTCCGGTATTTGAATTGCGTCCGGACAGCGAAGGCTCAAAAACCTTCGGCAATAAATACTCAATTAAAGGCAGTGCAAGCGAGGGTACTAAGGTCACTATAGATTTATACTGGTTCAGAACTGCAGACAAAAAGAGCATTATTGCCAGGAAAAAAGCATTAGAGGATTCCGAAAAGGAAGGCGACTGGATTTTTCAGCAGACCAGTGAATTTAAAGTAGGGGCCTCCGGTATTTTTGCAGAATCGGTGGAGCTAAATCTGGGCTTAAACAAAATAGTGCTCTTCATTAAAGATGTTAACGGAAACACAGATGAAATCACGTTGGAGATGGAGCGTTTTTTGGAAAAGCAGGCAAGCGAGGAAGTAAGCGGGATTACTATTAATAAAACTGTCGAGAATATATCAAACAGCATAAATGCGGATTAATAAGGCAATGAAAGAAAATACATTGTACAGGTGATTATATTGAATCGTGGGCGGCTTAAATCAATAACCCTATTTTTTTTAATAATATTAAATTTAGTATTGACTACCCGAATATGGTTTTATACTTCCATTGAGGGTATTTTTAATATACCCGCGAATAAATCGATAAAGCTTGATTTCAATGCAGAATATGACAAGTCGGATCTTTTGAAGCCTCATAAGCTCATAATATGTTTTGGAGACACGAGTACACTCCAATACGACAGCGAGGAAAACAGCGAAACATACAATAGGATATTCAAGGAAGCCAAAAGAATAACTCGTACTGCCATATTGGTAAATACCAAAGAATCTGTAAAAAAACTTCCAAGGGAAGAATTGGACAATATAAGGAATGCCAGGGGAGTAAGCTTTATTTTCAATATGCCTTTAGGGATTGAGGCAGTTTATAAACTCATGAATATCAGCAGCTATACAGATGTTGGGATAAAGAGCATTGATGAGATAATTGTAGCCCGGAGTCTTAACAGAGTATATCTGTATGATACCGGGCAGGAAACTCTTTATGAGTTCAGAACGGAAGGAATACAGAATAATCTGGACTTTATGATTTCAAGCATGGAAAAGCAGCCGACAGTGGCATGCCTATATCTTGACAGTATTCAGCCCGGAATGTACAGTAAAAACGCTATAGTGCCTATAAAGGTTATAGAAAAGGGATTGCCTGTTTTATCCGGAAAAAAGGAGTTAATAGCCAGAGAAGATGTGATACCTGACGGCATTGCGGACTTCTTTAACAGTGATATATCTTCTCTCAGTATAATAAAAAACATGGACGGTACGATAGTTTATACCGATAGAGAGGGCCGGGTGGTTAAACTATATGTAAACGGCATGATTGAGTATATCAACTTTGATCCTCAGCCCTCCGGAAGCAGTAATATTAATATAGGGAGCGCAATTGAAATAAGCACCGAATTTGTGAGCAGACATTTTGGTTTCCCTGAAAATAGCTGCTACATATCGGATATAATAAAGAGTATGAATGGTGACAAGTATATTATTAGATACAGATACGCATACGAAGGCCTGCCAATAGTATTGGCTTCAGGGCTGAACAGTGATTCAATAGAAGTGGAGATTGTAGGCGATGAAATCAAGAGGTATAAAAGACTTATAAGGAAGTTCAATGAAGAATTGGAATACAAGCAGGTTATTAATCCTATAGATGTGCTTGATATTTTGCTGGATAAGAAAGTGGAAATACTTAGCGGCGAGAAGATCAGAAGCGTTAATGACGTATACCTTGCCTATTATGAGAGATATGGTCAAAACGCCATAACATATATACCTGTTTGGGTAGCGGATGTTACCGTAGAGAGGTTTGAAAAAGGAACAATATTGAATCAGCGTTATATAATAAACGCAGAGACAGGAATAATACTGGACAAGTAAGTCATAGAAGAGGGATTTTGTATGGACTGGGCAAAAGCAAAGACAATTTTGATAGCTGCTTTTCTGGTGATCAATAGTTTTTTTGCATATATTATTTTTACAAACGGTACCGGCAGCATAGGTTATGTCAGCAGTGAGAGGATCAAGCAAATAACTGACTACCTGGCTAAAAATAATATAACCGTAGAAGGCAAGATCCCGGTAAAAAAGACTGATATGCCACTGATAACCGTTAAATATAAGCTTTTCAGAAAAGAAGATATTGGAGTTTTTTTTAGTCCTGATGAAAAGGTTGAAGAATCAATATCAGGCGGTATTATAACCCTAAGAGGAAAAGACAAGGAGATCAGCATCAAAGACAACAGAGAGCTTGATTATACAGATAGCAGCATAAGGCCATCGGATACTATCAGTGAAAAGGTTTGTCGCAGGATCATAAAGGATTTTTTGGGCAGGCTTGGTATGAAGGATGATTCCGATATCAAAACGGTGGAGAATATTGAGGGCTATAAAAGGTTTGTTTATGTACAGTCCTTTAAGGGTGCGGTTATATATAACAGCATAATTGAGATATACGCAAACGACTCAGGTATAAAGAATGCAAGAGTAATATGTTTTGAGGCGGCAAGGCAGCTGGGGAAGAAGGCAGGGGTGATTTCCCCTGTTGTTGCATTGTTGTACTTGCCGGAGCATAACAAAAAAGTTGGTGTGCCTATTAAGAAGGTAACGGAAATACAGCAGGGTTATTACTTTGGCACTGGGACAATGAATCAGGTGGATGCTTCCAAGGTAGAAGGGGGAACAGCTTTCCCTGTATGGAAAATAACAACAGACAGGGATATTATTTATATTAATGCATATAATGAGAAGCCGGAAGGGATAGAATAGGCTGCGAATAGCCTTTTTTTACTATATTATCAAAGCTTATAAATAGTGATATAATTAGGATGTCATAGTTGTAGAAGATTGCGTCGCAATCTTCTACCATTACATAAAGAGAGGATTAAACTTTGGAAGAAAAACTGATAATCAAAGGAAATAATAAACTTCACGGAGAAGTATGCATAAGCGGTGCGAAAAACTCTGCTGTAGGGATAATTCCTGCAGTAATATTATCGGATTCCGGATGTATCATAAAAAATTTGCCGGACATAGAAGATGTGAAATATCTCAAGGAGCTTTTGCTGCAGTCTGGAGCCAAGGTAGAAGAAGGCAATCCCGGGGAAATGAAAATTGTAAGCAAAGGAATGAGGAACTACAAAGCTGATTTCGAAACAGCAAAGAAGATGAGAGCATCATATTACTTTATAGGAGCATTCCTCAGTAAATTCGGGAGAGCAGAAGTACCTTTTCCCGGGGGATGCGATATAGGAATAAGACCTATTGACCAGCACATAAAGGGTTTTGAGGCCCTTGGGGCTAAGATAAAGGTAGAGCATGGGGTGATAAAGGCTAGGGCAGCCGAACTTGTAGGCGCTCCGATATATTTGGATGTAGTGAGTGTTGGTGCCACAATAAATATTATACTTGCTGCATGTAAGGCCAAAGGAATTACAATAATTGAGAATGCCGCCAAGGAGCCATACATAGTTGATATAGCCAACCTGCTGAATGCAATGGGGGCAAATATCAAAGGCGCGGGCACAGACGTCATAAAGATAAAAGGGGTAGAGCATCTGGGAAGCTGCGAGCATACAATCATACCCGATATGATGGAAGCGGGGACATATATGATTGCATCGGCAGCTACCCATGGCGATGTCCTGATAAAGAACGTTATCCCCACACACCTTGAATCGGTGTCAGCAAAGCTTAGGGAGATGAATATTGAAATTGACGAGTATGAAGACTCTATAAGGGTCAGGGGCGAAGCAAGGCCGAAAGCCGTTAATATAAAGACAATACCCTACCCCGGTTTTCCTACCGATTTGCAGCAGCCAATGAGCGTATTGCTTTCTATAGCTGAGGGTACGGGGATTATTACGGAGAGCATCTGGGAAGGCAGGTTCAAGCATGTGGATGAACTTAAAAGGATGGGTGCAAACATCAAGGTAGAGGGCCGTGTTGCCATAATTGAAGGGCGGCATAAGCTCTCCGGTTCTCCGGTTCATGTGACGGATCTAAGGGCGGGAGCGGCAATGGTAATTGCAGGGTTGGCTGCTGATGGGGAGACGGAGATAAGCAACTTGAAACATATAGACAGGGGCTACGAGAATCTCGTAGGGAAGCTGAAGAAAATTGGAGCAGATATTTCAAGGGTAGAAAAATAGCATTCGGACTCTTTAATCTATCCAGTCAGTATCGGAGGAGAAAATGGGAATAAAGCTCTGTTCGCTTTCAAGCGGAAGCAGCGGGAATTGTGTTTTTGTAGGGAACGAAGATTGCGGGTTGCTGGTGGACTGCGGTATAAGCGGCAAAGAGATACTGGCCAATCTGAATAACATAGGTGTATGCTCAAACGCAATAAAAGCTGTTTTGGTCACCCACGAGCATTCAGATCATATAAGGAGTGTCGGTATAATATCAAGGAAGCTTGGAATACCGATATATGCCAATACAAATACGTGGAACAATATGGAGGACCTGATAGGAACCGTTAAGACAGAAAACATCAGGTTTTTTGCAGTTGGGGAGGAACTGGAGGTTGGAGGAATCGGCATAAAATCATATAGCACTCCTCATGATGCAGCGGATCCTGTAGGTTTTTGTTTTTTCTATGGGAACAGAAAAATAAGCATAGCTACCGATTTAGGTTATTTCAGTGAAACGGTAAAGAAGAATACCAGCGGATCCGATATGGTAATGTTAGAGTCCAACCACGACATAGAGATGCTCAAGGTAGGCAGGTATCCATATTTTTTGAAAAGAAGGATATTAAGTGAGAGTGGACACCTTTCCAATGAGGCAGCAGGAAATGCCGTATATGAGCTGCTGCAGACAGGGGTACGTGAAGTGCTGCTTGCACATCTAAGCAAGGAAAACAATTTCCCGGAGCTTGCCTACGAAACGGTAAAAGAAATACTGGGAAAAAACAATGTAAAGGTGGATAGGGATATCAGGCTGGATCTTGCTCCAAGGAACTCATTCAGCCGGTATTATCATATAGAATAATTGAAGAATAAATGCATTTACAGCCATAAGGCGGGTATATTAATAAAGGGGTATAAGTATTAATATGCCTATGGAGGGTGAACCAATGGACAATTTTGATGACAGGATAGCAGGGCAGGAAGATGAGACCGGTCAGGAAACACAAAACATTCAACCTATGGAGAAGGATAATATTCCACAGAATATAAAATTTACTGCAGAAGCACCAAATAATAACAGGTATCTTAAAAGGCCTTCGGGGCTTTCATATCTGGCTACTGCTCTGGTTGGGGCCGTGATAGGCGGGCTTATTGTAGCAGCGGTGGTGCCGGCTTATTTATATGATAAATTGGTGCCTATGCAGCAAAACAGCAATATTCAGCAAGGGCAGCAGCTAATTATAAATCCTTCGGGGGAAATAAATGTTGCCGCAGCAGTTGCCCAAAAGTTAACTCCCACTGTAGTTAGAATCAGTACGGTAACAGTAGAGAGGGATCTATTTTTTGGGAAACGGTCCTATGAGGGGGTCGGCTCAGGGGTAATAATTGACTCAAATGGTTACATACTTACCAATGCCCATGTGGTAGGCGAAAATCCCAGGCAGCTGACAGTGTTTCTAAAAGACGGAAGGGAGCTTCAGGGAAAGGTGATGTGGAGAGACAGCCTGCTTGACTTAGCGGTAGTCAAGGTTGAAGCCGCAGGCTTACCCTCGGCCGAGCTTGGGGACTCCGACAGCCTTGTTGTAGGTGAGGTCAGCATTGCAATAGGGAATCCCCTGGGGACCCGTTTTGAGAGATCAGTTACACAAGGTATTATATCAGGGCTCAATAGGAGCATTATAGTCAGCGAGGGGTCTGTAATGGAGGATTTGATACAGACAGATGCGGCAATAAACCCCGGAAACAGCGGTGGGCCCCTGATAAACGGCAGCGGACAGGTAATTGGGATAAATACTATAAAAGCAGCATCGGGGAATTCGGGGTCTGCAGAGGGCCTGGGTTTTGCAATACCTATAAACATAACAAAACCAATAACCCGGAAGCTAATAGCAACGGGTAAATTCATACCCACATACATAGGAATTACTCCCATGGACAGCGAAATGCT
>JAKPKE010000236.1 GCA_029553855.1 Bacillota bacterium | reverse complement strand
CTTCCGGAAGCATTGATGAATATTTTGAAATCTCCAATGATGAAACAATGATAATCCCGCAATGCGAAACCGGAGGTTGCCTGGACAATATTGAAGAGATTGTTTCGGTTGAAGGTGTGGACGGAGTATTTGTTGGTCCTTATGACTTGTCGATTGCCCTTGACATGCCCGCGCAGTTTTCTGATCCGGTGTTTCTTGAAGCAATTGACCGGATACTTACTGCCTGCAAAAATGCTGGAAAGTATGCACTAATATTCAGCGGTTCAGCAGATGCAGCAAAGAAATATCTGAAGGATGGGTTCGACGGTGTGGCATATGGCCTTGACACCAATATTCTTATAAATGCGTACAGGGACTATGTCAAGCAGATAAAAGGCTAGACGCACAGCAAATATCCCGGTAAGAGGAAGGTAAAAACTTGATAGATTATTGTTAAATACTTATAATTGAATAAAGAAATTGAAGTAAGAGGTGAGAAAATGTGAAGTTCCAATATATACCATATATATGGCCTCTTATTGTTTCTGCATTTGTTTCATTTTCCCTTGGAATATACGCATTTCTGCACCGGAATGTAAAAGGGACCGTCAGCTTCATATTAAGTATGGCAGCAGTGACTATATGGTCCTCAGGCAATGCGTTGGAAATGGCAGGCGTTGATTTTTCAACCAAGCTTTTTTGGGCTAATATGCAGTATTTTGCTTATTGCTATTCGCCTGTAACATTGCTTGCAATGTGTATGCAGTTCACCGGATACGACGGATGGATCCGCAGCAGAAAAGTATTATGGCTTGCAGTTGTTCCTACAATTATTGTGTTGCTTGTGTGGACCGAAGGGTTCCATGGCTTGATGAGATATAATTTGCATATGGATTACAGCGGTTCCTTTCCGGTCATAGAAAAGGAATATGGACCTGCCTTTTATATTCACGCTTTATATTCACATCTTCTTAACCTTACAGCATGGGTGCTGCTCATAAGAGCGGTTTTTTTCAAGAATACCGTTTACAGGAAACAGGCTGCCGCACTGCTTATAGGCATAAGCCTGATTGTGATTCCAAATATTTTATATATATCAGGTCTCAGCCCGGTGAAAAAATTCGATATTACACCTTTGTTCTTTGCACCGGCAGGTATTATCATCGCCTGGGGAATATACCGCTACAGGCTTTTTGACGTCGTGCCCATAGCGCGGGCAGCAGTGATAGAAAGTATGGATGCGGGAGTTATGGTCTTAGATTTGCAGGAAAGGGTATTGGATATTAATCCTGCATTTAGGGAAATAGTCAATTGTTCGGTTTTGAAAACTCCCGTAAAGACAGTAGAGGAAATATGCGGGAGTATTCCGGAGCTGGCAAATGCCTGTACAGACAGAAGCATTACCCACAGCGAGTTTACTATAAAAACAGGCGAGATGCCAAAGGTTTATGAAGTATTTCTTTCTCCTATTACTGATCACATGGGAGAATTAATCGGCAGACTTGTCATAACCTACGATACAACTGAAAAAAAACGGGAGCAGCAGAGATATCTGGAACAGCAATGGAAGCTTGCAATTACAGAGGAAAGGGAAAGACTTGCAAGAGATCTTCACGACAATCTGGGGCAGGTGCTGGGGTTTATTAATCTTCAGGCACAGGGCATAAGACAGGAACTCATTAATGCAAAGGTAAGTATTGCATCAGATAAGCTGGATAAGCTAATAGATGTTTCCCATACGGCACATAACGATATCAGGGAATACATCTGCAATGTGAGAAATACGGCAGCTATGGAAAAGGATTTTTTAACCGGATTGGCAAAAAATATTGATAGCTTTGAGGAGCAGTCCGGTTTGAAAGTAAAGTTGGATATACCCTGCGGATTCACGGGGGAAGAATTGGAACCAAATATCAGAATCAATATACTGAGCATTATAAAAGAAGCTTTAAACAACATACGGAAGCACGCGGAAGCAAAAAATGTGAAAATACTGTTCTCAATTGCACAGGACGAGATTGGCGTCCTAATTGAGGATGATGGGAAAGGGTTTGATGCAAATCCGGTGAAGGATAATGCCAAAACCGGGTTTGGACTGGGAATAATGAAGGAACGTGCATCAGAAATCGGTGCGGATGTTGATATTAAATCTGTTGAAGGAAAAGGGAGCTGTATTGCGGTAACTGTGACTATCAGCGGGGAGGAGAAGAGAAATGCCAATAAAACTAATGCTGGTTGACGACCATCCTTTATTTATGGAAGGCCTGCAGTATCTTCTTGAAACCCATGGCATTGGGGTTGCAGCCATAGCAAAAGACGGCAGGGAGGCCCTTGAGAAAGCCAGAGTACTGAAGCCGGATATAGTTTTAATGGATATACAGATGCCTGGGCTCAGCGGGTTGGATGTACTGAAACTATTAAAGGCTGAAATGCCGGACATCAAGGTGGTAATGCTGACCGCATCGGAAGAGGATGATGACCTCTTTAATGCCGTTAAGTTTGGAGCATCGGGATACTTGCTGAAAAATATTAATGCAGGTAAACTAATTGATATGATTCAGGATATAAAAAATGGCGAAGCCTCTTTTTCTCCCGAGCTAGCGGCAAGACTTTTGAAGGAGTTCAGAAGCGGCAAGGATAAACCCTTTCAGCAGGCACCGGAGGAAACCGGAAACGAAAAACTCACAAAGCGGCAATTAGAGGTGCTGGAAATGGTAGCAAAGGGCATAACCTATAAGGACATTGGAGAAACCCTCAAGATTACTGAACGGACGGTAAAATACCATATGGGAAAAATACTCGAGCTGATGCATCTCGAAAACAGAGCCCAGGCAATTGCCTATACAGTACGGATGGGAATAATAAAGGAAAAAGCTAAACAATAAATACAGCCTTAAAAAAAGGCTGTATTTATTGTTTAAGGAAAGTATAAATTAAAGCTTTATTTTAATGACTGTACTTTAGTACATTGTGGTAATATGCAGGAAAATGCTACAATATTATTAACTATGTGGAATTTTATATAATAAAGGAGATGTTCAATAGGCGCCTCTGACAAACAGGGAGGGATTGGGTTGAAAAATGTAAGAACAAAGGTGTTTCTTTTCTTTACATTAATTCTGATATACTTTTGGGCATTATCTTTGATAAATATTTATGGGGGATGGGATATATATCTGATAAATGATGATGGAAGCTCCCCCGGCTCATGGAACCATGTGACAAATAAGCTTGCTACCGC
>JAKPKE010000235.1 GCA_029553855.1 Bacillota bacterium | reverse complement strand
CCGGTAGCAGGATCGCGAAAGAGGGCATAATAGAAGAAGCGTTCATTGCCTTTAATCCGGCAGAGCGTAAATGGTGAAATGGCCATAGGGCAACTCCTGAAATACACAAAATGTTCAGATTCCTGTTCAATCTAATCATTTATGCGATACATTGACATATACAATCTTATTTACAATTTATATTATTACATATAGTTATAATGCATCCCAACTTTCTTTGCAAGTTAAATATACTTACTTGAACAGAGTAAGTAGATATTTTTTAATCGTGTTTGTATATATTTTACATATCCATTCTATATGCTGTATATATACATTAGGTGTTTATATAATAACATTGTTGAAAATTCGGATATATAGATAAATGTATATTGTTATTTATTATATATTAAATATTTACTTATTTCCCAACAGATATTATTGAGAAATATATTTTTCTAATCCATTATATAGTTATTATATATACATACAGATATTGTAATATACATAAATTATTTATATTTATTATTCTTATAATTACATAATATATATATTAGTAATTTATAATTTTACCGATTATGAGAAGCACACAAACTTCCCCCATTGATTATTCATCGGGAAAGGGATGGAGGATTATGGAAAATGTTCTAGAAATTCAGTTGTTTCAACTCACGCTTGGCATCACGTTCCATATCGCGTGCCTTGATCGTATTGCGCTTGTCGTGCAGCTGTTTGCCGCGACAGAGTGAAACCTGCACCTTCACGAGATTGCCTCGAAGGTAGATCGCTGTTGGGACCAAGGTGAAGCCTTTTTCATCGACTTTCCGCCTCAGTTGCCTGATCTGTCTTTTATGAGCCAGAAGCCGGCGGGTTCGATTTGGGTCGTGGTTGTGGATGTTTCCATGGGTGTAGGGTTGAATCGTCAAGCCGATGAGTTCCAGATTGTTGTCCTTGATCGCAGCATAGCTGTCGCCGAAGCTGAACCGGCCGGCACGGATCGATTTGACTTCCGTGCCGGTGAGGGAGATACCGCACTCAAGGTCTTCAACCACCTCATAGTTGAAGTACGCCTTGCGGTTCTTTTGCAGCATCTTGATGTGATCCTTGGAGTTCTTCATCACTCAAACCATCCGATTCGGAACCCGATGTAATCATGTATGCTATCCGGTTCGATCACGCCCACTGAATCGATCGTGACGTCTTTGCTGATCATACTGCCGCCCTTGACGATCACCTGCTTTCCAAGACCATAGGTCTCGGCAAGCTCCTGCAGGCGATCATAGCCGGCATTTCTCCCATTCGGAATGTAGTGGCTGTCCGTCATCTCCCAGACTCCTCCAAGAAGACCGAGGAGGGGAACGGAGCGCTCGGAAAGAGCGAGCG
>JAKPKE010000216.1 GCA_029553855.1 Bacillota bacterium | reverse complement strand
TACGGTGTATGTTGACATATTATCGGAAAATCCATCCTGATTCAGAATATTCAGGGTTTTATCGTTGATGGTGGACGAAAGAAATTTCTTTTGTCCCGACAGATTAGATTGTAAATAAATTCCACCAAGATTTACGGCTTCTATTGGATGCGAAAACTCTAATTTCAATGAAGCTGTATCGCTTACATTATAAGCTCCGTGATAAGGCAGCTGCACTTTTGGTAATGCCTGAGCTGTAGAGAATTCCGATAGCCAAGAGGCATTTATATTACCCGAAACAATAGCCTGATAAGGAAATCCGATTCCGCCCGAAGACAGCATATTATTGCGAATGTAAATATTTGAACCCGGCATGGCATATTCCGTACCCACTTTATTCCCTACAGCTATGCCGGTAATATTCACATTGTTTTCAATGTATAAATTATCAATACGATAGATACGTTCTTTTTTAAATACCAGCACATTACCTTTACCTAACAAATCATTCCCAGTAATATGTAAATTACTTATTTGCAACTGAATATCGTAAATTCCTATATATGAATTTGCCCTGTTATTTCGAATAGTTATATCATACATTCGGGTATTGGCACCACTTGCAGGATTATTGGTATCGAAACCCCAGGGGTCCTGCCACTGAATAAGAATACCTTCACCATCAACCGATTTATAGCCACTTACAAAATTGTGTCGTTCTACTTCTAAATCATTATTTTCTATAATGATATTTTCTCCGGCAAAATTTAAACCTCTGTTTTCGAAAGTTGCGGCATTATTGGAATTCAGGGATTTACCCGAAGGATGAATCCAGCCAATTTTTCCCGTTATATCGCGCCTAACATTTCCACGTGCAATGGCTCCGATTCCTTCAATAAAATAACCTACACGCATGGTGGTGAGTACCCAGTTATTTTCGAGCAATATTTCCTGATTAATTGGTACTGGATTTACAGCGGGATTCATACGTGCACCAGAAATAGCAATACCATAGTGATCTAAATAATTGAATTTAATACGGTCACCATACTTCATGGTAGTTTGTCCTGAAGAACTAATCGATCCCGGATCATCCTCGGCAGTCGATGGGTCAGATCCTTTTTTGGCCACAAAACTTCCCTTAATTATGTATCCGGGCTGATCGTAACTATCATCCTCTATCGGATGAATAGTATTGTTTGTCAAGTCGTTAATCCTGCAATTTATTATAGCAGCCGCTCGTTTGGCAGATACCGA